>JAICUF010000055.1 GCA_025935995.1 Gemmatimonadales bacterium
AAGGCTAAGAGCGGGCTAGTAGTGGCACGCGGTGCAGTCCCGCGTGACCTTCCGCTCGATGTGGCAGCTGATGCACCAGCCCATGTTGTTCACGTTGTTGACCTTGAACACCTGCGGCATGCGCGTCACGTCGCCGTGACAGGTGGCGCAGGCGCTCGGCCCCAGCGCCTTGATGTGCTGCGAGTGCGGGAAGTGCACGTGGCGCGCGAGGAAGTGGATGCGCGTCCACTCGACCGGCTTGTTGTCGGTGAAGGCCTTCCGGACCTTCAGGATCTCCGCGCGATTGGTGCTGTCGCTGCCGCCGACCACCGCGTGACAGCCCATGCAGGTCTGCAGCGACGGAATCCCCGGCTCCGGTGCGACGGCCACGGAGTAGTGGCAGTACTGGCACTCGATCTTGTACTGACCCGCATGGATGTCGTGACGGAAGAAGATCGGCTGGCGAGGGCCCTTGAGGTGGGCCATGTCGGACGCGGTGAGCACACTGGCCTTGGTCGAATCGGACGGGGCGGCCTTCTGCTGCGCCCGCGACGGCGTGCCGAGCGTCAGGACAGCGAGGATCCCCGCGACGGCGGCGCCTCCGACGATCAGCCCGGGCCTCTGGATTCGCTTCATCATCTCAGGTGAGGATCAGCCGGGGAATGGTGAGCTCCTTAACGATGGGCGGCGCGCGGCGGACAGCCTCGTCGGATGCGCGCCTAAGTATAGTGGGGACCGCACATTCCACAACGGCGCGCCATCGCGATTCCGAATGATTTACTCGGATTCCGCGCGGGTCCTCGGCGGTACGGCGATCCCCTGCCGCTCGAGATAGCGCACCACTTCGATGCCCATGGCCCGCAGGAGCGACGCCTCGCGCCCGTCCAGCTCGCCGCGATAGACGATCTCGCGGAGCCCGCGCATGACGGCCTCGCTCCGGCGGGTCTTGAAGAAATCGATGGCCCAGAGTGCCCGCTCCCAGTCGGTGAAGAGCGATTCGAGCAGGCCGGCGGTGGCCGGCTCGGCCGTATGGCGCGGCGGCTTGAACGGGACGGCGTCGCCGCCGCGCGCGACCCACAGCTCGTGTGCCATGATCGCGATCGCCTGCGCGAGATTGAGGGAGGGATGGACCGGATCGGTGGAGATGGTGACGAGGAGCTGGCAGCGGTCGAGCTCCTCGTTGGTGAGCCCGCTGTCCTCGCGCCCGGCCACGATGGCGACGGGCCCCGCCGCGCCGCGGGCAACGAGCTCCGACGCGGCCTCGCGGGGCCGCACGATGCGCCGCTTGGCGGCGCGCTCGCGTCCGGTGAGCACGGCGGCGAAGACGCAGTCATGGAGCGCCGCCTCGAGCGAGGTGAAGTGCTCCGCGCGCGCCACGAGGTCGGCGGTGTTGTGGGCGATCCCCTCGATGCGCCAGGCGTCGAAGATCTCGGGATTCACCAGCCGGACGTCGGGAATCCCGAAGTTCTTGGCGATGCGGAAGGCGCTCGCGATGTTGACGATGTCCTGGGGAGCCACCAGGACGAGAATCGGCCTCAGCTCACGCCTCTCCCAGGAACGACGTGTCGTGCCGCTTGGCCTTGAGGAGGGCCGCCATCCCGCTCTTCTCGACGGACTTGAGGTACGCCTCCTTCGGCTCGACCAGCTTCGCCTCCACCAGCTCGATCAGCGCGTCGTTGAGCGTCACCATCCCGGTGCGCCGGTTGGTCTGCATGATCGAGGGGATCTGGAAGGTCTTGCCCTCGCGGATCAGGTTGGAGATCGCCGGAATCGAGAGCAGCACCTCGCGGGCCGCGACGCGCCCGCCGCCGATCTTCCTGCAGAGGATCTGCGCGATCACGCCGCGGAGCGACTCCGACAGCATGATGCGCACCTGGGACTGCCGGTCGGCCGGGAACTGGTCGATGATACGGTCGATGGTCGACGCGGCGGTCGTCGTGTGCAGCGTCCCGAAGACGAGGTGGCCCGTCTCCGCCGTCTCGATCGCGATCGCGACGGTCTCGAGGTCGCGCATCTCGCCCACCAGCACCACGTCGGGGTCTTCGCGGAGCGCCGCGCGGAGCGCCTGCTTGAACCCGCGCGTGTGCAGTCCCACCTGCCGCTGGGTGACGACGCACTGCTTGCTCGGGTGCACGAACTCGATCGGGTCTTCGATGGTGAGGATGTGATCGGAGCGCGTGCGGTTGACGAGGTCCACCATGGCGGCGAGCGTCGTCGACTTGCCGGACCCGGTCGGACCGGTGACGAGCACGAGGCCCTTGTTCAGGTGACAGAGCGCCTGGATCTCGCGGCTCAGGCCGAGCTCGTCGGCGGTCGGAACCGTGGCAGGGATGACGCGGACGACGGCGAACGGGCCGTGGCGGTCGTTGCCGGCGTTGCAGCGGAAGCGCGCGACGCCCTCGATCTCGTAGGCCCAGTCCATGTCGCCGGTCTCGCGAAAGCCGGCGAGATCGCCGGCGGGCATGATGGCCTCGAGCATGTCGGAGAGCCGCTCGCCGGGAATCGCCGGGGCCTCGTGCCGCGCGAGCTCGCCCTGGCGGCGGTAGATCGGCGGCTCGCCGGAGCGAAGGTGCAGGTCGGACGCGCTCGACTCGACGAGCAGGCGGAGCAGCGACTCCATGGACGTCCGCGCCTCGCTCAGGTCGCGCGTGCTCTGTGCGGCGGCCGTGCCGGCGGGGACGGGCTGCCCTGTCGGGCGCAGCAGGACGCCCGCGCCGTCGGCGCCCGGCGTCATCTCGACCTCGATGCTCCCCGTGGGCGCGTGGTAGGCGAAGCTGAGCTGCGCTCCCGGCGTCACCAGTGCCGCGATGTCGCCCGGCGCGATTTCGCGGACGAGGCCGATGATCTGCGCGTCGGACAGCGGCTCCTTCGTCACCGCGCGGGCGCTCCCCTTCACGACGAGCGACACCGGCTTGCCCGGGGCGAGCTGCAGCGCCTCGGCGCGGTGCTCGTGCATGGCCTGAATGAATCGATCTAGACGGGGCACGGCAGACTCAGTCGAAGGGCCGCACGATGGACACGTGCGAGCGGTTCACGTAGCGGGTTTCGGTCTCGGTCGCCACGGTGAAGAAGCGGCCGGAGGTGTTGAGGTAGTCGAGTAGCCGCGCACGGCTGGCCGGCAGCTCCATGATGGCCCACCCGCGGTAGGTGGCGCCGCCCCAGAGCACGACCTCGAGCTGGAAGCGGGTGGCCGCGTTGAGACGCTCCGCGTCGGGCGCCACCGGCTGCGGCGGCGCACAGGTGACGACCGCCACCTGCTCGCGCGAGACGAACGCGATCCCGTCGGAGACCGACAGCGCGAAGAACGTGTCCCCGCGGTTGAGCATCTCGAGCGGCGTCTCGGCGCCCTCGTGAAAGGCGACGCGCGCCTGCAGGTGCAGCTCGCCCCGGAGGGTGACCCCCTCGGCCAGCTGGATCTCGGCGGGCAGCCGCTCCGTCGCGGCCCAGTCACTCATGCGGCAGACTCGTCATGGATGCACAAAGTGGCGGACGCCGCGGCCTGGCGGCAAGTGGCGCGCGGCTGCCTCACCGTTGCGCCACCGCGTCGAGCGCCTCGCCGGTGAGCCGGAAGGTGCGCCATTCCTCCATGCGGACGGCGCCCAGCCGCTCGTAGAAATCGATGGCCAGCTGATTCCAGGTGAGCACCGACCACTCCATGCGGCCGCACTGCCGCCGCACGGCCTCCGCCGCCACCGCCCGGAACAGAGCAAGGCCGAGCCCGCCGCGGCGCCGGTCGGGGTGGACGAAGAGATCTTCGAGGTAGAGCGTCGGCCGCGCCAGGAACGAGGAATAGGTCTCGAAGAAGAGTGCGTAGCCCGCGATCACGCCGTCCAGCTCGCCCACGAGGAGGGAGAAGCGGGGCGCCGGCCCGAAGCCGTCGCGCCTGAGGCGCGCGCGGGCCTCGGCATCGGGCCGGGGCAGCTGCTCGTAGTCGGCCAGCGCATCCACCAGCTCGAGGACGCGGTCGACGTCGCCGGCGCGCGCGGGGCGCACGCTCGCCGTGCTCAAGCGCGGATCTCCACGCCGGCCTGCTCCTCGATCACGCGAATCGCCTCCAGGTAGTCCGCCTCCTCGCCGAGCAGCGCGCGGGCGCGGTGCAGCGCAGCCCGCGCGGCCGCGAGGAGCGGCGTCTCGACGCCGGCCTCGCGGGCCACATCGAGCGCGATGCCCACGTCCTTGTCGAGCAGGGCGAGACGAAAGCTGCGCGGAAAGGCCCCCGTGAGCACGCGATCGGGGACGAGCGCCTCGCTCACGAAGGAGCGTCCGCTGGAGGCATTGAGCGTCTCGACGGCAAGCCGCGGCTCGACGCCGGCCTTTGCGAGCGTCGCAAGACCTTCTCCCACGGCCTGGATGTTCGCGCCCAGGAGGGCGTTGTTGACCGCCTTCATGGCATCGCCGGCGCCGATCGGCCCCAAGTGCACGATCCGCTTGCCGAACGACGCCAGCACGGGCCGCGCGCGCTCGAAGACCTCGGCACCGCCGCCGACCATGACGGTGAGCGTCCCCGCTTCTGCACCATTGGTGCCACCACTCACCGGCGCGTCGGCAAAGGCGATGCCGTGTCGCGCGAGCCGTTCGGCGATCGCGCGGGAGGTGGCGGGATCGCCGGAGGTGCAGTCGAGGAAGAGGGCACCGCGGGAGGCGCCGCCGATGATCCCGTCGGCTCCGTCGAGCAGGCTCGCGACGTCGGCCGAGGTGGGCAAGCAGGTAAGCATGACATCCGCCCCCGTCACCGCCTCGCGCGGGGTGGCGGCCGCGCGGGCTCCATGGCGGGCGGCGAACTCCCGCGCCCGGTCGCCGGTGCGATTCCAGACGGTGAGCTCGTGATCGCGGGCGAGGTGCGCGGCCATCGGCGTGCCGATGGCGCCGAGGCCGAGAAATGCGACGCGCATGCGCTGTCCTGGAAGGGTCGGACGGAAAGGTAGAAGGTTGGGGGAAAACGAAAAGCTCCGGGCGGTGCGCCCGGAGCTTTCGTCGGCTAGCGAGAAGCAGGTCTACTTCCCGTCAAGACATGCGTTCTGGCCGTACCGGTTGGGATAACCGGTCCCCGCCGTGAACGCGGCGTTCGACCACTCCATCTGAAGCTTGAACGTCACGCCAGCCTTCAGCGTGACGATGCCCGAGTCGGTGGGTGAGAAGGACCAGGCGCACTTGTCGGCGTTCTCCCCGTTCTGGGTATCGTACCAGCCACCGTTGCGCGGGTCGGTGATCGTTTCAGAGACCTCGTGAGCCGTCACATTTGCAATGGCCGAGAGACCCTGCGAATTCGTGTGGCCGGAGACGTAGCTACCCGTCTGGCCGGCCGGATCACAACCCGAGTCACCGTCGAGGTTGAAGTACCAGGCGAACTGGATGTTGACTCCGTTGCAGGAGCCGTAGCTGTGCCATGCGCAGTAGCCTGCGCCACCGCGGCGCGTAGTGCCGTACACGTTATAGACTGCGTCGGTCGTTGGCGTCACGTGCTGGGCATTCAGGACCTTGCAGACCTCGTTCTGCACGGCGGACACCTGGGGCGCGTTGGTTGGCGCGGCAGCGCCGTCAACGTACGTCGCTTTCCAGACCGACGCGGTTCCGACGCGCGCGTTGTCGATCCCGTAGTACTCCGTAGAAGCTCCGATGTAGCCACTTCCGCCGAACGCCTTGAGGAAGGCCGTGATTCCGTCGATCTTGTCCCCCGGGCTGGTGTTCCAGCCGGGGCCCCAGAAGATCGCGTAGGTCGTGCTCGACGGCATGATATAACCGCCGTGCAGCGTGATGTTCCCGGGCTGCTTCCGGCCATGAACGGCCGCAGGGCCGGGGTGCTCACCACGCGCCCAGTGCACTCCCATCATCGGGCCCTCCGGCGCCCCCACCAGCCCGCGATCCGCCGAGGGACCGGTCGGCTCCTGCGTGCTGTTGTCGCACGCGCCCACAACGACAGTCGCACCCATCGCCACGCCCAAAGCCGCTATCTGCCATCGCCGCATGGAACCCCTCCTCATGTGCCGAGATGTATGTCATCGCCAGAGCCCGCTGCGGGCGTTCTGACGTCAATCCGCGCGGACAGCGCTCGCGCGTGCAGCCAGCTGCCGATCAATCAGTCGGACAAAAGCGTCCAGCGGATACGCGCCCTGCAACGAGACTCCATTCACCAGAAAGCCCGGCGTTCCGGTGAATCCGAACCCCTCGCCCTCCTTCAGGTCGGCGTCGACGATGGCCTGGATCGCCGGGCTCCGCTGGTCGCGGACGGCCCTGGCGGAGTCGAGGCCAAGGCGTCCGACGGCCTCCTCGAGATAGCGCTGCCCGTCCCGGTCCAGGCGCTCCTGGTTTTGGTAGAGATCGTCGTACAGCTGAAAGGCCTTCATCGGATCCTGCCGGGCCACCGCCTCGAACATGAGCGCGGCCGCCATCGCGTGGGGGTGCAGCTGCGTGACCGGCATCTGCTTCACCAGCAGTCGCACGCTGTCCCCATAGTGCTTCATCAGGTCCGCGAGGACGTCCTTCTCCTGGCGACAGTAGGGACACTGAAAGTCGGTGTACTCGACGATCGTGATCGGCGCGGCGGGGTTTCCGAGCACCGCCCGATGCTCGATCACCGGGTGCTTCGGATGCAGGAGCTCCGATTCGATCCGCAGCGAGTCGTCCCGCGCGCTGATGGCCGCGTTCTGGCCCTGCGCCGTGCGCGCGGCACCCTGCACGACGAGCATGAACTCCGCCGGATGCGCGCGGATGGCGGAAAACAGGATGTCCGGGTGCGCGACCAGGAGCTCGCGCAGCTCATCCGCCGATGGGCTCCGCCGTTCGCAACCGAGAAGGGCACCAGCGATCGCCACTGACAGGACGACGCCCCGCCCGGCCAACCGGCGAGCACTGACCACGAATTCCGTGCGTTGAGATGAGACCCGGACCCGACGACTCGGCCGGCCCAGGCAGGCCACACCAGGGAGACGCTTGAGCCTACCGCCCGGTCCATGGCCTGTCAATCGGTCTGGCGGCGCTAGCGGCCCACCGCCGGTCCCCCCAGCTTTCCCCCATGCCCGCCCGCATCATGCACGTGGACCTCGACGCCTTCTTCGTCGAAGTCTGCCGTCGCCACCATCCCGAACTTCGCGACATCGAGCTCCTCGTGGTGGGCGGCCGCCGCGACCAGCGCGGCGTCGTCCAGTCCGCCTCCTACGGCGCGCGGAAACACGGCGTACGGGCCGGCATGCCGATCGCCGAGGCGGTGCGGCTCTGCCCCGCCGCCACCTTCTTCCAGGGCTCCTTCGACCACTACCGCACCGCCTCGCGTCAGGTCGAGGCGGTGCTCGGCGAGTTCTCGCCGACGGTCGTGATGGCATCGCTCGACGAAGCCTACCTCGACTTCGGCGGCACCGAGCAGCTCTATCCCGGCTCGCTGCTGCCGGTGGCGGAGCGGCTTCGCGACGCCGTCCGCGCGGCCCCCGGGCTCGACTGCAGCGTCGGCATCGGACCCAACCGGATGATTGCGAAGCTCGCCTCCGATTTCGCCAAGCCGCGCGGCCTGATGGAAGTCCGCGCCGGATGGGAGGAGGGCTTTCTCGCGGGGCTGCCGGTGGCGGCGCTGCCGGGCGTCGGACCACGCACCGCGGCCCGCTGGGCCGAGCTCGGGCTCACCGAGGTGGTGCAGATCCAGCGCATGGAGGTCGCGCAGCTGGAGCGGCTGGTGGGGGACGACGCGCCGGCGCTCAAGCTCCGCGCGCACGGCTACGGCGGCACCACGCTCAGCGCCGACCGCCTCCCCCGCTCGGTGAGCCGCGAGACGACGCTCTCGCGCGACGACCGGAACCCGGATCGGCTCGAGCGCATGCTGGCCCTCCTCACCGCGCGTGTCGCGGCCCAGCTCCGCGAGGAGTCGCTCCTCGCGCGCACGGTGACGCTCAAGCTGCGGCACGACGACTTCCGCACCGTCACCCGGCGCCGCACGCTTGACGTGCCGACCAGCCTCGACGCGGAGCTCCTGGGCGCCGCGCGCGAGCTCTTTCGGGCGGCCTTTGCCGACGTCCGCGAGCGGGATCGCGGCGTCCGCCTGATCGGCGTGGCGGCGACGAACCTGACCACCGTGTCGGCGCCCGATCTCTTCGAGCCGGCGGCACGGGCCCGGTTGCGCCGGCTCACCGACGCCGTGGACCGGGTGCGCGACAAGTACGGCTTCGACGCCGTGACGCCGGGCAGCATCGCGGGGATGCGGCGGCGGCGCCCGGCCGGCGAGCCGCCGACGGAGGACTAGGCGCTAGCGGGCGGGAGGGGCGGGCCGGAGGTCGCCGGAATTGAGCCGGATGCCGACCGAGTTTCCCGGCGTCAGCACGCTCACGGCGACGTTCTCGAACCGGGCGGACCGTCCCGCGCCGTCGCGTGCTTCGACGGTGCTGTTGCGATAGAGCCGGTAATACCCGATCGGCATGCGGACGGCGCCCGGCGGGACTTCGCAGCCGCAGTCGAATGCGCTCGCGAGGCCGGCATTCACCACGACGCGGACGGGCTCGCCGGTGGCATTCGTGATCAGCGGCGCGAACCAGGCAAAGCCGGTTCCCAGCGCGCCGATCGTGAGGCGGCTCCCGCGTGCCCCGCGACCGAGCGGCGCCGAGCCGCTCAGCATCTCCCCCACCGGCAGGGGGCCGACCATCGGCCGGATCGCATCCCAGCGAAACATGAGTGACCCGGACCGGGGCAGCCGGAGCGTCCGGCTCTCGCCCGGCGCGAGCACCGTGTCGCCGGTGAGGCCTTCCGCCTGAATCCGTACCGGAAGCACCAGCCGGTTGATTACGGTCGCGGACGGGTGCGACAGCGCGCGCCAGCCGACCACCGAGGTGAGCAGCGCCGCGACGAGGATCGCGCCGGCGAGGAGCCCGCGCCGGCGCTCGCCCGGCTCAGTGATTGGTCACCGTCCCGCGGAGGGGGTCGGTCTGGAGCGGCGGCGGGCGGTGCTCGGGTTCGGCGCGCGGGTGCGTGGTATCCGGCCGTGGCAGCGGCACCGTGTCGGTGATGAGCTCGGCGCGCGGGAGGGGAAGGGCGAGGGTGACGGGCGCGCGCGGCCGTTCCGGGTTGACCCGCTGCGGGGCGAAGTCCGCCGGCGTGAGGCGAATCGACGCGGCGCCCGTCGCGCGATCGGCCCGCGCGGCAAGCCCGACCACGCGCGCCGTGTGCCCCGCCTCGTCGGTGAACTCGACCGCCGAGATGAGGGATGCGTCGCGATAGCCGATCGACGAGCTGAGTCCCGGCGGAACGACGCAGTCGCAGTCCACGGCGACGCCGCGCGCGTCGCGGAAGACGACCCGGAGCGGCCCCGCCGTGAGGTTGGTGACGATGGGCGCCACGATGGGCCGCCCCAGCGTGGCGACGTTGATGTCCCGGCGAACGACGCCGCGCGGCGCGCTGTCCCGGACCGTCCCTTCCAGCGTGAGACCCAGCTCGCGGCCGGCGGTGGAATGGGGTCGGAGGGCGCGCCAGCGGGCGTCCAGCATGGCGCCGCGCGCCACCGGCATCCGGACGCTGTCGCCGGGCGCGACGAGGTGCTCGCCGCCGCCGTACGAGACGGTCACGGGCTCGATCAGCCGGTTCCGGAAGATGACGGTCGCCGCGCTCCGGCCGCGCCAGGCCAGCGCCAGCACGGCGCCAAGGATCGCAAGCGCCGCCACCCAGCCCCAGCGCCCGCGCCTCGGCGCCGACACCGATTCCATCTCGATCGTCGGCGCCTCGCGGCCAAGCTGCGCCGCCACGCGCGCGGCGGTGACGGCGCCGGCCGCCGGCGGCCGCGCCTGCTGCAGCGCCGCGAGGACCTCCGCCGCCGACTGGAAGCGCTCACCCGGACGCTTGGCCATGCAGCGGAGGATCACGTCGCTCAGCCATCGGGGAATGCGGACGTCGCGCGCCGCCGGCTCCGGCACCGGCTCCGTCAGATGCTTGCTCACGATCTCCTGCGAGGTGGCGCCCTGGAACGGCGGCGCGCCCGTGAGCATCTGGAAGAGGACCGCGCCCATCGCATAGAGGTCGGCGCGCGCGTCGACGTTCGGCTGCCCCAGCGCCTGCTCGGGGCTCATGTAGAGCGGCGTCCCCACCACGAAGCCGCTCTGCGTCTGATGCACGTTCTCGCCGTCGATGCTCTTGGCGATGCCGAAGTCCACGAGCAGCGGCCGCCCGGTGCCCGACTCGATCAGGATGTTGTCCGGCTTGATGTCGCGGTGCACGAGCCCGTGGCGGTGCGCGTAGTCGAGCGCCTCCAGGATCGGGACCACGATCGCCGTCGTGCGCTCGGCATCGAGCGCGCCCTCGAGGCGGAGGATCTCCCCGAGCGACTGGCCCTCGACGTAGGGCATCGCGTAGAACACGAGCCCCTCGCCTTCGCCGACAAAATGGATCGGGACGGTGTTCGGATGGTTGAGCCGTGCGATCGCGCGGGCTTCCTGCTTGAAGCGGGAGAGCGCGCCGCCGGTCCACGCGATGTCGGGGCGCATCACCTTCACGGCCAGCCGCCGCTGCAGGTCGGTGTCCCGCACCTCATACACCTCGGCGAAGCCGCCGCGGCCCAGGAAGCGCGTCACCTGGTAGTGCGCGCCGAGGGCGCGAGCCATCCGGCCGGGCACATCGGCATCCGGCTGGTCGTCGGCCCACAGCTCATGCTCGTCCCGGACGATGAGCGCGGGCCCTTCAGGGCCGCAATACGGACAATGCGGTGTCTCCGCCGCGAGGGCGGTGTGACACGAGGAACAGACGAGCGACGTCAATATCGGAATCTCCCGGTGATGGCCGTAAGCTCGCGCCTTGCCGCCCCGGGTCAAGCCCGGATTTTTCGCGGCATTCTTGACGGGACGGCCGGCGCACCCCATACTTGCTATCCAGCAAGCAAGCGAAGGAGCCAATGGTGACCAGATCCGATCGCGAGCGCGACCCCGATCGCTCCCGCGCCGCCATCCTCGACGCCGCCGAGCAGCTCTTCGCCGAGCACGGCTACGCCCTCACGAGCCTGGCGGAGGTCGGGCTCCGGGCCGGGGTGTCCCGCGGCACGCCCGGTTACTTCTTCGGCTCCAAGGCCGACCTCTATCAGGCCGTCCTCGAGCGCTCCTTCGACGAAGTGCGGACCGCGGTCCGGAGCGGGCGGGAGCGCGCGCTCACCGGCGACCACACCGCCGAGGAGATTCTCGCCGGTGCCGTGTCCGACTACTTCGACTTCCTCTCCGCCCGCCCGAACTTCGTCCGCCTGATCGAGCGCGAGGCGCTCGGGGGCCCCGCCCGCCTCGGCCGCGAGGACGCTCCGCCGCTCTCGGCCGGCGAAGAGGCGCTCGCGGCGATCGCCGCCGAGCTGGGCCTCGATCCCGCCCCGTCGGGGGAGGCCGCGCAGCTCCTGCTCAGCATCGTCTCGCTCTGCTGGTTCCCGGTGGTGCACGCGGACACGGTCGCCCGCGCGGTCGGGGTGGACCTCTCGACCCCCGAGGCCCACGCCGCGCGAAAGCAGCATGTCGTGGCGCTCGTGACCGGCGGACTCCGGGCGCTGTCCTCCATCCGCTCCGACCACCTCCTCCAGGACGCATCCGCATGACCGACACCGCCCGGCCACCGGCCGCACGGCACGCTCCCCTCGCGACCGAGCAGGAGGCGCGCGAGGTCGCGGAAGCCGCCCGCGAGCAAAGCTGGGAATCGCCGAGCTTCGTGCGCGAGCTCTTCGAGGGCCGCTTCCGCCTGGACCTGGTCCATCCCTTCCCCGAGCTCGACGCCGCCGAAGTGGAACGGGCGCGCCCGTTCATGGAGCAGCTCGAGCGTTTTCTGCGCGATCAGGTGGACAGCGACCGGATCGACCGCGAGGGCAAGATCCCGCCGCACGTGATCGAGGGCCTGGCCGAGCTTGGGGCCTTCGGGATCAAGATTCCTGCGGACTACGGCGGCCTCGGCCTGAGCCAGACGAGCTACACCCACGCGATCGGCATGGTCACGAGTCACGACGGCAACGTCACGGCGCTGCTCTCGGCCCATCAGTCGATCGGTCTCCCGCAGCCGCTCAAGCTGTTCGGCACCCCGGAGCAGAAGGCGACGTATTTCCCCCGGCTCGCGGCCGGCGCCGTGTCGGCCTTCGCGCTCACCGAGCAGAACGTGGGCTCCGATCCCGCCGCCGTCGCCACGCACGCCGAGCTGTCGGCGGACGGCACCCACTACGTGCTCAACGGCGAGAAGCTCTGGTGCACCAATGGAACGATCGCCGAGCTGATTCTGGTGATGGCGCGAACCGGGCCGAAGCGCATCACGGCGTTCATCGTGGAGACCTCGTGGCCCGGGGTCGAGGTGGTCCAGCGGCTCCACTTCATGGGACTCCGCGCGCTCGAGAACGGCATCATCCGCTTCACCGACGTGAAGGTGCCGGTGGAGAATGTCCTCTGGGGCGAGGGCAAGGGCCTCAAGCTGGCGCTCATCACGCTCAACACCGGGCGGCTCACGCTGCCGGCATCGTGCGCCGTGGCCGGCAAGCGCTGTCTCGAGATCGCGCGGCGCTGGGCGGCGTCGCGGGTGCAGTGGGGCGCGCCGATCGGGAAGCACGACGCGATCGCGCAGAAGCTCGGCCGCATGGCCGCGGACGTCTTCGCCATGGAAGCGGTCTCCGATCTCGCGAGCGGCATGGCCGACCGCGGCGGCTTCGACATCCGCCTCGAGGCGGCGATGGCGAAGATGTGGAACACCGAAACAGCCTGGCGGATCGTGGACGACACGCTGCAGATCAAGGGCGGGCGCGGCTACGAGACGGCGGACAGTCTTCGCAGCCGCGGCGAGGTCCCCGATCCCGTCGAGCGGCTCATGCGGGACATGCGGATCAACCTGATCTTCGAGGGCTCGAGCGAGATCATGCGACTGTTCATCGCACGCGAAGCGGTGGACACGCACCTCCGGCTGGCCGGCGCGCTCATCGACCCGAAGGTGCCGCGCGGCGAGAAGATCCGCACGCTGGTCAAGTCGGGCGCCTACTACGCGGCCTGGTATCCGAAGCTCTGGCTGGGCTGGAGCCACGCGCCGCGCTTCAGCGAGTTCGGCCGCCTGGCGACCCACATCCGCTTCGTGAGCCGCACGTCGCGCCGGCTGGCGCGGACGCTCTTCCACTGCATGATCCGCTTCGGCCCTGGCCTCGAGAAGCGGCAGGCGGTGCTGGGCCGGCTCGTCGAAATCGGCGCCGAGCTGCTCGCCATCTCGGCGGCCTGCGCCCGGGCGCAGCGAATGGTGGCGGCCGATGCGGCGAACGAGGGGCCGGTGGCCCTCGCCGACCTCTTCAGCCGCCACGCGCGGCGGCGGGTGGAGGCCCGCTTCGATGCCGTGTTCGACAACGACGATGTGGCGACCTACCGGGTGGCGCAGCAGGCCCTCAAGGGCGAGCACGCCTGGCTCGAGCGCGGCATGGTGCGCGCCCACCGGCCGGAGCCGTCACCGGAGACGCCGAGCGTCTAGATTTGGGCCGGATCGAACCTTCAGGAGCGGAAGATGCCGACAGCGGAAGGCCGCGCGATTCCCTTCGCGGGACCCGAGGAGATCGACGTGGCGGTGCTCGAGACCTTCGGCTATGAAGGCCCCGGGCAGCGCATCGTGACGGAAACGAAGGAGTTCAGCGCGGTATGCCCCTACAGCGGCCTGCCTGACTATGCGGTCCTTCGGATCGAGTACGTCCCGTCCGACCGCTGCATCGAGCTCAAGAGTCTCAAGTACTACGTGACGAGCTACCGGAACGTCGGGATCTTCCAGGAGCATGCCACCGCCCGCATCGCGACCGATCTCTTCCGCGCGCTGGAGCCGCGCGAGCTGGTGGTGACGACGGTGTACAACGTGCGGGGCGGCTTCGACACGACCTGCTCCGTGACGCTGCCGCCCCGCCCCGCCGCCTAGCGCCCCGCCAGTCCCGGCGAGGGCTTGCCGACCGTCCGGGGCCGTACCTCCGTCTTCTCCCCCCGCGGAAGCAGCGTCGGCAGGTTGGCCAGCTCGTACGCCGTCACCGCCATCACGGCCGACGCCTGCTTCAGGTCGTCGGGCACCGCGTGATCGTAGGTGTCCACCTGGGAATGGTGGGTGTGGTTGTAGCCGCGGCTCTCCTGATCGAAGTTCCACCCCGGCACCCCGTACGGGATGAACGAGAGGTGGTCGGTACCACCCTTGTTCCCCTCGCGGACATTCGTCGCGCCGAGTGAAGCGACCGGCGCCAGCAGGTCCTTCCAGAGCTGCTCATCCTGATTCCTGCCCTGCAGCGCCTGTCCGGTGATCATGCCGGTGCCGTTGTCGAGCACGAGCACCGCCTGGATGCTGTCGGCCGTGGCCGCGTGCTGTTCCGCGTAGGCCGCGGAGCCGAGCAGGCCCTCCTCCTCGCCACTGAAGAGAATGAACCGGATCGTGCGCTTCGGCTTGAGTCCGGACTGCGCGATCGCGCGCGCGGCCTCCAGCACCACCATGGAGCCCGTGCCGTTGTCGGTCGTCCCGGTGCCCAGATCCCAGCTGTCGAGGTGCGCACCCAGGATCACCACCTCGCCCGGCTTCTCGGTGCCCTTGATCTCGGCCACGGTGTTCCATTGCTGCACCGGCTTCGTCCCGAGCGTATTGGTGACGGCGGCTTCGAACCGGGGCGTCGTGCCGTTCTCGATCAGCCGGTAGAGCATCGCGTAGTCCTCGTGCGAGATCACCAGGTTCGGGAGCGGCGAGACGCTGTAGGGCGAGCCGCTCATGGTCAGGAGCGCCTGCTCCTTGGCCCCGTCGGTCAGGCGGCCGAGCGCGCCCGCCTGCTTGAGGAGATACGGCAGATCGACCTGGAACTGCCGGCGCCGCGCGATCGCGGCCGCGGAGGTGTCGCCGACCGGCCGGCCGCGACCCCGGAAGCGCTCACGCAGCGCCGCCGAATCGGCCGCGGTCATCGGAGGACCGTCGGGGTTGCGGATGGTGGCCGGAGGAGAAGTGAGGAGCCACGCGCCCTTCATCTTCGGGCGATAGACGGCGAGGCTCTCGGGACTCGACACGTTCACGTGCACCACCGGACCGGCCGCGGCCTTTCCGCCGTTGCCCGCCGTCCACGCCCAGCTCTCGGCCACCACGGCGCGCGGGAACGGGGAGAGGAGCCGGGCGCTGACCGCGCCCCGTTCCCACGTGATGCCGAAGTCCCACGGCTCCAGGTTCGCCGTCAGGCCGTAGTCGCGGAAGCGCTGGGCCGTCCACTCGTTCGCCTTCCGCATAGCGGGGGAGCCCGTGAGGCGGGGACCGATCATGTCGGCGAGATACTCGAGATTCTTCATGACATCCGAGTGGTCCATCGCCTGATTGATGATGGCGCCGGCGCCGGCGGTATCCACGCCGGTCTGCGCGCCGAGAGGGGCCGCCGTCACGAG
>JAICUF010000185.1 GCA_025935995.1 Gemmatimonadales bacterium
GCGCTCGACGGGCAGTCCCCACCGGCGCACCGTCTCCTCGACGAGCGACCCGACGGCCGTCTCGCTGCCGCTCACCGACGGTGTGGCGACCAGCTCCCGGAGGAGCTCGACCTCAGCCGGCCAGGTCAACGCCAAGGTAGGTCGCCTTCTCCTTCCGCCCGACGATCATGGTGCCGCAGCCCGAGCCGGTGAAGACCTCGAGCAGGAGCGCATCGGGCGCGCGGCCGTCGATGATGTGCGTCCGCTCGACCCCGCCGGTCGCGGCGCGGATGCATGCCTCCACCTTCGGGCGCATCCCCCCGGCCAGCGCGCCGCTGGCCATGAGCCCGGCCAGATCGTCGGGATCGGCGAAGGTGACGAGCGTGGAGGGGTCGGCCCGGTCGCGCAGCACGCCGGGCGCGCCGGTGAGGAAGATGAGCTTCTGCGCGCGGAGGGCCACCGCGAGCGATTCCGCGACGGTGTCAGCGTTGACGTTGTACACGTTGCCCTCGTCGTCGCCCGCGAGGCTCGCGACCACGGGCACGAACCGCGCCTCGACCAGCGTGGTGATGACCCGCGGATCCACCCGGTCGACGTCGCCCACGTGGCCGAAGTCCACCACGCGGGTGGCCCCGGCATCATCCACGAGCGAGACCGGCGGGCGCCGGTGGGCAGTGATGAGGTCGGCGTCCACCCCACTCAGCCCGACGGCCTGCACGCGGTGCTCGCGCAACGCGGCGACCAGGTCGGTGCTCAGCGTCCCCGCATACACCATCTTGGCCACGTCGAGCGCCTGGTCATCGGTGACCCGGCGCCCCGCGACGATCGTCGGCTCCTGGCCCAGGCGGCGGGAGAGCGCGGTCGCCTGCGGGCCGCCGCCGTGCACCACGACGAGGCGGATGCTGAGCGAGGAGAGGAGCGCGATCTGCGCCGCCACCTGGTCGAGCACGTCGGCGTCGTTCAGCACGTCGCCGCCCAGCTTCACGACGAAGACCTGGTCGCGGTAGGCGCGCACGTAGCGGAGTGCGCCCTTGAGGCCCGCGATGCCGCGGGCCGGATCGATGCTCATCGCGTGGTCCTCGTGCCGATCAGCTCGAGCAGGAGCGCGCGCTGCGCATGCAGGCGGTTCTCCGCCTCGTCCACCACGGCGGAGTTGGGGCCGTCGAGCACGGCGTCGTCGATCTCGACGTTCCGCCGGACCGGCAGGCAGTGCATCACCACGCCCTTGCCTCCCCGCGTGTTCCGGAGCCGCGGCACGGTGAGCCGCCAGTCGCGGAGCCCGCGGCGCAGCTCGGCCTCGTCGTCGGGCCGGCCGAAATGCTCGAGCGAGCCCCACGACTTGACGTACACCGCGTCGGCGCCGACCAGCGCGTCGTCGCAGTCCCCGCTCAGCTGGAACATGCCGCCGTTCTGCCGGGCGATCTGCCGGATGAGTGCCGTATCGTCGGGGTCGAGGTCGTATCCCTCCGGCCGCGCGATCACGATGTCCATGCCGAGCATCGCCGCGGCGATCGCGGCGCTGGCGGGGACGGCCGTGGGCAGCGGCTTCGGGTGCCAGGCCCACGAGAGCACGAAGCGCTTGCCGCGGGTCTCGCCCAGCTTCTCGCGGAGCGTCATCGCGTCGGCCAGCCCCTGGCAGGGGTGGCGGCGGGACGACTCGAGATTGATGACCGGCTTGTCGGCGTAGCGCGCGAAGTCCCGCACGACGCGGTCCTCGCGCTCCTGGGCCCAGTCGGTGCCGCGGGGAAAGGCGCGCACCGCCAGCGCGTCGGCGTACCGCGCCAGCACCCGCGCGGCCTCCGCGATGTGCTCGACGGCGGTGCCGTCCATGACCGCGCCCTCCTCCGTCTCCAGCGCCCAGCTGCCCTTGCCCGGCTCCAGCACGACGGCGTGGCCGCCGTGCAGGAACATCCCGGTCTCGAAGCTGCTCCGCGTGCGGAGGCTCGGGTCCATGAAGACCATCGCGAGCACCTTCTTCTCCAGGCCGCCGCTCACCTCGCCGCGCTTCACCCGCGCGGCGAGGTCCAGCAGCGCCCCGATTTCCTCCGGTGACCAGTCCTCCATGGCCAGGAAGTCGCGGTCGGTCACGCCAGCACCTCCTTCAGTGCGTCGAGCAGCAGGTCGGCCTCGGCGAGCGAGAACGAGAGCGGCGGCAGGAGCCGCAGCACCTCGGGGTCCGACGCCGTGCCGGTCAGGACGCGCCGCTCGAAGAGCGCGCGCTGTACCGCCACGGCCGGCCGCCCGAGGCGGAGGCCGAGGAGCAGACCGCGCCCCTGCACGCCCGGGATGCCGAGGGCGAGCGCCCCCGCGCGGAGATGGGCGCTCACCGCCTTCACGTTGTCGAGCAGCCCCTCGCGCTCGATCACGCCGATGGTCGCGAGGGCGGCGGCGCAGGGCACCGGCCCGCCGCCGAAGGTGCTGCCGAGGTCGCCGATCACCAGCTGCTCGGAGATCGTGCGCGTCGCGAGCAGCGCGCCGATCGGGAGCCCCGAGCCCAGCCCCTTGGCCATGGTGAGGAGGTCGGGCACCACGCCGAACGACTCCGCCGCGGTGAAGCTGCCCGAGCGCCCGACCCCGCACTGCACCTCGTCGAAGATGAGGCGGGCCCCCCGCGCATCGCAGATGTCGCGCGCGGCCCGCAGGAACTCCGGCGCGCAGTCGCGCGCCCCCGACATCCCCTGCACCGGCTCGATGATGACGCCGGCGATCGTGTCGTCCACCGCGAGATCGAGGGCGGCGATGTCGTTGAACGCCACCTTCCGCGAGAGCGGCATGCCCGCCCGCCGGGCGCCCTCCTCGTATTTCGCGCCGTCGGTGACGGCGAGCGTCGCGACGGTTCGGCCGTGCCAGCCGCCCGCCAGCGAGACCATGCCCTGCCGGCCGGTGGTCTTTCGCGCCAGGTGCAGCGCGTTCTCGTTCGCCTCCGCGCC
>JAICUF010000168.1 GCA_025935995.1 Gemmatimonadales bacterium
ACGGCTCGGTGACCAGCCGCTTCAACGGCGTGAACGTGCTCAACACCGCGAGGAAGATCTGATGCCGCCGCTCAGCGAGCAGGACGCCCGCGCGATCCTGACCAAGACCCTCAGCTTCTCCAAGGCCGACAGCTGCGAGGCTAACGTCGGCACCAGCGCGGGCGGCAACATCCGCTTCGCGCGGAACACCGTCACGACGGCGGGGCGCGCGAGCGACCGGTCGCTCGTGGTGCAGTCGAACTACGGGCAGCGCTCGGGCACGGCGACCATCAACCAGTTCGACGACGCGTCGATCGAGCGCGCGGTGCGCCGCTCGGAGGAGCTGGCGCGGCTCGCGCCGGTGGACCCCGAGTTCATGCCGCCGATGGCGCAGCAGCAGTACGTGCCGACCAGCGCATTCTTCGATGCGACCGCGGGGATCACGCCGGAATACCGGGCGGAGGCGGCCTCGCGCAGCATCGTGCCCGCCAAGGCGCGCGAGTGCACCGCCGCCGGTTTCCTGCAGGATGGCGCGAACTGGAGCGGCATGATGAACACCGCGGGCCTCTTCGCCTACCACCGCCAGACCGGCATCAACTACTCGGCCACGGTGCGGAGCAACGACGGGACCGGATCGGGATACGTCACGCGCGACTACAACGACGTGAGCCAGCTCGACGCGGACGCCACCGCGCGCATCGCCCTCGAGAAGGCGGTGGCCAGCCGGAACGCCCGGGCGATCGAGCCCGGCCGCTACACCGTCATCCTCGAGCCGGAGGCGTCGGTCGAGCTCATTCAGGACATGCTCTTCAGCATGGACGCCCGAAGCGCCGACGAGGGCCGGAGCTTCATGGCGGCGCCCGGCGGCCGGACGAAGCTCGGGCAGAAGCTGGTGGACGAGCGGATCACCATCTACTCCGATCCGGCCAACGCCGAGGTGCCGACCTCGCCCTGGCTGGGCGACGGGCGCGCCTTCCGGCGCACGCCGTGGATCGAGAAGGGGGTGGTGAAGAACCTCTTCTATTCCCGCTACTGGGCGGAGAAACAGAAGCGCGAGCCGACGCCGCCGCCGGCCAACATCATCATGGAGGGCGGGAGCGCGTCGCTCGAAGACCTCATTCGCGACACGGCGAAGGGGGTGCTGCTCACGCGCACGTGGTACATCCGTTTCGTGGACCCGCAGACCCTGCTGCTCACCGGCCTCACGCGCGACGGCACCTTCTACGTCGAGAACGGACAGATCAAGTACGCGGTGAAGAATTTCCGGTGGAACGACTCGCCGGTCATCATGCTGAACAACGTGGACGCGCTCGGCAAGCCGATGCGGGTGCGCGGCTGCCTGATTCCGCCGATGCGAGTGCGCGACTTCGAGTTCTCGTCGCTGTCCGACGCGGTATGATTCCGGGGCGGGCGACGGCTGTCGTTCCGGCGCTCATGCTTTCCGCGCTGGCCGCGCCGCTGGCGGCTCGGCAACGGCCGCCGGCCCTCGCGCCCGCGTCGCGCGGCGGGACGGCCACCGAGATCCACATCTTCTCGGCCACCGGGGCCTATCTCGGCACGCGGGCCGTTCCGGGTCGCATCCGGACCTGCACCGGCCGCCTCCCGTGGCTGCTCGCCGTCACCGAGCGGCAGGGCGGCGAAGCGGACGGCGAGCTGGGCATCGACCTTTTCCGGGTCAGGTAGTGGGTGCCGCACCTCGCCCCCGACGCCCATGCGCGTGCGCTCGCCTTCGACCGCCGCCGGGCCGACTTCCGCTTCGTCCGTCTCCGCTACCAGTCGGGCGACTGGGACGTGGACCAGCGGATGCCGGCGAATCTGCTGCACTCGCTCCTCGAGTACACCACCGTCCAGATCGACACCCGGGAACACGTGGTGGATCTCGCGAGCCCGGCGGTCCTCGATACGCCGTTCGCATACATGGCGGGCCACCGGCTGGTGCAGTTCGGCCGCGACGAGCGGAGCGTCTTCGAGCGCTTCGTCCGGAATGGCGGCTTCGTCTTTGCCGATGACTGCAACCACGACATCGACGGACTCTTCGCGCGCTCGTTCGAGGCCGAGATGCTGCAGCTCTTCGGCGAGGGCTCGCTCCGAAAGATTCCGAAGAGCCACGGGCTCTACAGCGCCTTCTTCCGTTTTCCCGACGGGCCGCCGCCCACCGCACTCGAGCTGAACGGCTGGGGTGACGACCTGGTGCACGACTACCTCAAGGCGATCGAGCTCGACGGGCGGATCGCCGTCCTCTACAGCAACAAGGACTACGGGTGCGAGTGGGACTACGACTTCCGCAACAAGCGGTTTCTGGCCGAGGACAACACCCGCTTCGGGATCAACATCGTGATGCAGGCGATGCTCGGGTAATGCCGTGAGCGCCCTTCCGACCACCGAGACCGAGGTGGATGCGCTGCTCGGCCGCCTGGCCGGGCTCCGAGCCGAGATCGCCAAGGTGATCGTGGGCCAGGACAGGGCCGTGGGGGAGCTGCTCATCGCCTTCCTCGGCGGCGGGCACGCGCTGCTCGAGGGGGTACCGGGCCTCGCCAAGACCCTCCTCATCCGAACGCTGGCCCAGGCTGCCGACGTTCGCTTCCGCCGCATCCAGTTCACACCGGACCTCATGCCGACGGACATCATCGGCACCGAGATCCTGGAGGAGGATCATGCGAGCGGACGCAGATTCTTCAAGTTCCATCGCGGCCCCGTCTTCGCCAACATCGTGCTGGCGGACGAGATCAACCGGACCCCCCCCAAGACCCAGGCCGCCCTGCTCGAGGCGATGCAGGAGCACGAGGTCACGTACGGCGGGACCACCTACCCGCTCGAGCCCCCCTTCTTCGTCCTCGCGACGCAGAACCCGATCGAGCAATCGGGGACCTACCCGCTCCCCGAAGCCCAGCTCGACCGCTTCCTTCTCTATATCCGGATCGGCTATCCGAACGAGGCCGAGGAGGAACAGGTGCTGGCGCGGACCACGGGAAGAGCGCTGCCGGAGGTCGCTCCCGTAGTCACCGCAGCCGACATCCTCGCGGCGCAGGCACTGGTCCGGGAGGTCCGGATCTCGGACGAGCTCATGCGCTGGGTTACCCGGCTCGTTCGGGCGACCCGGCCCGCGGACTCCGTGTCTTCCGCCGTCCGGGAGTGGGTCCGCTGGGGCGCCGGTCCCCGAGCGGGACAGGCACTGGTCCTCGGCGCAAAGGCGAGGGCGGTTCTGGAGGGACGCTTCGCGGTGACGATTCCGGACCTCCGGGCGGTGGCCCTCCCGGTCCTTCGGCATCGCGTGCTGCTCAACTACCGGGCGGAGGCCGAGGGGATATCGACCGACCAGGTCACGGAGCGGCTGCTGGCCGAACTGCCGGTACCGGCGAGCCCGCTGAGTTGATACCGTTCGAATTATCGGCGAAGCGGACTCCCGGGGCGGTGAACGAACTGCAGGTTGAAATCGTATCGGAATGACGACTCCGAAACTGGCCATTGCACCGTTAAGCGGCGCCGTGTGAGCGACTTGAGGCAGACATGCCGATTCCGGTAATCGCGAGGCCCAGCCGCCGGCCCAGTGTGATAGTGAGGAGCGGCTTACTGGAGCAGTCGTTTATCTATTCGTTGTGATGGCAGTCACCCAATACCGCTTCATCGACCCTGCGGCGTTCGCCGCCATCCGCGACCTGCCGCTCGTG
>JAICUF010000052.1 GCA_025935995.1 Gemmatimonadales bacterium
GAACGACGAGATGGTCTCCTCGAGCTTCACGTACTTCCCCGGGAAGCCGGTGAACTGCTCGGCGACGAAGAACGGCTGCGAGAGGAAGCGCTGCAGGCGCCGCGCGCGCCCGACGACCAGCTTGTCCTCCTCGCTCAGCTCGTCCATGCCGAGAATCGCGATGATGTCCTGCAGCGCCTTGTAGCGCTGCAGCGTCTTCTGTACGCCGATCGCCACGTTGTAGTGCCGCTCGCCGACGAACTGGGGATCGAGAATGCGGCTCGAGCTGTCGAGCGGATCCACCGCCGGGTAGATACCGAGCTCGGAGATGGCGCGCGAGAGCACGACGGTCGCGTCGAGGTGCGCGAACGCGGTGGCCGGCGCGGGGTCGGTGAGGTCGTCGGCGGGCACGTAGATGGCCTGCACCGAGGTGATCGAGCCCTTGTTGGTGGAGGTGATCCGCTCCTGCAGATCGCCCATCTCCGTCGCCAGCGTCGGCTGGTAGCCCACCGCGCTCGGCATCCGGCCGAGCAGCGCGGAGACCTCGGAACCCGCCTGGGTGAAGCGGAAGATGTTGTCGATGAAGAGCAGTACGTCCTGCCCCTCGACGTCCCGGAAGTACTCGGCCACCGTGAGGCCGCTGAGGCCGACGCGGAGCCGCGCACCCGGAGGCTCGTTCATCTGCCCGTAGATGAGGGCGCAGCTCTTGATGACGCCGCTCTCCTCCATCTCGAGGTAGAGGTCGTTCCCCTCGCGGGTGCGCTCGCCCACGCCGCAGAAGACCGACTTGCCGCCGTGGCCTTTGGCCACGTTGTTGATCAGCTCCATGATCACGACCGTCTTGCCCACGCCGGCGCCGCCGAACAGCCCGATCTTGCCGCCCTTCACGAAGGGGGCGATCAGGTCGACGACCTTGATCCCGGTCTCGAAGATCTCGGTCTTGGGCTCGAGATCGGTGAACTTCGGAGTCTCGCGGTGGATGGGCCAGCGCGGCGTGGAGGCCGGGATCGGCGTGCCGCCGTCCACCGGCTCGCCCAGGACATTGAGGATGCGGCCGAGTGCCGCGTCGCCCACCGGCACGGTGATGGCAGAACCCGTATCGGTGACCTCCATGCCGCGGGTGACGCCGTCGGTCGTGCTCATGGCCACCGCGCGCACCTGGTTCTGCCCGATGTGCTGCTGCACTTCCGCGGTGAGCTTCACCGGCACGGCGCCGCTCGCGTCCTCGATGGTGAGCGCGTTATAGATCTCCGGCAGGTGCTCGGGCTCGAACTCCACGTCGAGCACGGGGCCGATGACCTGGACGACGTGGCCGATGTTCTGCTGCGTCTTCGGCGCGACGCCCGTCTTCTCGGTTGCGATGGCAGTTGCCATGATGTGGCTCCGTGTGTGTCTGGTTGACGGAGAGTCCCGCTCCGTCGTGCTCAGCCCTGCAGCGCCGCGGCCCCGCCCACGATCTCCGCGATCTCCTGCGTGATCTGGGCCTGCCGCTGGCGATTGTACGTCCGCTTGAGCAGCTCGAGAATATCGCCCGCGTTGTCGGTGGCGTTCTTCATGGCCGTGCGCCGGGCGCCGTGCTCGGCCGCGGCCGTCTCGACCAGGCCCCGGTAGACCGCGTTCCGCACGTACTGCGGCAGCAGCTCCTCGAGGATGGCCTCCGCGCTCGGCGCCAGCAGGTAATCGCGCGCGGCCGCCCCCGGGGCCGGCGCCTCCACCGGCAGGATGCGCACCGCGGCGGGCGGCGTCTGCAGGGCGCTGATGAACCGCGCCTGCACCAGGTCCACGCTGGCGAGCTCCCCCGCGGCGTACGCCTCGAGGAGCGGGGCCACGATCTCGGCGGCATGGGCGGCGGTGGGCCGGTCGCCGATGTCGATCCGCTCGCTGGCGAGCGTCCGGCCCAGGTAGCGGAAGAAGCCGATGCCCTTCCGGCCCACGCCGTAGAGCTCGACCACGTAGCCGTCCGCCTCGAGGGTCTCGATCCGGCGGCGGGCTTCCTTGATCAGGTTGGCGTTGAAGCCGCCCGCCAGCCCGCGGTTCGAGGTCAGCAGGATGACGGCGGCGCGCCGGGGGCCGCCCCGGGCAATCGGCGCGGGTTGGCGGAGCAGCGGAAACCGCTGGGCCAGCTCCGGCGTGACCAGGTCGGCGATCACGTCGCGCAGGGCGTCGGCGTAGGGTCGCGCCGCCACGACGCGGTCCTGCGCCCGCTTGAGCTTCGACGTGGCCACCAGCTCCATCGTCTTGGTGATCTTGCGGGTGTTCTGGACGGACCGGATCCGTCCCTTGAGCTGCCGGCTCTTCGCCATCAGTCGGCCACGAAGAGCGCTTTGAACGTCGTGATGGCGGCCTTGAGCCGGCCGGTCAGGTCGTCGTCCAGCGCCTTCCGGGTACGGATGTCGTTGAGAACGGCAGGGTGCGACGCGCCGAGATAGTCGAGGAAGTCGCGCTCCCACTGCCGGATGTGCGCCACCTCGACGTCGTCGAGGTAGCCGTTGGTGACGGCGAAGATGATCGCCACCTGACGCTCGACCGGCACCGGCTGGTACTGCGGCTGCTTCAGCACCTCGACCAGGCGCGCACCGCGGGCAAGCTGGCGCTGGGTGGCGGCATCGAGATCCGAGCCGAACTGGGCGAACGCCTCCAGCTCCCGGTACTGCGCCAGCGAGAGCCGGAGCGGACCCGCCACCTGCTTCATCGCCTTGATCTGCGCGTTGCCGCCCACGCGGCTCACGCTGATGCCCGCGTCCACCGCCGGCCGCACGTTGGCATAGAACAGGTCGGTGGTGAGGAAGATCTGGCCGTCCGTGATCGAGATGACGTTGGTCGGGATGTAGGCGGAGACGTCGCCCGCCTGGGTCTCGATGATCGGGAGGGCGGTGAGCGAGCCACCCGGCTTCCGGATGCGCGGATCGAGTTTCACCACCTCGGCGTTCTCGCTGATCTTGGCGGCGCGCTCGAGCAGACGGCTGTGGAGATAGAACACGTCGCCCGGGTACGCCTCGCGCCCCGGCGGGCGGCGGAGGATCAGCGAGAGCTGGCGGTAGGCGGCGGCCTGCTTGGAAAGGTCGTCGTACACGCAGAGCGTGGGCTTGCCCTCCTCGTACATGAAGTACTCGGCCAGGGCGGTGCCGGTATACGGGGCGATGTACTGGAGCGGCGCCGGGTCCGAGGCAGACGCCACGACGACGATGGTGTAGTCGAGCGCGCCCGTCTCCCGCAGCCGCTCGACCACGGTGGCCACGGTCGAGCGCTTCTGCCCGATCGCGACGTAGACGCAGACGACGCCGGTGCCCTTCTGGTTGATGATCGTGTCCACCGCGATGGCGGTCTTGCCCGTGCCGCGGTCGCCGATAATGAGCTCCCGCTGCCCGCGTCCGATCGGGATCATGGCGTCGATGGCCTTGATGCCCGTCTGCAGCGGCTCCTTGACCGGCTGACGGACAATGATGCCCGGCGCCACCATTTCCACCTGACGCGCCCCGGCGGCCTGGATCGTCCCCCGGCCGTCGATGGGCCGCCCCAGGGCGTCCACCACGCGGCCAAGCATGGCCGGACCCACGGGTACCTCGAGCAGCCGGCCCGTGCGGCGGACCTCGTCGCCTTCCTTCAGCTTGAGGTAGTCGCCCAGGATCGCGGCGCCGACGTTGTCCTCTTCCAGATTGAGCACCAGGCCGGCCACCGTCTCGCCGGTTTCCCGGGCAGTGAACTCGAGCATTTCGCTCGCGATGGCCGACTGGAGACCGTAGATGCGGGCGATGCCGTCGCGCACCTCCAGCACGGTCCCGACCTCGGCCACATCCGTGGCCGTGAGGTCGGCGGCTTCGATCTCCCGCAGCAGGATGTCCTTGAGCTCGCCGGGACGGAGAATGGAGTCGGTGGCCATGTCGTGGGCAGCCTGGCTTGAGGATTCGGAGTGTCCTGAACGGCTTGTGAAAATAATCACAATACCTGGAGCCGGGCAAGGGTCCGGTTCCGGGCAAGCCGTACAAGCTACACGCGGAGGCGCTCCGGCGCGCGGGGCCGCGGCCCGTCAGCGCCGGCTGCGCGTGTTCCCGCGGACGAATGCCTGCAGCACACCCCGCGGCCCGAGCTCGCCGAGGCCGCGCGTCGGCACGTTGGCGATGCGCCGGGCGGTGCTGCTCAGATGGCTGGAAGAAGCGAAGTGGAGCACCCGGACCACGAGAGGCACGGCATAGCCGGGATTGGCCAGCAACTGCGCGGCACAGGCGATCCGGGTGAGATCGATGACGCGCTTCAGGTTCGGCGCGCCGCCCGCGCCGAACTGGCGGGACAGGTGCTCCCGGCTCACCGCGAGCTGCCGGGCCAGGCTCGTGGTGCGGACCGGCCGCTCGACCTCGCCCACCAGCAGGCTCCACGCGGCCTGCTGCAGCGGCTCCGTGAGGCGGAGCACGCGGGGTGCTTCGGCCAGCGCGCGGCGCCGTTCGGCGGTGATCGAGGCGCGCACCACCATGTCGCCCACGACCGGGTCGTCCACGCCCTCGACCGCCACCGCGGCGACCGCGTGGCGCCGGCACGTGAGCAGCAACTCGCCGTCGTCGGGACGGAACGGCGCGTAGGCCACGACCGGGATGCCGGGGAACTGGCGCCGGAGCTCGGCCAGCTCCGGCAGCACGGCGGCGCTGGGGGTGAGGACCACGGCGTCCACCAGCCGGCGCTGGAGCAGCCGCCGGAGGCCCGCCGGCGTGCGACAGGCGACCACCGCGGCCCCGCTCTTCGGCAGCGTCCGGCGGAGAGCGAGGAGCGCGGCGCGGCTCTCGAGCAGCGTGGCGATCAGGGCCACCGTCAGCTCGACGCCCGGCGCTCCGGGGCGGGGCGCGAGCGGCCGGCGCCCACGGCCACCAGCGTCCGGACCATCTCACCGGCGCGCTTCAGCACGCCGCGCGCGTTGTCGTAGCTCAGGGTCTCGAGCGCCTCCTCGAGCGTGCGCCACTGACAGTCGGTGATCCCTTCGGCCATCTGCGGCGAGGGGTCGCCTTCGGGACTCTCGAACAGGAAGAAGTGGCAGTACTTGTGGATATGCCGGCCGCGGAAGCGGAAATGCCAGTCAATGACGCGGATCGGACCCTGCAGGGTCAGCTGCTCGAGCCCGGTCTCCTCCGCGGTCTCGCGCACCGCCGCCTCCGCCGGCGACTCGCCGTCCTCGAGGTGCCCCTTGGGAAACCCCCAATTGTCGTACGAGTCACGAATGAGCAGGAATCGCGGCCCCGACTCGGGCAGTCGGCGATAGACGATCCCGCCGGCGCTCACTTCCAGTTCGGCCCGGCGCTTGATCATCAGAAGACCGAGATCTTGAGGTACTTCTTGGGGTTGGCCTGAATGTCGGTAAGCAGCTGCCGGAACTGGATGACGGTCGCCGTCGTCTCGCGATAGAGGGTCGAGTCCGTCGCCAGCATGCCGAGGGTGCCGTTGCCGCTCTGGATCCGGCTCATGAGGGTGTCGGCCTGCTGGATGACGCGGATCAGGCTCACCTGATTCTCGCGCGCCGCGGTCATGACGGAGCGGAGATCGGCGGCCGCCTGCCGCAGGTCGGCGCTCGAGGCGCGCCCGTTGTTCAGGATGTCCTTAAGCTGGTCGTCCTTCGTGGCCGTGTCGAGCCGGGCCACGGCGCCCTGGAACGTCCGCGCTACGCCCGCGAACGCGTCGGAGGTGGTGGTCACGTTCCGGCTCACGCGGTCGATGCGCGTGGTTTGCGCGTTGGCGAAGGTCACCAGCCGGCCCGAGATGGCCGCCAGGTCCTGCACGCTCTTCTGCAGGTTCTTGAGTGCCGTGCTGTCGAACGCCTGGCTGATGCGCTGGGTGACCACCCCCACGTCGCCGGCGATGCGGCTGGCCTGGGCGGTGAGCTGTCCGATGTCGGGCAGCGTGGCGCCGGGCCACGCGGCGCCGCCCGCCCGGTCCGACTCGGCCAGCGCCGCCCGCAGATTCGGGTCCGACGGCGGCTCGTCGTAGGGCACGATGGTGGCGCTCCATTCGCCGAACAGGCTGGCGGAGGCGGAGATGACCGCCGGCTTGGCGGGCAGCTCGACGTTCTTGTCGATGCTGAGCTCGGTCTCGACCCACTCGTCGGCCACCAGCCGGATCGCCTCCACCCGGCCCACCCGGACGCCGCGCAGCGTCACCGGCGC
Source organism: Gemmatimonadales bacterium (assembly GCA_025935995.1). Classification (GTDB taxonomy): domain Bacteria; phylum Gemmatimonadota; class Gemmatimonadetes; order Gemmatimonadales; family GWC2-71-9; genus JAICUF01. The sequence continues at coordinate 6,123 of JAICUF010000052.1, forward strand.
GCCCACGCCAAGACCTCCCACGGTGCGGAAGCGCGCCTGGGCGTTCACCTGCTTCTGGTTGACGTCGGTCTCGCTCAGCCAGAGCGCGCCGGCCACCACCAGCGCCAGTGCCAGCAGCACCGCGAGACCGACCGCGAACTCGTTCGTGCGTCTCATCCCGGGGCCCTCCGCGGGGCCGCGGCCGCCATCTGGCCGGGCCGCCCTTCGATGAACTGCCGGACCACCGGATCGTCGCTGGCCTGGATTTCGGCCCGCGTGCCGACCTGGCGGATCCGTCCCTCGTGCAGCATGGCGATCCGGTCGCCGACGCGGAACGCGCTCCGCATATCGTGCGTGACGACGAGCCCGGTCACGCCGAGATCGCGGGTGCGCACCATGAGCTGGTCCATGACGGCGGAGGTGACCGGGTCGAGCCCGGACGTGGGCTCGTCATAAAGAATGTAGCGCGGCTTGAGCGCGATCGCGCGGGCGATCCCGACCCGCTTCCGCATCCCCCCGCTCAGCTCGGCCGGATACCGGCCCTCCGTGCCGGGGAGCTCGACGACGGCGAGGCTCTCCTCGATCCGGCGCGCGATCGTCGAGCGGTCGTGGCCCCGCCGCGCCAGGCCGAGGGCGATGTTCTCCGCCACGGTCATGGAGTCGAACAGCGCCGCGAACTGGAAGACGTAGCCGATCCGGCCCCGCAGTTCCGCCAGCTCCTCTCGGCTCATCTCCCCGACGACGCCGCCATCCACCAGCACGCGTCCACCGTCCGGCTCGATCAGCCCGACGATACACTTGAGCGTCACGCTCTTGCCGGAGCCGGAGTAGCCGATCACCACGGTGTTCCGGCCGTCGGGAACGTCGAGGCTGAGGCCGTCGAGGACCCGCTGGGCACCGAAGGATTTCGTCACACCGTCGAGCTGGATCATCGCAATGACGGAAAGATGGAAAGACGCAAGGACGGAACGGCACAGCGGCTCCGTGTCGTGCGCTTCCCTTCCGTCCTTCCGTCCTTCCGTCCTTCCCTCACAGCAGCACCAGCGCCCAGAACGCGTCCAGCACCAGGATCGCCTCGCAGCCGAGCACGACGGCGCGGGTGGTGGACTGGCCCACGCCCTGTGCGCCGCTCTTGCTGTCGAGGCCCTGCAGGCAGCCCATCAGGGCCACGGCGGCCCCGAAGCTCGCGCTCTTCACCAGGCCGAACCAGATGTCCTTGAACTGGTAGAACATCCTGAGCCCCTTGAAGAACTCGGGCGTCGAGAGGTCGAGCAGGTTAACGGCGGTGATCCAGCCCGAGGTGACGCCCACGGCCATGGCGAACGCGGTGACCACCGGGAACATCAGCGTGGCGGCGAGGACGCGGGGGACGACGAGGTAGGCGTTGCGGTCGTAGGCCAGCGTCTCGAGCGCGTCCACCTGCTCGGTGACTTTCATCGTACCGAGCTCGGCGGCGATGCTCGCGCCCACACGGCCGGCGAGCGCCATGCCCGTGAGCACCGGGCCCAGCTCCATCATGACCGTCTTGCCGACCAGCGCCCCCACGAAGTAGAGCGGGACGGCGCCGGTGAAGATGTAGGAGGAGAGGAGCGAGAGGACGATGCCGGTGAAGACGGCGATGAACAGGGCGATGGGCACCGAGTCGACGCCGAGTCGCCGCATCTGCCCGACGAGGAGCGGCGACCAGGTGGGCACGTCGGCCACCGCGCGAAAGGTCTCGAGGCTGCGGCGGCCGATGTGGGTGATGAACCCGTCCCGGGGGGGACTGTAGGTCGTGAGTCGTGAGTCGTGGGTCATGAGCCATGGCCCATGCGTCGAATCTCTGTCCCTACGCCGCAAAACTCGCCAGCGCCCGACCCACGTCGCCGTCGCGCAGGCGCTTGAGCGCGCGATCGCGCAACTGGCGTACGCGCTCGCGGGTGACGCCGAGCATCCCGCCGATCTCTTCGAGCGTGTGCTCGCGGCCGCCGTCGAGCCCGAAGTAGAGCCGGAGCACCTTCGCGTCGCGCGGCGGGAGGGTGCGGAGCGCGGACTCGATCTCCTCGGAGAGGAACTGGTCCATGGCCCGCTCCTCGGCGTCGCCCTGATCGTCGGCGATGAAGCGGTCGATGAGCGAGCGGTCGCCCTCGGGATCGAGCGGCGCGTCCAGCCGGACTTCGGCGGTGTTGAGGGCGGCGAGCGACTGGACGACGTCGAGCGACAGCCCGGTCGAGTGGGCGATCTCCTCGGGCGTGGGCTCCCGCCGAAGCTCCTGTCTCAACGTCTCCGCAGTGCGGACGATGCGCGAGAGGTCCGCGGTGCGATTGAGCGGCACGCGCACCGTGCGGCCCTGCCGCGCGAGCGAGGCCAGGATGGCCTGGCGAATCCACCAGACGGCGTAGGAGATGAACTTGACGCCCTGGTCGGGATCGAATTTCCGGGCCGCCGTAAGGAGACCGACGTTGCCTTCGCCGATCAGGTCGGTGAGGGCGAGGCCGCGGTTCTGATATTTCTTCGCCACGGAGATCACAAACCGGAGATTGCGCTTGACCAGCTCCTGCATCGCCTCCTCGTCGCCCGCGCGGACGCGCTTGGCGATGGCGATCTCCTGCTGGCCGGTGAGGAGCGGCGTGCGGCTTACCTCATAGAGGTACTGGTCGAGGATGTCGCCGTCGGCGTCGTAGACGCCGAGGCTCTTGGCGGTCTCGCGCTTCCGCGGCCGCGCGGGCGGGGACTGCGCCAGGATTTCGGCGGTCGTCAGATCGTCCGAGTACGCCTGGGGCGAGGTGTCGGGTGGCCGCTTCGAGGGACGCGGGGACGCGCCCCGGTCGTCGGGGTTCTTCTTCGGCATCCGGTGCAAGATAGGTATTCCGCTTGACGCTCGCTCGGGCGGCGGCTAGGTTTCCGTGCTGCCACGGCGCCGGGGGATCCGCAACTCGAGGGCGGGTCAATAATAGCGGGGGCGTAGCTCAGTTGGGAGAGCGCGTGAATGGCATTCACGAGGTCAGGGGTTCGATCCCCCTCGCCTCCATTCCCTCGGATTCGGGCAGACGGATGGGCGTTGCGCGCGCCGTGAGCGGACGCTAGACTCCTACCCGCGCCACGGGTGTCGTAACGCGGGGTGTCCTACCGCGGGAATAGCTCAGTTGGTAGAGCACAACCTTGCCAAGGTTGGGGTCGCGGGTTCGAGTCCCGTTTCCCGCTCTCGATGGCCCGGCTCGACGCAGCGCAGGGCGGGCCGGCAGGATCCGAGGAATGGCCGGCGCAGTCCGGCACACGTCGCGGGGTGGAGCAGTCTGGTAGCTCGCCGGGCTCATAACCCGGAGGTCGTGGGTTCAAATCCCACCCCCGCTATTGCAGAGGTCAGGCGGTCAGGCGGTCTGGCGGTCAGTGGCCCCGGTGCCGGAATGCTTCCGCTCCCGGAGCGCCCTGAACGGCCGAGCGTCTGACCGCCTGACCGCTCGCTATCGGGCGGTTAGCTCAGTTGGTTAGAGCGCCACGTTGACATCGTGGAGGTCACAAGTTCGAGTCTTGTACCGCCCATCGAGCCGCGCCCTTAGCTCAATTGGATAGAGCATTTGACTACGGATCAAATGGTTGGGGGTTCGAGTCCCTCAGGGCGCATGAGGACTGCGGGACCGGCCGTCGCGGTTCCCGCTCACTGCAGTTACGGGGCGTAGCGCAGCCCGGTTAGCGCGCCTGCTTCGGGAGCAGGAGGTCCCGGGTTCAAATCCCGGCGCCCCGATGATGTAAGGTCAGACCCCGTCGCCGCTTCGCGGCTGCGGGGTTTTTCGCTGCCCTCGAGCCACGTCCATCGGCGAGGTGCATCGAGCGCACGGGCCATCCCGGCTCGTGCCAATCTCCCAAGTTGACATAGCCCCCGGGGGTATATATGATCACACCCCAGCGGGCTATCCCGCTCCCCGCGGAGCCCTTGTCCGCGCGCGGCGTGCGCATGGAACGGAGAACTGCACCATGAACCACACCACCTTGAAGATCGACGGCATGTCCTGCGCGCACTGCGTGAAGGCCGTGAGGACGGCCCTGGAGGCCCTTGACGGCGTTACCGTCGAGAGCGTCTCGGTCGGCGCCGCCACGGTCGCCTATGACCCTGCTGTCGCGACGCCCGAGAAGCTCGCCCAGGCGGTCAACGACGCCGGCTACGCCGCCGCACCGACCGCCTGACGGGAGACCGGGGCGCCGCACGAGGGTACGATGACGATCGACGGAACGGACTGGCTGGTGATCCTGGCGGGACTCGCGGCGATCGCCTGGGTGAACTGGTACTTCTTTGTCGCCGGGCGCACGTCCGCGGCCGCCGCGGTGTCGGTCGGCGGCGGGCCGGGCACGGGGCCGCAGGAACAGACCATCACCGTCGATGGTGGCTACAGCCCCGCAGTGGTGACGGTGAAGGCGGGTCGCCCCGTGCGCCTCGTTTTCGATCGGAAGGACACCGGGAGCTGCTCGGAGGAGGTCGTCTTCCCCGACTTCGGCATCCGCCGCTTTCTGCCGGCCGGTGAGCGGACGATCGTGGAGGTCACCCCGCCCGCGGCGGGACGGTACGACTTCACGTGCGGAATGAGCATGCTGCGCGGCGCGCTCGTCGCCGAGGATTGAGCGTACGCGTTAGCGCATGCGTTCGCGCATGCGTTCGCGCACGCGTTCGCGCCGAGGAGATCATGTCGAGTACGACCAGCACGACCAGCAGCGCTGTCACCCCGGGCGTGACGAGCGCGGGCGCCGCTCCGGCGGCGGCCGGCGGCACCCCCGAGGCCATCCGCATTCCGGTGACCGGCATGACCTGCGCCGCCTGCTCGTCGCGGGTCCAGCGTGCGCTCCAGCAGCAGCCTGGGGTGACCGACGCGAACGTCAACCTGATGATGAAGACGGCGACCGTCCGCTTCGACCCCGGCACGGTCACACCCGACCGGCTCGTGGAGGCCATCAAGGCGACTGGCTACGGGGCGGAGCTCGCCTCTCCTGATCAGAGCGCCTTCGAGGAGCAGATGGCGCGCGACCGCGCCGGCGCCACGGAGTTCCGGGAGCTCCGGAGCAAGGCCATCGTGAGCGGCGTCATCGGCGTGCTGGCGATGGTGCTCTCGATGCCGCTCATGCGCCAGATGACCAGCGCGGCGGGCCCGCACACCCACATCTCCGACCCGTTCATGCGCTGGGTGATGGCGGTGCTCGACCCCATTCTCCTCGCGGCGCTCCCCTGGCTGTATGCGATTCCCCCAGTGCTCGTCCTCTGGCTGCTGCTGCTCGGCACGCTCGGCGTCATGGCATGGGCGGGGCGCCATTTCTACACTCGCGCCTGGGCCGCCTTCCGCCACCACTCCGCCGACATGAATACGCTCGTGGCCGTCGGCACTGGCGCGGCGTTCCTCTACTCGGTCGTGGCGACCGTGGCGCCGAGCTTCTTCCTGCGCCGGGGCGTGCAGCCGGACGTGTACTACGAGGCGGTGGTCATCATCATCGCGCTCATCCTCACCGGTAACGCCTTCGAGGCCCGCGCCAAGAAGCGGACCGCGTCCGCCCTGCGAGCCCTCGTCCAGCTCCAGCCGAAGACGGCTCGCGTCGTGCGCCGGGGGCTGGACGGTGCCGACGTCGAGATCGACGCGCCGATCGAGACCGTCGAGGCCGGCGAACGAGTGGTCGTCCGCCCCGGCGAGCGGCTCCCGGTGGACGGTGAGGTGCTCTCGGGCGAGAGCGCGGTGGACGAGAGCATGCTTACGGGTGAGTCGCTCCCGGTGGCGAAGAAGCCGGGCGACGCCGTCATCGGCGGCACCATCAATCGCACAGGCGCGTTCCGCTACCGCGCCACGACCCTCGGCGCCGACAGTGTGCTCGCCCGCATCGTGAAGCTGATGCGCGACGCGCAGGGGAGCCGCGCGCCGATCCAGCGGCTCGCCGACCGCATCAGCGGGATCTTCGTGCCGGTGGTCATCTCGATCGCGATCGCGACGTTCGTCGTGTGGTTCGTGGCGGTCGAGAGCGCGCCGGCCGTGCGGGCGTTCGCGGCGGCCGTGGCGGTGCTGATCATCGCCTGCCCCTGCGCCATGGGGCTCGCGGTGCCCACGGCGGTGATGGTCGCCACGGGAAAGGGCGCCGAGCTCGGCGTGCTCATCAAGGGCGGCGAGGCCCTCCAGCGGGCCGGCGACCTGCGAACGATCGTGCTCGACAAGACCGGCACGGTGACCGAGGGCCGCCCGACGGTCACCGACCTCGTGGTCGCGCCGGGGTCGTCCCGGCAGGCGGACGATGTGCTCCGGCTCGTCGCCTCCCTCGAGAGGCTCTCCGAGCACCCGCTCGCCGACGCGATCGTGCGCCGCGCGCGCGATCGCGGCACCCCGCTCGCGACGCCCGAGGCCTTCGAGTCCGTGACGGGTCGGGGGGCAGTGGGGGTCGTCGAGGGCGCCGGGGTCGCCGTGGGCAACGCCGCGCTCATGCAGGATTACGCCGTCGACCCGGCGCCGCTCGCCCGCGAAGCCGGCCGGCTCGCCATGGAGGGGAAGACGCCGATGTACGTGGCCATCGACGGTGCGCTCGCGGCAGTGGTGGCCGTCGCCGACCCGATCAAGGACACCTCGCGCGAGGCGATTCGCCGCTTCCACGCGCTCGGCCTCGAGGTCGTCATGCTCACGGGCGACCACCGCCGCACCGCGGAAGCCGTCGCGCGGCAGACCGGCATCGATCGTGTCGTGGCCGAGGTGCTGCCGGATGGCAAGCTGGCCGAGATCGAGAGACTGCAGGCGGAGGGCAAGGTGGTCGCGATGGTGGGTGACGGCATCAACGATGCCCCGGCGCTCGCGAAGGCGGATGTCGGCATGGCGATCGGCACCGGGACCGGCGTCGCCGTCGAGGCGGGCGACATCGTGCTCATGCGCGGCGACCTGCGCACCGCGGCCCAGGCCGTGACGCTGTCGCGCCGGACGATGCGTACGATGAAGCAGAACCTCTTCTGGGCGTTCATCTACAACGTGATCGGCATCCCGGTTGCGGCAGGCGTGCTCTACCCGGCCTTTGGCGTGCTCCTGAGCCCGATTCTCGCGAGCGCCGCGATGGCCTTCAGTTCGGTAAGCGTCGTGACCAACAGTCTGCGGCTGCGCGGAGCGCGGATCGCGTAGCGCTGCGTCCGGCTGGCGAGCGGGCGCTGGCCCACAGGAGGACAAGGAGGAGTCGAGACATGGCTAGCACCCGGACGCATGAACGGAAGCACGCCGACCAGGGTTCGAACGGCGCGTCCGGCACCAAGGAGAGCGGCGGCGGCGGCGCGGCGCGCACGGCCGTCGGCGTGGACGCGGCCGTCAAAGAGCGCAACCTCAAGCGCCTGCGCCGGATCGAGGGGCAGGTCCGCGGCCTCCAGCGAATGGTGGAGGAGGAGCGCTACTGCGCCGAGATCCTGACGCAAATCTCCTCAGTGCACGAGGCGCTGCGCTCGGTAGGGCGCGAGCTGATGCGCAACCACCTCAAGCACTGCGCAACATCCGCGATCCGCACGAGTGCGGCCGATGCCGAAGCAATGTACGACGAGTTGGTGGATTTGATGTACAAGCACAGCCGCTGATCGCTCGATCGCTCTCGATGCGGGATTGCCTCGGGCGTAGCGCAGCCCGGTTACCGCGCCTGCTTCGGGAGCAGGAGGTCCCGGGTTCAAATCCCGGCGCCCCGACCGAGAGCGACACTGCCGCGCCGCTTTCCTTTCGGAGGCGGCGTGTCGCGTTTCCGGGCGGGAACCACCCCCGCACGGGCCGCGTTTGCAGGTCGGGCCCAAGGGCCGGTACCTAACAACGGAGACGAGAGATGAAGATCGAGATCTGGTCGGACATCGCCTGCCCATGGTGCGCGATCGGGAAGCGGCGCTTCGAGCGCGCGCTCGACGGGTTCGAGCACCGGCACGCTGTGGAGGTGATCTGGCGCAGCTTCGAGCTCGACCCGGCCGCGCCGCCGCGCCGTGAGCTGTCGCAGCCCGCGCACCTCGCCGGAAAGTACGGCGTCACGCTCACTCAGGCGCAGGCGATGAACGCGCGCATGAGCGCCGAGGCGGCGAAGGAGGGACTCCGGTTCGACCTCGACCGCGCCCAGGTGGGCAATACCTTCGACGCCCACCGGCTGATCCACTTCGCGGAGGCGCACGGGCGGCGCGACGAGATCGTGGACCGGCTGTTCCGCGCCTATCTCGGCGAGGGCCGTGCGATCGGCGAGCGCGAGGTACTCGTCGAGATCGCGGCGGAGGCGGGCCTCGATCCCGAAGCGGCGCGCACGATGCTCGCGAGCGACGCATACGCGGCCGCGGTGCGCGCCGACGAGGCGCGAGCGCGCGTGTTCGGGATCAGCGGGGTACCCTTCTTCGCGATCGACGAGCGGGTCGGGGTCTCGGGCGCGCAGCCGCCGGAGGTGCTGCTCGGGGTGCTGCAGGAAGCCTGGCGCGAGTCGGCTGCCGTCGAGACCGCGACGGCCGAATCGGCGGCGGGCGACACCTCTGGCTGCGCCGACGGGTACTGTTCGATGTGACCGGCCATTCACGCGCGCCCTTGCAGCGCATGACCCGGAAGTGGGGTCCTGCTCGACCGCGGGCGCGCCGCGGGGACCGACGCCGCACTCGACGCGGGACCGGTGATCCGTTCGACTCCCGGTATGTCCTCGAGCGGCGCAGCCAGCTCCTCGAGCTCCTCGAGCTTGTCCCAGGCATCGCGGTAGAGCGTCGTCCCGCGCGACTCCACCACCGCCACGATGACGGCGCGCCCCTGCACCGGCAGGTCGGCCACATGGTGCAGCTCCTCGGCGGTGACGATGGCGACCCACCCCGGCGCGCCCCAGACACCCCCCGGCGCCGGATCGGCGTCGTCGAGACGCGCGGCGGCACGATCGAACTCGTCGCGCTCTGCGTCGTCGGTGATGCGCCCGCGTGCCTCGCAGAGACCCGTGGCCAGCGTGGCACGCCATGCGTTACGCATCGCCGGATCGGTGGCCCGGGTCTCGAGATAGACGCTGAGGCACCCGGTGCCGGCGAGCTCCTGGACGAGCCGGCGCAGTTCGACTGATGTGAGCACGTGATCCGCCTGTTCACGGGCCAGCTGAGACGGCGCGGGGCGCAAGGAGTCACTGGGGGAGGCGCCGGCTCGTGCAACGTTGCGGTCCTGCCCTTCTTCACCGATCAAGTGTGAGCGTGAGCTTCGACCAGCCACAGCAGCTTGTCGACGTCCCGGGACACCTCCGTCAGGATGTCCGCGGTGACGGCATCCCCCGCCGGCTTCAACGATTCCCGGACGCGTCTTGGCGACTGTTTCGCGACCACTGGCACGACGCCATCGGCCAGCCCCCTCGATCGCATCGGCCAGCTGCTAGTTCAGGGAGTTGACCAGCTCCGTGCGGTTCCAGCACCCACCTGGCGTTCCTTGTGGTGAACGGCCCTGGATTCCTGCAATGTTGCTCTCATCGTGATCTCTTCGTTCAGGGGTCTGGTGCATAAAGACTACCGGTGGCTGTGGAGCCGGCGCCGCCCGGCCTCGCCCGAATACCAGGTGCCCCTCAGCCCGCCTGCTCGACGAACTGCACCTCGGCCTCGATACGGACCTTGTTCGCGACGAGCACGCCGCCGGTCTCGATCACCTGGTTCCACTTGAGGCCCCACTCACGGCGGTCGATCTCGCCGCGTGCCGTGAACCCGGCCCGCTGCTTCCCCCACGGATCCTGCCCCCGACCGGCGAACTCGCAGTCGAGCGTCATCTCCATCGTCGTATCGCCAATCGTGAGGTCACCGAGCATCCGGAAGCGGTCGCCCGCCGTCGCGAACTTCCCGTCGAGGCGCTTGCTCTTGAAGGTGATCTGCGGATAGCGCTCGGCGTCGAAGAAGTCCGCCGAGCGGAGGTGCGCGTCGCGGTCGGCGACGCCGGTGTCGAGGCTCGCCACCTCGAGCGTGACCTCGACACAGCAGCCCTCGGGGTGCTCCTCGTCGGCGGTGAGCGTCGCGCTCAACTGCTTGAAGCGGCCGCGCACCGTGGTCATCATCATGTGCTTGACGGAGAACTCGACGCTCGAGTGGGCGGGGTCCAAGTGCCAGGTCGCGGTCTGCGTAGCGTGGGCGGTTGCCATGGCTGCTCCTTCCTGCTGCGATTGCTGGGGTCGCTCGGTGCCATCCGGCACCGCGCGGCGAGTGTCATCCGCTGCCCGCGTGACGCGTTCACACCCGGAAGCCTCCTTAGGTACCGCCGCCGGGAGGCCGCCCGCGGTGACGCCCGTCACCCGCTCGTCCGGGCCACGTCGCCGAAACGGCAAAGCGCCGAACTCCGGTCGTGCGCGGAGCTCGGCGTTTGTGGTGCGCGCCGCTGATGGCAGGAACGGCATTGCGCGTGAGCGCCGCCCTGCCATGCAGC
>JAICUF010000133.1 GCA_025935995.1 Gemmatimonadales bacterium
CTCCCGGGAGCGCTCGACGACGCGCTCCGGAATTCGCGCGTCGTGTCCGCGCTGGGCGACGAGCAGCGGGGTGCCACCGAGCGCCGCATCGCCCTCCGAGACCAGCCGGCGGCGCTGGAGGACGTGGCCCGGCTCCCCATCACGGGCGCCGGCGGCCGCATCTACCAGCTCGGCGACCTCGTCACCATCCGGCCCGACGAGGACTCGCGCGGGATGTTCTTCCGGATCGACGGCGAGCCCGCCGTGTCCCTCTCGATCTCCCGCCTTCCCGGCGCCGACGCGATCAAGACCGCGGGCAACGTGCGCGCCGTGCTCGACGACCTCGCGAAGTCGCTGCCGCCCGGCGTCCGGCTCGTGGTGCGGTCCGACGAGACCGAAGATCTCAAGAAGGAGCTGAACGACCTCATCCTCCGCGGGCTCGTGGCCTTTGCCTCGGTGATGCTGGTGCTCGCGGTGACGCTCCGGAACGCCAAGTCGGTGGGGCTCGTGATGGGGAGCGCCGCCGTCGCGATCGCCGGCACCGCGCTGGGACTCTATCTGCTGCACATCCCCGCCAACCTGCTCACCCTCGCCGGGCTCGGCATGGGGATCGGCATTCTGGTGCAGGACGGCCTCATCGTCACCCTGAGGCTCCGGACCCAGCCGGATACCCCGGCCGGCCGGGCGGAGGCGGGACGGCGCATCGCGCCGGCGGTGATGGGATCCACCCTCACGACGGCGGTCGTGCTGTTCCCTTTCCTCTATCTGCAGGGCAACGCCCGCGCCGCCTTCATCCCGTTCGCGGCCGCCTTTACGCTGGCACTCGGATGGTCGGTCGTGTCGTCGCTCATCATGGTGCCGGCACTCGGCGCCGGCCACGGGCTGCACGACAGCGGCTGGCCGCGCACGCGCCGAGTCTATCGCCGCGTCGTCGGCGCGCTCACGCGCCGGCGGTGGGTCACCCTCGCCGTGTCGGTCGCGGTGCTCGCCTGGCTCGGCTGGGGCTTCGTCAAGAAGGTGCCGCGATCGGCCGGGTTCGGCAGCTTCTTCGGCCAGCGCACCACCCTCTCCGTCAACCTCGGCTTCCCGCGCGGCTCCGATCCCGAGGCGCTCGACCGCGGCATGCGCGACTTCGAATCGATCGTGGTCGGCGTGCCCGGCGTGGACCGCGTCATCACACGCGGCACCGGCGACGGCGCCTTCATGCAGGTCGTCTTCGAGCGGGAGGCGGGGCTGAGCGGCCTGCCGTATCAGCTGCAGGAGGAGCTGACGCAGCGCGCGCTCCTCATCGGCGGCGCCACGGTGGGCGTGCAGGGGAAGGGACCCGGGTTCTACGCCGGCGGCGGCGGAGGCGGCGCCGTGTCGTACCGGATCAAGCTCCTCGGCTATTCGTTCGACGGCGTCGAGCAGCTGGCACTCGACCTCAAGCAGCGCCTCGAACGGATTCCGCGGGTCAAGAGCGTGGACATCAACGCCGGCAGCTTCTTCCGGGCGGAGCGCGCATATACGGTGACGCTCGAGCCCGACCGCGCGGCGCTCGCCCGCTACGGCCTCACCGCCACCGACTTCGCGCGCGCCGTCACGCGCGAGGTGCGGGGGCCCGTCGGCAGCCAGCCGATCGAGATCAACGGCGAGGAGACGAACGTCACCCTCAAGGCCGCCGGCGCCCGCGACCGGTCGCTCGACGAGCTGCGCTCGGCGCTCGTGCCCAATCCCGCCGGCGCGCCGGTCCGGATCGGCGACCTCGCGCGGGTGGACGAGCGCGAGGCGCTGAGCAACATCAGCCGGGAGGACCAGCAGTACGTCCGCATCGTGAGCTACGACTTCCGCGGCCCCCAGAAGCTGGCCGATCGGACCCACAAGGCGTTCATGGCGTCCATCTCCGTCCCCGCCGGCTACAGCGTGGGCGACGACGAGTTCACCTGGGCCGACGATGCGAGCGCCAGGGGGCTCTGGCTCGTCTTCGCGATCGGTGTCGTGCTCGTCGTGCTCGCGGTCGCGATGGTGTTCGACTCGGTGTGGGCGGCGGCGGTCGTGTTCGCGAGCCTGCCGTTCGCGCTCGCGGGGGTCGTGGCGGCATTCTGGGTGGCGAAGGCGGCCTTCACGCGGGAAGCGGCGGTGGGCGTGATCCTGGTGGTCGGGCTCGCCGTGCACCAGGCGATCCTGCTGGTGGACGCCGCGCTCAACCGCCGCCGCGCGGCTCGCGAGCGGGGTGAGCGGGGCCTGAGCGCCGCCGACGCGGCCGACGCGGCGGAGGAACGCTCGGGCATGATCGTCCTCGTCACACTGACGACACTCGCGAGCCTGCTGCCCCTCGCCGTAGGCACCGAATCGGACAGCCTCTTCGGCGCCATCGCGCTCGCCACCACGGGCGGGACTATCTTCGGGACCCTCGGCGCCATGCTCGTGGTGCCGGCAATGGTCGTCGGGCTCCGGCAGCGAAAGGCGTAACGGTGCGGCGAGCCATCATGGCTGTGGCGATGATCCTGCCGGTGATCGGCCGCGGCCCGGCCGCCCAGACGCTCTCCGATTCCGCGGCCCGCGCCGCGGTCGAAGCGCGGATCGAGGCGGGAATGGGGGTGGGGATCGTGGCCGGCCTGCTCGACGCCGGCGGTGCGAGGATCGTCGCGTTCGGTCAGTCGGGAAACGGCCGGCCGCTCGACGGAAAGACCGTCTTCGAGATCGGATCGATCTCGAAGGTGTTCACGTCGCTCATCCTGGCCGACATGGTGCGGAGGGGCGAGGTGGCGCTCGACGATCCCGTCGCGACGTACCTGCCTCCCACGGTAAAGGTTCCGGCGCGGAGCGGCCGGCAGATTACCCTCCTCGACCTGGCGACGCAGTCCTCTGGGCTTCCGCGGATGCCCGCCAACTTCGCGCCGAAGGACCCCGCCAACCCCTATGCGGACTATACGACGGCCGAGCTCTACGCCTTCCTCTCGAGCTATGAGCTGCCGCGCGATCCCGGCGCTCGCTACGAGTACTCGAACCTGGGCTTCGCGGTGCTCGGAGCGGCGCTGGCGCAGCGGGCAGGAAAGTCGTGGGAAGCGCTGGTCCAGGAGCGAATCATCGGACCTCTCGGCCTTCGCGACACGCGCGTCAGTCTCCCCGCCTCGATGAGGAGCCGTCTCGCGGCGGGTCACGCCGACGGGAAGCCCGCGGCGAACTGGGACCTGGGCGCGTTCGCGCCCGCCGGCGCCCTCCGCTCCACCGCCGACGACATGCTCCGCTTCATCGCGGCTGCCATGGACAGCGCGGGCCCGCTGGCGGCAGACTTCCGCGCCACCGAGCAGAGCCGCCGGGTGATCACGCCCGGCCGCTTGGAGATCGGGCTGGGCTGGCACATCCTTCGTATCGATGGCCGGACCGTTGTCTGGCACAACGGCGGCACCGGCGGCTATCACGCCTTTGCCGGGTTCGAGCCGGCCACCGGCCGCGGCGTCGTCCTGCTGGCCAACAGCACCGACGACATCGACGACATCGGGGTCCACCTGCTCGACCCGCAGTCGCCTCTCCGCCCATCGCCGCGCGCGGTGGCCGTGGCCCCAGGGGTGCTGGATCGCTACGTCGGCCGGTATGCGCTGAGTCCGACGTTTGCCATCGACGTGACCCGGGATGGCACGGCCCTCTTCATCCAGGCCACCGGCCAGTCGAAGCTCCGGATCCTCCCCGCTTCCGACCGCGAGTTCTTTCTGACCGCCGTGGATGCCCGTATAACTTTCGTGCAGGCCGGAGACAGTGCCGCGAGCGCCCTGATTCTCCATCAGAACGGCGTGGATCAGACGGCACGGCGCTCGCCCTGATCTTTACAGCTGTCAAAACATTGCACGCCGGTCGTGTGACGCCCGTCACACCGCGAGTGCGTCCTCCGTTGTATCCTGTCGGCCGTTTCACGCTCCATATTTCAAGCACGTCGCCGCAGACCGCCACCGGGGCGGCCGCCGGCGCCGCGCGCCGCCAACCCGTACCGAGGATGCTGCATGCGCAAGCTCTTGCTCCTGGCCGTCATCGGCCTCACTGCCGCCGGTTGCGACGCCAGCAAGGACAAGCTGAACACCGCGATGGCGGACAATCAGCGGATCTCCGCGGAGAAGGACAGCCTGCTGACCGAAGTGATGGCCAACGCCACGCTCGTCAACGACATCAACAACGAGCTTGCCAAGGCCAAGAATCTGGGCGCCAACCCGGTCGCGCCGGGTGAGGCGGGTGCCACGAATGCGAGCGCCGACCGCCAGGTCGTTCTCGGCAAGATCCGCGACGCCATCACGCGGCTCAACGAGAGCGAGGCCCAGCTCGAGCGCAGCAAGGCGCGCCTGGCCTCCCTCGGCCGGAAGGACAGCCGGCTCCTGGCCCAGATCACCGAGTACCAGAAGACCGTCGCCGACCTGAAGGCCACCGTCGAGCGCCAGCAGACCGAGTACACCGCGATCATCGACAGCCAGAAGGTCCAGATCGTGGCGCTGCACGCCACGGTGGACACCGCCACGCAGCAGAACACGGCGCTCACGACCGAGAAGCAGGCGCTCATCGACACGATGAACACCGTCTACTACGTCGCCGGCACCAAGGACGAGCTGGTCAAGAAGGGCGTGGCGGTGCAGGAAGGCTCGAAGTTCCTGGTCTTCGGCGGGCATCACCTGGCGGCCGCGCGGTCACTGACGCCGGCGCCGTTCACGACGATAAACCGGATGCAGGACAGCGTGATCACGCTGCCCGACTCGACCAGGAGCTACAAGATCATCACCCGGCAGAACCTCGAGTTCACGCAGGGCGCCGACAAGGACGGCAAGTTCAAGGGGTCGATCCGGATCACGTCGCCCGAGCAGTTCTGGGCCGCGTCGAAGTATCTGATCATCAAGCAGGACTGAGCGCCGTCGGGCAGCATCTAAGCTGCTGACTTACAACAGGTTGCGGGGGCCGCGCGGCGTTGCGCGCGGCCCCCGCTTCCGTTATTATCTACCGGTCTCCCGGCACCGCCTGACGTCGCCCATTCCCTTCGGCAAAGCCCTATGACCGCCCCCAATACGCGCGAACGCATCCTGCCGCGTTTCATCGAAGAAGAGATGCAGCAGTCGTTCATCAACTACTCGATGAGCGTGATCGTCTCGCGGGCACTCCCCGACGTCCGCGACGGCCTCAAGCCGGTGCACCGCCGCATTCTCTACGCGATGAACGAGCTCGGCCTCGTGCCGGGGCGCGCCTACAAGAAGTCGGCGACTGTTGTCGGCGACGTGCTGGGCAAGTACCACCCGCACGGCGACCAGTCGGTCTACGACGCGATGGTCCGAATGGTCCAGGACTTCTCGCTCCGCTATCCGCTGGTGGACGGGCAGGGGAACTTCGGCTCGGTGGACGGCGACCCGGCGGCGGCCTACCGCTACACCGAGTCGCGCCTCACCCGCATCGCGATCTCGATGCTGGACGACATCGACAAGAACACCGTCGACTTCCAGCCCAACTTCGACGACCGGCTGCAGGAGCCGACGGTCCTGCCGTCCAAGCTCCCCAACCTGCTGGTCAACGGCTCGAGCGGCATCGCGGTCGGCATGGCCACCAATATCCCGCCGCACAATCTCCGCGAGGTCGCGCGCGCGGTCGAGCTCCTGGTGGACGACCCGGAGACCGGCATCGACGCGCTCCGGAAGGTGATCAAGGGTCCCGACTTTCCGACCGGCGCCTACATCTACGGCCGCCAGGGGATCAAGGACGCCTACGAGACCGGCCGCGGCCGCGTGGTGATGCGGGCGCGGGCCCGGATCGAGGAGAAGGAGTCGTCGGGCAAGTCGCAGATCGTCATCACCGAGATCCCCTACCAGGTGAACAAGGAGAACCTGGTCAAGTCGATCGCCGAGCTGGTGAACGAGAAGAAGATCGACGGCATCGCCGACGTGAACGACGAGTCGGACAAGGA
>JAICUF010000067.1 GCA_025935995.1 Gemmatimonadales bacterium
GAGAGGCGGGCGGCGGCGGCGCTCAGCTCCGCCGTCGCGGCGACCGGCGCGGCCGCCGGTACGTACTGGGCCGCCGCCGGCGTTGCGGCCGCCAGGGCCGCGAGCAAGATCCCTCCGGAAATCGAGCGCATGGTCGTCATTCCTCCCTGTGAGTCAGATGCCTGCGGGCACGGCGGTCCGCAGGCGCGGCAGCACGTCTCCCCGGTCCATGTCTTCGGTCACGATATGCACGTCACTGGAGTCGCCCGAGGTTCGGAGCTGGGCGATCTGCGCAAGCACCAGCTCCAGGTCCTGCAGCAGCTGGCGCGACGCGGGATCGGCGCCGGCCCTCGAGTCGAGCAGGAGGCGGTTGGTGCTGAGGAGCTGCCGCGCGCTCGCAAAGGCGACGGGATCGATCCGTCCCGAGCGCACCGAGCTCCGGAACAGCGTGAGGAAAGCCTCCGACTGTCCCAGGTGCTGGCTCAGCGCGAGGTCATAGGCGGTGGCCTCGGCGCCACTCCGCCGCTCGGTCCGCGATGCGAACTGCGCGGGCGATCCGCCGCGCGGCGCGCTCGGCCCGCGCGCCGACGCGAGCTCGCGTCCTGCCTCGCTCCCCGGCGGAGCCACGACCGCCGCGCTGTCCACCACACCGGCCGGCGCCTGTCTTGCCGGCGCCTGTGCCACGGTCGGCGCCTGCGCTCCGGGCCTGCCGTGCTCCATCCACCGCCCGATCCCGATCCCGAGTGCCAGGAGCGCCGCGATACCGACGCCGAGGCGGAAGGGCGGAAGGGCGGAAGGACGGAACGTTCTGACACCGGGAACGGCGACCGGGACCGGAGCAATCCTTCCGCCCGTCCGCCCTTCCGTCCTTCCGACCCGTATCGCCTCCCACATCGCCTCCGTCGGCGTCGCCGGCGGCTCGTTGTAGTCGCGTGCCTCGTCGCGGATCAGGTCGTCGATGCGGTCGTCCATGGTGTTCCTCAGTCCGTCACGAAATCCGCGAGTGCCTCGCGGAGCCTGGCCCGCGCCCGGAAGAGCTGGGCCTTGGAGGTTCCCGGCTGGACGCCGAGCGAGGCGGCGATCTCCTCGTGGGTGTAGCCCTCCATGTCGTGCATCACGAAGACGGCCCGGTATCCCGGCGGGAGCGCGTCGATCGCGCCATGGAGCCGGGTCTTGAGGTCCGGCTCCGCCTCCCGCGTCACCCGCCCCAGCTCGGCTGCATCCTCCAGGGCCACTTCCCGCTGCCGGAACCGCTTCACCTTCCGCAACCCGTTGAGGGTCACCGAGATCGCGATCGACCCGAGCCAGGTCGAGAGGGCCGACTCGCCGCGGAAATCGGCCAGGCGGCTGAAGGCGCGGATGAAGGTCTCCTGGACGTAGTCCTGCGCCTGGTCGAGATCGCCCGCCATCCGGTAGACCAGGCGGAAGACCCGGTCGACGTGGGCATCGTACAGCGCCCGCTCCGCGGTCGCGTCTCCCGCCAGCACGCGGGCAATCAGTCCTCGGTCGTCCACCGGGCTCCGCGCGTTGGGGTCAGTAACGCCGCGTCGGTACTCTGACACGGGGGGGCCAGAAAGGGTTTCGTGCCGGCTCCCGCACGGCGACGCAACCTTCCGGGCCGACGATGCATCTCATGGACAGAACGGAGCGACGGCGACCGGCCGAGCCCGGCAAGTTTGCGAGGTGATCATGGCTCACACGACAGTGCAGGAAAAGACGCCGGCGTGCACCATCTACGAGGCCGGCCGGCCGATCGGGCAGGTGGTGGAACCGCGGGGCGAGCGGGTGGTCGGTCGGGGCGAGGGCACGGTTCTCCTCAAGCGGTAGTCGTTCCGGCGCGAGCCGGCTGGTGGGGCGCAGGCGGCGGGTCAGGGGTCGGATAGGGTGGCCCGTCGTCTGCGTTCCACCTTCACTGCGCGACACTTTCCTTATATAGCGCATGTCATGGCTGCGCCGGGGCCGCCGGCGCAGCCGCCTGGGGCGCGGCGGGCTCCGGTGGCCGGAGCGCCCGCCACGCCGCAAGGTTCAGCTCACTCACCAGCGCATCCGACGCATCCACCCCTCGGGTCCATACCCGGAGCGCGAAGTGCGCCCAGCCGTCGGACATGTCGAGGAGCACGGCCTCGGGCGCCGGCGTCTCGTTGCCCCAGGTCATCGAGCGCGCCGCCTGCTCCAGGCGCTCGCGCACCGGCGCCGGATCCTGCGTGAGGGGACAGCGCACCCGCGTCTCGACCCGCCCGTTCCGCGCGGCGTAGCGCCAGTTGGTGACGCGCTGCGAGATGAAGTCGGAATTGGGGACGATGATCGCCGTGTTGTCGTCGGCGATGATCGTCGTCGCGCGGATGGCGATCCGCCGCACCGTGCCCACCGCCTCGCCCACCCGCACCTTCTCCCCGACCTTGATCGGCCGCTCGAACAGGATGATCAGGCCGCTGAAGAAGTTGCTGACGATGTTCTGCAGGCCGAAGCCCAGGCCGACGCCCAGGCCGGCAAGGAGCCCGACGATGGTGTTCAGGTTGACCCCGACCACGGCCTGCAGGATGAGGACGACGCCGAGCGAGACGAGCAGGTAGCGGACGAGGGTGGCGATCTCCTCGCTGCTCCCGGGGTCGAGGCCGCGCCGGCGGAG
This sequence comes from Gemmatimonadales bacterium, assembly GCA_025935995.1. Taxonomy (GTDB): domain Bacteria; phylum Gemmatimonadota; class Gemmatimonadetes; order Gemmatimonadales; family GWC2-71-9; genus JAICUF01. The sequence continues at coordinate 2,609 of JAICUF010000067.1, forward strand.
CACGCCGCCGGCGAGCCAGCGGGTGAGCCGGCCCGTGATCCAGACGAGCAGCACGAGGAGGAACGAGGCCACGATCAGCCTGGCGAGCGTGAACGGGCTCCCGGCGATCGGTGCCTCGAACACCGACCAGATCCGGTCGAGCGTCGTCTCTGTGGCGTGCTGGAGCATGGTCGTACCCGGTCCGGGGCGGAGTGTCATATAATGATAGCTCTTACCCCACAGGTGGCTCGTTCATGCGGCTTGACCGTCGGCCCGTCCGCGCGCTCTCGGCCCTCGCGGCGCTTTCCGTCCTCGCCCACTCGGCCGGGGCGCAGGGCGTCCCCGAGTCGCCCGTCCCGCTGCCTGAGCATCCGAGGCCCGACTTCGAGCGGACCGAATGGCTCAACCTGAACGGCCGCTGGCGCTTCGCGTTCGACTCGGCGGATGCGGGGGTGCGCGCGGGATGGATTCGCGGGACGCTGCCGGGGACGCAGCGGATCCTGGTTCCCTTCTCGTGGGGCGCGCCGTTCTCGGGCGTGGCCGACAGCGCGAGCATCGGCTGGTACGCGCGCCCGATCACGATTCCCGACTCGTGGCGCCGCCGGCGCATCTTCCTCGTGCTCGGCGCCTCCGACTGGCGCACCGAGGCCTGGCTCGACGGGGAGCCGATCGGCTCGCATCAGGGCGGGTACACACCGTTCGCCTTCGAGCTTACCGCGCACGCCCAGCCCGGACGGCAGCAGGCCCTCGCCGTGCGGGTGGACGACACGCCGCACCCCTACAAGCTGGAAGGGAAGCAGGGCTACGGCGCGGCGCACGGGATGTGGCAGACGGTGTATCTCGAGGCCCGCGGCAGCGATCCGCTGGACGCGGTCCACTTCACCCCGGCCGCCGACCTCTCCGCGGTGCGGGTGAGCGTCCGGCTGCTCGAGCCCGCACCGTCCGATCTCACGCTGGCGCTCACCTTCACCAATGATGACGGCCGGCCGACGGTCACTCGGCGCGTCCGCCGCGGCGCCCGCGCGATCGAGCTGGACGTGCCGCTTCCGAACGCGCGCCGCTGGTCGCCCGATGATCCGTTCCTGCACGAGGTGACGGCGAGCGTGAGCGGCGGCAGGGGCTTCGTGCCCGACACGGTGCGCACCTACTTCGGCATGCGGACGATCGGGGTGGCCAACCTCCCGGGGACGCAGATTCCCTACGTCGCCGTCAACGGCAGGCCGGTCTTCCTGCAGCTCGCGCTCGACCAGGCGTACCATGCCGAGGGCTTCTACACCTTTCCGACCGACAGCGTGCTCAAGGAGGAGATCCTCCGCGCGCGCCGGATCGGCCTCACCGGTCTCCGCGAGCACATCAAGATCGAGTCGCCCAGGAAGCTCTACTGGGCCGACCGGCTCGGCGTGCTCATCATGGCCGACGTGCCCAACTGGTGGGGGCCGCCGGACTCGGCCGCCTTCCGCGAGCATGATTTCGCGCTCCGCGGAATGATCGACCGCGACTACAACCACCCCGCGATCTTCTCCTGGGTGCTCTTCAACGAGGCCTGGGGGCTGATCACGAAGGAGGGCGACAGGGAGCGGTACCTGCCCACGACGCAGCAGCGCGTGGCGGCCGACTACCGGCTCGCCAGATCGCTCGACTCGACGCGCCTCGTGGAAGACAACTCGGTCTGCTGCGGCTGGCCGCACACCGAGACCGACCTCAATTCCTGGCATGACTACCTGCCCGGCTGGCGCTGGGCCGCGCACGACCGGCGGATCGCCGACAGCACCTTTCCCGGCTCGACCTGGAACTTCACGGCGCCCTGGCGCCAGGCGCGGCAGCCGATGCTCAACTCCGAGTTCGGCAACGTGTGGGGGTACGAAGGCAGCACCGGCGACGTGGACTGGAGCTGGGACTACCATCGCGCGGTGGACGCATTCCGGCGGCAGCCGAAGATCGCGGGCTGGCTCTACACCGAGCATCACGACGTGATCAACGAGTGGAACGGCTACTGGCGCTTCGACCGGACGCCGAAGGAGACGGGGTTCGGCGGCGTGCTGGCGGGAATGGCGCTCCGCGACCTGCATTCGCCGTTCTACGTCGCGATGGGCGATTCGGCGCTGGCGCGGGCGGCGCGTCCCGGCGAGACGGTCAGCGTGCCGCTCTACGCCTCGTTCCTCACGAGCACGACTTCGGTGGGTGACTCGCTGACGCTGCGCTTCGAGCTCCGGGGCTGGAACGCGCTCGGCGAGGAGAAATCATACGGCAGCTTCACGAGGCGCACGCCGTACCGGCCGTGGATGTCGGAGTCGCTCCCGCCGCTTGCGATCACGCTGCCCGCCGAGCGGGCGGTGGCGGTGCTGGGGCTTCGGCTGGAGGACGCGTCGGGCACGGTGCTGCAGCGCAACTTCACCACCTTCGTGGTCGAGGGGCCGGTGCCCGACACGGTCACGCTCGCGGACGGCCGCCACGCCGTAGTGGCGAGCGTGCCCGCGACGGCGGTCCGCGACTCGAAGTGGTCACTCAGGCAGTGGACGGTGCTCAAGGACCGGAAGCTCGACGGCGCGGGGAGCGGCTTCGTGGAGTACGCCATTCCGTGGCCCGCGGGGCTCGACGCCGGCGGCGTGGCCGGCGCGACCTTCCTGGTCGAGGCCTCCGCCAAGCGGCTCAACGGCAAGGACCGGGACAGCACGCAGGCCGACAACGGCGACTACATGCGGGGCGGCGGGCTCCACGACCGGAGCCGGAACCCCAACAGCTATCCGATGACGAGCGCGTACCGGTTTCCGAGCGCCGTCACCGTGCGCTTCAACGGCCGGGCCGCCGTGCGCCGCGAGCTGGCCGACGATCCGGCCGATTCGCGCGGCATCCTGAGCTGGTACGCGCAGCCGCACGACGGGCACCTGCACGAAGCGGGCTCCTACGGCGAGCTGCTCCGGGTCGCGGTGCCGGCCGAGGCGCTCGCCGAGGCGGCGCGGACCGGCCGGCTGCTGGTCCGGCTGGAGGTGGACGACGCACTGCCGGGCGGGCTCGCCATCTATGGCGCCGGCTTCGGCCGCTACCCCCTCGACCCGACGGTGCTCTTCGTATTGCGCTAGCGACGCCGTTGCGAGGCGGGTCCCTGCGACCCCGGCGCCCGGCGGGGCATCCCTAAGGGTTGCCGCTCGCCGCTCACCCGACTCGAGGAGGTCCGAGGTGTCCCGTCTGTCCCGTTCGCTGCCGGCTGCCCTCGCCGCGCTCTCGCTCGCGTCCCCGCTCGCGTCGCAGTCCGTCGCCCACGTCACCCTCGGCCGTCCCGAGGCGGAGTTTGCCGACCCGTTCGACAACGTGACGGCGGTTCGGGAGCTCTCCGACGGCCGGGTGATCGTGACGGACCGCTTTGCGAAGACCGTCACGCTGGCCGACTTCCGCGCCGGCACCGGAACGGCGATCGGGCGCGAGGGCCAGGGCCCCGGTGAATACGCCTTCCCCGCCGGGCTGGTGGCCCTGCCCGGTGACACGACGCTCCTGGTGGATCCGGGCCAGCGCCGCTTCCTCGTCATTGCGCCCTCCGGCAAGCCGACCGGGCTCGTGTCATTCCCCGGCAACATGATGGGCCTGCTGCGCGTGCGCGGGAGCGACCGGCAGGGCCGCGTCTACATGCAGGGGAGCGAGATCGGCGGGCCGGAGCCGGGCGCTCGGCTGCCGGACTCCGTGCCCGTGCTGCGCTGGGATCGCGCGCGGAACCGGATCGACACGCTGGGCCGCATCAAGGGGCCCACCATCCAGACCTCGAGCGCCGGCTCGGCCAACGCGCGGGCGGTGGTGATGCGGGCGCAGCCCTTCAGCGCGCAGGACGACTGGACGGTGGGTTCGGACGGGCGCGTGGCCGTCGTGCGGGCGGGCGATTATCACGTCGAGTGGTGGACGCCGGGCGGCCGCAGGGTGAACGGGCCGGCCGTGGTCTACCAGAAGGTTCCGGTCGGCAAGGCGGACAAGGACCAGTTCATGGCCGCGTCGAACAATCCGCGCGGCGGGTTCCGGATGACGGTCGAAGGGGGCGGCCCGGGCGGCGGCGCGGCGCCGCCGAGGCCGGCGCCGAGGCCGTCGCTGGGCGACCCCGACTGGCCGGAGTTCAAGCCGCCGTTCCGCGACGGCACGAGCCAGGTGGCGCCCGACGGCACGCTCTGGGTGGAGCGCTACGGCGCGGCCCGCGCGCCGCTCGTGTACGACGTCTTCGATGCGTCGGGGCGGCTCGCGCGGCAGGTGACGTTTCCGAAGGGGGCGCGGCTGGTGGGTTTCGGCGCGCGCTCGGTGTACGTGGCGACGACCACGGAGGATGAGCTGGAGACGCTGGCGCGATATCCGCGGCCGTAGGCGCGCGTGATCATTTGATGCAGGGTTGAGGGTGGGCGCGATCTTGGGGAGACGCGAGCTGTTGACTGCAACCGCATCACGCCTGCCCGACGGACCCAGCGAAGCGGGAAAATGGACGGAAGGTCCCGGCCGGCGGGCCCCCTCGGGTCTGCCGGCCGACGACTGTTCCGCGCGCACCGGACGTCGAGTCCGGTAGATTGCGAGATGCCGAACAATCGGAGCTCACGCGTTCTGATCGCCTGCCTCCTGCTCGCTGCCTGCGCGGGGACCGGCGGCGAGCGGAGCGCACTGGCCCGCGTCACCCGCGACACCCTTCCGGGCGGCGCCGTCTCGGTGATGAGCGAAGGCCCCACCGCCTGGCGCGACAGCAGCGGCTGGCGGCTGGTCGAGACGTCGCGGCTCGTTGGCGGCGACTCAGCCGCCGGCGATCTCGCCAACCCCACCGGTGCCGTGATCGATCCGGCGGGTCGGCTCTACGTGGCGGACCAGAGCCCCACCGTGATCAAGGTGTTCGGTCGGGATGGCCGCCTCGTCCGAACCATCGGTCGCGACGGTGACGGCCCCGGCGAATTCCGCTCACCCATCCTCGGCATGCACGCCACGGAGCTCGTCGTCTTCGACCCGAGGCTGGCACGGATCTCCGTGTTCGACACCGCCGGCCGGTTCCTTCGGAGCTGGCCGTCGATCTGCTGTCACTACAGCGCGATCTCGGTCGATCGCACCGGCCGCATCGCCGTGCGGATGACGCAGCAGGATGCGGCGGGATTTACCAGCGGCTTCATCCGGTACTCGATGGACGGGCGAGTGCTCGACACGCTCCCGGTGCCGAGCGACGGCCGGCCCAGGCTGCTCGAGTTGTCGCATGGCGGAAGTCTGATGCGGATGAGCATCCCGTACTCGCCCGCGCCCGCCGAGGCGCTGACTCCGGATGGGAGCCTGATGCATGGCTGGAGCGGCGACTACCGGCTCATCGTGAGCCGGACCGGCCGGGACACGGCCGGCATTTTCGGCCGGCGCTGGAGGCCGGCACCGATCCCGGACGACGTCCGTCAGGCGCAGTATGAGAGGCTGAGGAAGAGTCTCACTCCGCAGTGGGGCGAGGAAGCCGTAGCGCGCGCGCTGAGCCCCGGCGACATACCGAAGTCGGCGCCGGCCTTCTGGAACCTGTTCGTCGATCCGACGGGGACACGGTGGATCAGCCTGGGGACGGCCGACACCCTGCATGCGATGTACGATGTCTTCGACAGCGCCGGAGTGTACCTGGGGCCGGTGCGGGGGCCGTGGGTCGGCAGGCACTTTCCATACGCGTGGACCGCGGATGAAGTCGTAGTCGGCGGGGAGAACGCGGACGGGTTGCCGGAGGTGATCCGGTACCGGATCGACCGCACGATGCATCCCTGACGCGCAACCAACCGTCGGGTCCGTCCGCGTGTCTCACTCGCACATCTTTCCGGAGACCTGATGCGGCGTTCGTCGTTTCCCATCGTCCTCCTGCTCGCCGCCTGCAGTTCGGTCGGGCACGAGCGACTCGCGACAGCCAAGGTCGATACACTCCCCGGCCATATCATCTCGGTCACCAGTGCGGGTCCCACCGCCTGGGCGGACACTTCCGCCGGCTGGCATCTCGTGCCTGCCGGCACGATCGCCGGTGAGGCCGGCACCGCGGGCGAGCTGATCAACCCGCAGAGCCTCGCGGTGGACGCGTCGGGGCGGATCTATGTAGCCGACAGCAAGCCCGAGGTGATCAAGGTCTTCGGGCCCGACGGCCGCTTCCTGCACACCATCGGCCGCGAAGGCGAGGGCCCGGGGGAATTCAAGGCCGCGTATCTGGCGGTGCGCGGTTCGACGCTCGTGGTGCACGATCCACGGCTCGCGCGCACCAGCACCTTCGACACCTCGGGAACGCTCCTCAGGAGCTGGAAGACCTCCTGCTGCTATTACTCATCGATCGGCATGGATACCGCGGGCCGCATCTCCATCATCACGACGGCGACCCCCGAGCAGAAGCGCTACGCGAACTACGTCCGCTATCGTCTCGACGGCACCTTCGTGGATACGATATTCGTGCCCCAGGCGGGTGAGGCGAAGTACTGGACCGTCCGGCAGGGAAAGAACATGATGATGTCCATGCCGACACCTGCGTCTCCCCGGACGGAATCGACGCTGAACCCCCTGGGCGGCGTGCTCTACGGGTATTCCGCAAGCTACCGCATCGTGGCGAGCGGTACCGGCCGCGATACGACCGCAGTCTTCGGCCGCGCCTGGTCGGCCGAGCCGATCAGCAGCGCGTGGCGGCACGCGACGGTCGAGCGGATGGTGAGCTCGATCGGCAGGGACTATCCCGCAGCGAGTCTCCGCGAGTCATTCCGCGAGGACGAGATTCCTGGAAGCTTTCCCGCGTTCGACGGCATCGCGGTCGACGGGCTGGGGAACCGGTGGGTGCGGCGCGCCGGCGCCGACTCGCTGCACACCGCCTTCGACGTCTTCGATGCCACGGGCCGCTGGCTCGGCCCGGTCATCGCGCCGAGGAACATTCCGGCGTACGACGTCGTGTGGACCGATGACGCGGTGTACTTCGCCAGCGAGTCGGATGATGGGACGCCGTCGGTCGCCCGCTACCGGATCGAGAAGGGGAATCGATGAACCGGCCACGGGTGATGGCCGCCGCACTGGCCGCGCTTGCGCTCGGCTGCTCGCACGAGGATACGGCGACCGCTTCTGATATCCTCATCACCGCGCCCACCGGCCGCCTGGCCGAGCTCGAGCGGGTATGGAGCGTGGCGGAGCTGCCTGACGGCCGCGTGGTGATCCCGCAATCGCGTGCGGTGCTTCGCGCAGACCTCACCGCCGGCGTCGCCGACACGCTGGGTCGGCTCGGCGAAGGTCCGGGAGAATACAAGCAGCCGTTCCGTACGCTGCTGCTGCATGGGGGCATCGCGGTCATGGATGCGCAGCTCTCGCGGCTCACGGTGTGGAATCCCGACGGCACCGTACGCTCGACCACGCCACTTTCACGCTACGCGTCGTTCGGCGGCGTGCTCGACACGGTGGGTCACGCCTGGTTCGAGCAGCTGCCGGCCAACATCTCGATCGGTGACGTCAACGAGGCCGGGCGCGCCAAGGACTCGACCGGCATCTACCGCATGACGCTGCCGGGCCCGTTGTACGATACAGTCGCCAAGATCTACGAGATCGGAAAGGTCACGATCCGGTTCGGCAACGGTACGCTTCGCGGTGAAGGCGCGACGTTTCGGCCCCGGCTGTACCAGACGCCGGACGTGTGGGGTGTGCAGCCCGATGGCGGACTCTGGATCGCGCGCGGGCGGGAGAACCGGATCGACCGCATGACGGCCGACGGCAAGTGGACGATCGGCATGCCGCGCGCCTTCGAGCCGATTCCGGTCACGAAGGCGGACCGGCGGAAGATGCATTCGTTCCCCGGGCTCCCATCGTCGTCGGTGCTCGACACGATGTACGAGCCGATGGCCGAGACCAAGGGGCCGTTCGCGGAGGCGGTGGCGGGGCCGGATGGCGAGGTGTGGACGCGGATGCACCAGCCGGCGGGGTATCGGCGCGAGCGGTACGCGGTCTTTCCGGTGAGCGGGCCATCGACGCGGACGGTGTCGCTGCCGCTCGGCCGCGTTCTCGTCGCGGTGACGGCGCGGAACCTGTACACTATTCATGAGGACGACGACGGGTTCTGGGAGCTGGAGCGCTACGACCGCCCGGCGGAGGGCGCGCGGTGAGGCGCGGCGCGGTGGCATTCGCTGCCTTCATGCTCGCCGGCTGCGGTGCGGGCGAGCGCACGCCACCGCCCAACTCAGTCCCAGACTGGCGGCTCGAGCCGGTCGCCGCACTGGCGGGTCCGGCGGACACCGGGTGGGTCCGGGTCAAGGACGTCACCGCCGACGGCTCGGGCAATGTCTACGTGCTCGACGAAGGCTCGTCGCAGATCCGCGTCTTCGATTCCGCGGGAGCGCCGGTCCGGGTGATCGGCCGCCGGGGCGCGGGTCCCGGCGAGTTCGGCGAGGCGTACGGCATGGGCCTCGGCTGGCTGGGCGACACGCTTGCGGTGCTCGATCCCGCCAATGCCCGGCTTTCTCGTCTCACGCGAGAGGGGAGCTGGATCGGCTCGTGGCCCGTGAAGCGCATTACCGGAAGCGGTGTGCGACTGCAGCAGTCGTCGTTGTCGTCGGTATACGCGCCCGACGTGCGCCCCGCGGGTGAGAAGCTGCAGTCGGTGCTTGTGGGATACCGCTCATCGGGCCCTGCAGACACGCTGGTCCTCGCGGAGCGGCTGCCCGATCCGCCCGGCGCCATCGTGTGCCCGGCTGCAGGGGGTGCGATTCGCTTCTTCGCCGTGCCGTTCGCGCCCGGAGTCGTTTCCGTGCCCGGCCCTGGCGGCGACCTGGTGACGGCGCGGACGGACCGCTACCGCGTCGCCTTCGTGTCGCCGCGTGGCGACACGCTCCGCACGGTGGGCCGCGAGGTCGCACCGGTGCCGGTGAGCGATTCGGAATGGACGGAGGGAATCGCAGAGTACACCGATTTCCGCGCGAAGAACCCGAACGCGAACTGCGATCCCGCTTCACCGCCACGGATGCGTGTCAAGCCGATCGTGCGGATTCTCGTTTTCGACGATGCCGGCAACCTCTGGGTCGAGCATCGCTCCCCCAGCGGCGACATGCTCGATGTCTTCGATTCGGCCGGCAAGCTGCTCGGCACGATGCCCGCGCCGGCGCATGATGCCGGGATTCCGCTATTCGTCCGCGGCCAGCGCCTCTACGCGGTCGAGCTCGACGAGACGACGGGCGCGCAGCTGGTGAAGGTCTTCCGGGTGATTCGGCCGTAATTCTTGCCTGTCTTTTGCTCATCAAGATCCGGGGCGCGGCGTACTTGCGTCCCTCCGTCCGCGTGGCGCATCATCCCCGATACACCTTCCAGCGGATCGAAGCCATGACCGTGCCCCGCGCCGCCCTGCTCCTGCTCGTTCTCCTCGCGCCCGGGGCCACGGCCTGCAAGGACAAGGCGGCCAAGGCCGAGGACGGCGCGGCGCCCGCAACGACGAAGCCATCGGCCATCTCCCTCCCCGTCGTCGGCGAAACGGTCCGGAAGGGCGACCTCGTTCTCTCCGTCACCACCACCGGCCAGGTCCGCTCCGACGCCATGGCCCACCTCAAGGCCGAGGCCACCGGCACCATCCAGGCGGTCACCGTCATCCCCGGCCAGCACGTGCGCCGGGGCCAGGTGCTCGTCCGTCTCGATCCCCGGCCGCTCGACCTCGCCGTCCGCGAGGCCCAGGCGGCGGTGGACCAGGCCAACATGACCTACCGCGACAACATCGAGCCCGACTCCATCGTCTCCGGGAAGGCGCCGAGCGAGGAGCGCCGGCAGAACGCCCTCGCCCGCTCGGGGCTCGGCGCCGCCCGCGTCCGGCTCGAGCGCGCGAAGTACGAGCGCGAGCGCGGCGACATCACGGCACCGTTCGACGGCATCGTGGACCGCGTGGACGTCGCCGCCGGCGAGCGTGTCTCGGCGGGCCAGGACGTCGCCACCATCGTGGACATGGCGAACCTCCGGATCGAGGCGTCGGTGCTGGAGCACGACCTGCCGCTCATCCGGGTGGGCGGGCTCGCCATGGTGACCACCGCCGCGGCGCCCGGCCAGCCGGTGTCGGGGCGCGTGGCCGCCGTGCTGCCCCTGGTGGACAGCGCGACCCGCGCGGGTCGCGCGCTCGTCCGCGTCCGGAGCAACGGCTCGCTCCGCCCCGGTATGTACGCCGACGTGCGGCTCGAGTCCACGCGGCTGCCCAACCGCATTCTCGTGCCCGCGCCCGCGGTGATCGAGCGCGAGGGCCGGCCCCTCGTCTTCGTGGTGAAGAACGGCCGGGCGCAGTGGACCTACGTCAATCCCGGCCGCTCGAACGGCACCGACACCGAGATCCTGCCCGACTCCTCCACCGGCCAGATCCCGGTCGCCGTCGGCGACACCGTGCTGGTCGAGGGACACCTCACCCTCACGCACGATGCGCCGGTGCGCGTGGTGCCCAGGGTCGAGGCCGCTTCGGCCCAGAGCCCGCAGTGAGCCTGAGCAGTTACGCGATCCGCCGGCCCGTCACCACGGTCGCGGCGACGATCGCGGTGTGCCTGCTCGGCGCCATCTCGCTCGGCCGGCTGCCGGTCTCGCTGCTGCCCGACGTGGCGCTTCCCGTGCTCACCATC
>JAICUF010000214.1 GCA_025935995.1 Gemmatimonadales bacterium
CGGTCCTGGAGGCCCAGTTCAACAAGTATGAGCCCCTCGCCGGCGGCTGGATCGCGAAGAACGTGCTGATCAAGGTCGATGGCAAGCCGGTCCAGGAGGAGAACTACGCGAACGTGCAGGCCAACGTCCCCCTGCCCGATTCGCTCTACCGGACCGGCGCCTACACCCGCCCCGCCTGGATCGCGCACGACTGAGGCCGTCTCCACGAAGGAGGAAGCGCCCCGGGGCCACTGGCCCCGGGGCGCTTTCCATTTCATCGGGGCGCCGGGATTCGAACCCGGGACCTCCTGCTCCCAAAGCAGGCGCGCTACCGGACTGCGCCACACCCCGCGGCCATCCTGATCTCAACGTCCCGGCTGCGCCGCCAGGCCCGGCTGATCGAGCTTCACCTTCCATCCCCCCGGTGTCCGCCGCAGGGAAAGCACCTTGACGCTCGCCGCATCGTTCGCTCCCTGGCGAAAATGCTGGCGGTAGACGACGTGGACCAGCGAGTCTCCCTCCGGGACTTCACCGAGGATCGTATTCGTGATCGTGACCGATCCCGCCGTCGCCACGCGCTTCATCACGGCGCCCATGTAGATGGCGTACAGCCGTTCGGCCGGCAACTTCTCGGCTTCCTCGTACGAGCGGGCTGGCGCGATCATGGCCAGCGCCTGCTCGCGCTGCTGGCCGCTCAGCGCGGTCTTGAGCTGCGGAAGCAGCTGGGTCCGGAACCCCGCAAGATCCTCCGGACTCACCTCGCGCGCGAAGGCTTCGGCATTGCGCTGCGCAAAGGCGTTGAGGGTCCGCTGCGCGGTGGCACGCGCCGAGCCGGGGGCGGCCTGCCGCTGGGCCGCTGCGGACGACGCGCCGGCTGCCAGAAGCGACATCGCGAGAACAAGGGAACGAGAGCTCAGCGAACGGAACGTCATCGAGAATCCATCAGTGAAAGTAGTGTGTGGTCAGCGAGGCGGGCCGAGCCGAGCCAGCAGCGCATGGAGCGCCCGGCCGCGGTGGCTTACGCGGTCCTTGTCCTCCGGTGCTGCCTCGCCGAAGGTGACGCCAAGGTCGTCACTCAGGAACAGCGGATCATAGCCGAAGCCGCGGGTACCGCGCGGTTCTTCGAGAATGGTGCCGGTGCAGCTCCCCTCGAACGATTCGGGAATCCCGTCCGGCCGCGCCAGCCAGACGAGCACGCAGCGGTAGCGCGCGCGCCGGCGCTCGACCGGCGCACCGCGCAGGCGCCGCAGCAGCTCGGCGTTGTTGGCGTGGTCGACCTGCGCGGCGGTGCCCGTCGCGCCCGCCCAGCGCTTCGACCGCACGCCGGGCGCGCCTCCCAGGGAGAGCACCTCGAGTCCCGAGTCGTCTGCCACCGTGAGGAGGCCGGTGCGGCGGGCGAAATACTCCGCCTTGTGCCGAGCGTTCTCGACGAACGAGTCGGCAATCTCGAGCGCCGCTTCGGCGGGCGTCTCCGGTACGCCGGCCTCGTCGGGAAACACGATCTCATGCCCAGCCGGCTCAAGCACGCGGCGGACTTCCCGCTGCTTCCCCGCGCTCCGGGTGGCGACGAGCAGCTTCACCAGCCGAGGGCTGCCCGCTGCATCCCGAAGAGCTCGGTGATCGCGCGTTCGCCGTAGTCGAGCAGGGTCTGCAGCTCGGCGCGCGAGAAGGTGCCGTGCTCGCCGGTGCCCTGCACTTCGACATAGTCGCCCGGGGCGCGCATCACGATGTTGGCGTCTACGCCGGCGTCCCGATCCTC
>JAICUF010000162.1 GCA_025935995.1 Gemmatimonadales bacterium
CCTGCTCCTTGCGATCGAGATCCTGTCGCCCGGCACCGAGCGGAATGACCGCACGGTGAAGCGCCGGCGCTACCAGCGCGCGGGAACGCCGGAGTACTGGGTGGTGGATCCGGACGCCCGACGCGTCGAGCGGTGGCGGCCGGGCGCCGCGGCCGCGGAGGTCGCAAGCGACACGATCGTCTGGCGGCCCGGGTCGAACGGACCCGCCCTCACCATCGATCTCGCGACCATGTTCGCGCCGCTCGCAAGTGACGATGGCATGTCCGGCTCCGGCCAGCGCCGATGACGCGGTGACTCAGGCGTGGACGCGACGGTGACCAGGACTAGCGCGCCGATGCTCCCGCCGGCTGGTAGGTCCCCGGCTCGGTCCGCGCCGCGATCGCGAGGCGGTTCCAGCCGTTGATCGCCACCACGGCCAGGGTCAGGTCCGCCAGCTCCTTCTCGCTCAGCGACCCGCGCGCTTCCTCATACACCGCGTCCGGCACGTGGCCCGCGGCCACCAGCGTCACCGCTTCGGTCCAGGCCAGCGCCGCGCGCTCGCGCTCGGTGTACCAGGGACATTCGCGCCAGGCGTCGAGCGAGTAGAGCCGCTGCTCGGTCTCGCCCAGCGCGCGGAGATCCTTCCAGTGCATGTCGATGCAGTAGGCGCAGCCGTTCACCTGAGAGGCCCGGAGCCGCACGAGGTGGAGGAGGACGGGCTCCAGGCCCGAGCCCGCGAGATACTCCTCGAGACCGCGCATTGCGTGATAGATGCCGGGGGCAACGCGCGCGTAGGTCAGTCGTGGGGAGGTCATGTCGTACGGTAGCCGGAGGGAGGGCCGCTCACGGTGACGCTGTCAGCTCGAGCCGGCCAGGCGCTGGAAGCGAGGGTCGCCCCGGAGCGGCGCGAAGTCCGGATCGATCCGAAGCCACGCGGGCGAGAGATAGTACGGCACCGCCATCACCCGCTCCAGCTCGTCCTGGGCCTTCGCTCGATCGCCGTTCCGCAGGTAGATGCGGGCGAGCTGGTGCCGGAGATAGGTGGCCGACACCGGGTCTCTCGCACTCAGCGCCAGCCCCCGCTCCCCCTCGGCCACCGCCTCCGCCGGATGGCCGCCGTATGCCAGCGCCAGGCCGTGGAACGAGTGGAGCTGCGCGTCGTTGGGCACGTCGCGCAGCTGCGCCTCGATGGCCCGCGCGGCGCTGTCGCCCCAGGCCCGGCTCCGCGTGCTGTCCCCCATCCAGCCGTACAGCTCCATCCGGACCACCGCCTGCACCGGCCGGCTCCCGTCAAAAGCCTCGGGCCCGAGGGACAGGGCCAGCTGGCGGTCGGCGCTGTCGAGCATCCACCCCAGGTCCCAGGCATTCGCGACGAAGGCGATGAGGACGGGGCGCGGGGCGTCCCGGGACTCGGCGAGAATGCGGCGCGCGCCTGCGAGGTCGCCCTCGCTGAGTGAGATCATCGCGAGCTCGTCCACGTTCCGCGGCGCGGCCGGCGCCAGGGCGAGGGCGCGGGCGGCCGGCGGCCGCGCGTCGTCCGGCCGGCGAAGCCAGAGGTAGATGTCCGCGAGCGAGCTCGCCGCCGATGAGGAGCGCGGGTCGCCGGCGTACGCGGCCTGGGCGTGGCGGACCGCATCGTCCCAGCGGCCGAGCGCACGCTCGATGAGCGCGAGCCGGCGCAGCACCGTGACGTCGCCCGGCGCGCGGCTCCGCGCTGCCTCGTACTCGGCAACGGCCTTCAGCGGGTCACCCTCGACGAGGATGTAATAGGCGCCCAGGGCCGTGCCGGCGTCGGCGGTGCGCGGTGCGAGCGCGGCTCCTCGCTCGGCGCCCTCGCGCGCGATCCGGGCGAGCTCCCGGCTGGACAAGCCGTTGGCATAGAGTAGCGAGCCGACCGAGCCGATCCGGCTCCAGGCGAGGGCGAACGACGAGTCGAGTGCCACCGCCTGCTGGAAGTGGCGCAGTGCGGCGCGGAGCGCCGCGGGGGCGTTGTCCGCGCCCGAGCCCCACGCCGCCTCGCCGCGGAGATATGCATCGTACGCCGCCGGGTTCCGGGTCGGCGCCTCCGCCAGCACCGCGCGGTCGGCGCCGCCCAGTGCCACGCGCATCGCCTCCGCCACCTTCGCCGCGATGTCGCCCTGCACCTGGAAGACGTCGGTGAGCGAGGCGTCGAAGGGCTGGGCCCACACGCTCGAGGCCGCCCGGTTGGTGCCGACCTCCACCAGCTCGGGACTCACCTGCACCCGGCTCGCGCCGCCCGCCCCGCGCTCCCAGCGCACCGTCCCCGTCAGCAGGTAGCGGACGCCGAGGTCCTCCGCCACCTGCGACGGGGTGCGGGTGGTGCCGCGGTACTGGATCGAGCTGGCGCGCGCGATCACCTGCAGCCCCGGGAGCCCGGTGAGCTTGGCGCGCACCGCGTCGGTGATGCCGTCAGCGAAGTAGCCGTCGGCGGAATCGCCCAGGTTCTCGAAGGGGAGGACGGCGATGCGGGGCGGGCCCGCGGTGCCGCCGGGCTCGCCCCCCGCGCCGGCCGAGCGTCGCCAGGCGAAGAGCACGCCGAGACCGACGATGAAGCCGAGGGAGAGGAGGAGGAGCGCGGGGGGGACGCGGCGGGCGGCGCGCGCGGGACGAGGCGCGGCGGCGGCGGGCGCGGCGACGGTGGCGGCGGCCGCGGCGGGCTCAAGCGCCCGGGCAAATTCGGCGGCGGTGGCGTAGCGGTCGGCAGGGGTGCGGGCGAGTGAGCGGAGGACCGCCTGGTCGAGCGCTTCGGGGACGGCCTCACGGCCGGGACGGATCGCGCGCGGCGTCTCGCTGAAGCGGCGCGCGATGATGGCCTGCGCGGTTGGGCCGCTGAAGGGCGGCTCGCCGGCCAGCATCTCGTAGAGGACGACGCCCAGGGAGTAGATGTCGCTCCGGCCGTCGATCTCGCGCTCGCCGGCGGCCTGCTCGGGGCTCATGTAGGCGGCGGTGCCGATCGAGAGGCCGGTCTGGGTCAGCCGGTCGCCCTCGCCGCCCAGGGAGCGGGCGATGCCGAAGTCGGCGACGAGGGTGTTGCCGTCCTCGGTGAGGAGGAGGTTCTCGGGCTTGATGTCGCGGTGGACGATGCCGTGGCGGTGGGCGTACTCCAGCCCTTGCGCGGCCTCGCGCGCGATCCGGACGGCGTCGGCCACGGGGAGCTGCCGCTCGCGGGTGAGGCGATCCCGCAGGGACTCGCCCTCCACGTAGGGCATGGTGAACCAGAGGAAGCCGGCGTCCTCGCCCGAGTCATGCACGGTGAGGATGTGGGGGTGCTGCAGGCGCGCGGCGAGGCGGATCTCGCGCTGGAAGCGGTCGGGACCGAGGGTGGCGGCGAGGTCGGGGACGAGGACCTTGAGCGCCACGGGGCGGTCGTGGCGGAGGTCGTGGGCCAGGTAGACCGTGGCCATCCCCCCGCGGCCGAGCTCGCGCTCGATGCGGTAGCGGCCGGCGAGGGCGGCAGCGAGGGTCAGGGTGACCTCGGGTGGGAGTGGGGATGCGGGGGAAGATTAGCGGGGAATCCGGGAATGGACCAGTCGGGGGGTGAGTCAGGCCCGGCCGGCTCTCCCTGGCCTCCGGCTCTCGGCGATGCAGCGCGTTAGCGCGCTCACGGCTCGGCGGATGTTCGCGGGCGGCACCCGGGCGAAGTGCAGCAGCAGACCGCTCACGCGCGGCTCCGCGATATAATAGGAAGAGAGCGGCGGGGCCTCGATCCCCTCGGCCGACGCGCGGCGGGCGATGTCCACGTCGTCGTACCCCGGTGGCAGCGTCGCCGTCACGTGCATGCCCGCGTCCGCCGCGATGACCGTGAGCGTCCCGCCAAGCTCACGCGCCAGCGCGCCGAGCAGCACGTCCCGGCGCTCCCGGTACCGCTCGCGGGTCCGCCGAAGATGCGCCGCCAGGTGTCCCCCAGCGATGAACTCCGCCGCCGCGGCCTGCGCCAGCGTGGGCGCGGGGCCGCTCGCCGCGATCACCGCGTGGCCGAACGGCTCGACCAGCGGCTCGGGCACGACCA
>JAICUF010000149.1 GCA_025935995.1 Gemmatimonadales bacterium
GGCCGCGTCCCCCCCCCCCCGCCCACCCTCGGGGCGTCGGATGCCCCGGGGGGGGGGGGGGGGCTGCGCGCCGCCGCCGATCCCGGAGACGCACCCGGTCAGTAGGTGAAGGTGCCGACCTCCGCCGGAGGATTGGCGGCCTTGAGCCCGACGAACGAGCCACTGACCGTCTTCGGATCGTGACCCGCCATCTGGACCGTCACGACGAAGTCCGAGCGAGGCACGCCGCAGTCGTCGTAGTAGTCCACCACGACCCGGTAATCGCCGTGCGGCGCCTGGCCCACCGGCCAGACGATGTTCTCGTTGTTGACGTTGTCGATGGCGCAGCCGGGATTGGAATCCAGATCGAGCTTGCCGCCGCTCGCGGAGGTCAGGTTCCCGAAGAACACCTCTTCGCCGGCCGGATCGTAGACGTGCAGGTCCACATCGCTCGCGCCCGTCCATGAGACGCTCACCTGCACATCACCGGTGCCGACGTGCGTCACGCGAATGTTCTGCGTGCCGTAGGCGCCGAGCGTCCCGCCGCTCATCACGGCGTAGCGGAGCTGGAAGGTGCTCGCGGTGAGGGTCGGGGCGATGCTCACCACGACATCGGCCGCCGGCACGTCGCCGGGCAACGTGAGCTTCCAGTAGTTCTCGAAGCCGGGGATGGCGACGATCACGGTGTTGTAGGCCTGGCCCGCCGAAACGCTCACCTGCGAGCTGCCCCCGTTCACGACGCTTCCGATGCCGGCGATGGTCGCCGCGTTCCCGGTGCCGCCGACGGGCGCGGGCCCGGCTACCAGCTCCGCCAGGATGGTTCCATCGGCGTTGGACACGCGGGGCAGCAGGTCCTCGATCAGGAGGCCCGGGCCCAGCTGCTTCGGCGCCTCACAACTCATCAGCGCGATCGCGCTCGCAACGGTCAGGATCCTCACCCGCATGATGTAGCTCCAGGTAGGGCCGGAAGGGCACGGGAAGACGGGTATCCAGCAGGGAATGCGCGCGGGAAAACGCAACCATCGTGCCCTCGGCCATCGGCCGGTGAAGGAGCGCTCCGTCTTCGACTTAGGCCCTTTGCTTCATGTGAGTTGTCCGGCACCCCGCTTGGCAAAGCGCCAGCGCTAGGCGAATCCCCGCCCCTCCGTTAGCTTTTCCGGCCATGCCAATGCGGGTAGCCGTCTGCATCTCGGGACGCGGCAGCAATCTCAAGGCGCTGCTGGACGCCCTCGACGCCGGCGCGCCCGCGCAGGTCGTCCTCGTGCTGAGTGACCGGCCTGACGCCGGCGGACTCGCGCTCGCGGCCGAGCGCGGGATCGCGACGCGCGTGCTGGCCGACAGTGCGGACCCGACGGCGTGGCTCGCCGCGCTCGACGGCGCGTCGGTCCAGCTCGTCGTGCTCGCCGGCTTCCTTCGGCTGGTACCGGCGCCCGTGGTCGAGCGCTATCGGGGCCGCATCATCAACGTGCACCCCGCCCTGCTGCCGGCGTTCGGCGGAGCCGGAATGTACGGCTCGCGGGTGCACCGGGCCGTGCTCGCGAGCGGGGCGCGCGAGTCGGGCGCGACCGTGCACCTCGTGGACGAGGCGTACGATCGCGGGCCGATTCTCGCGCAGGCGCGCGTCCCCGTCGAGCCCGGCGACACGCCCGACCGACTCGCCGCCCGCGTCCTCGAAGCCGAGCACCGCCTCCTTCCGGCTGTCGTGCTGGCGGCGGCGGAGGCCGGGCGCCCGGTCCCTCTCTCCTCCCCACTTCCACTGGAGCCCACACTGGTGAAGGAATCGGCATGCCGCGCGCCCTGATCTCGGTCAGCGACAAGCGCGGCATCGTCAGCTTCGCGCAGGGCCTGGCGGCGCTGGGCTGGGAGCTGGTCTCCACCGGCGGCACCGCCGCCACGCTCCGCTCGGCGGGTATCGACGTCACCGGGGTCGAGGCGGTCACCGGCTTCCCCGAGGTCCTCGACGGACGCCTCAAGACGCTGCATCCGATGATCCACGGCGGGCTCCTCGCGCGCCGCGATCTCCCGGAGCACCGGGCCGCCATGGCGGAGCACGGGATCGCGGCGATCGATCTCGTCGCCGTGAACCTCTATCCGTTTCAGCTGACCGTCGCGCGTCCCGGCGTGAGCCTCGAGGTGGCGCTCGACAACATCGATATCGGCGGCCCGTCGATGCTCCGGTCGGCGGCGAAGAACCACGAGTTCGTCATCCCCATCGTCGATCCCACCGACTACGACCCGATCCTGCGCCTGCTCCGCGGCGGCGGCGTTCCCATCGAGCGCCGCCTCGAGCTCGCCGCGAAGGTGTTTGCCCACACCGCCGAGTACGACAGCGCGATCGCGGGCTTCCTCACCCCGCGCGAGGACGCGTTGCCCAGCCGGATCGGTCTCTCGATGGAGCGGCTGGAGGCGCTCCGCTACGGCGAGAACCCGACGCAGCGCGCCGCGCTCTACGTGACCGAGGAGCCGCGCGGCATGCGCGACCTGGTGCAGCGGCAGGGCAAGGAGCTCTCGTTCAACAATCTGCTGGACATCGATGCCGCGATGGCGACGGTGGCCAACTGGCCCGCCCGCCCCGCCTGCGCCATCATCAAGCACACGACGCCCTGCGGCCTCGCCGTGGCCGGCAGCGCGACCGACGCCTTCCGCCGCGCCCGCGCCACCGATCCGGTCTCCGCCTTCGGCTCCGTGATCGCCTTCAACACCGTCGTCGACCAGACGACCGCGGCGGCGATGAGCGACCTCTTCGTCGAAGTCGTGGTGGCGCCGTCGTTCCACGAGGAGGCGCTCGCCGTCTTCGCCGCGCGGAAGAATCTCCGCGTCATCGAGCTGCCGGTGGGACGCGCGGCCGGCGCACTGGACTACAAGCGGGTGCGCGGGGGATTCCTGGTGCAGGATGCCTTCGTCTTCGACCCATCCGAAGAGGGATGGACCGTCGCCACGGCGCGCACGCCCAGTGACCACGAATGGAGCGACCTCCGCTTCGCGTGGGCCGGCGTCGGCATGGTGAAGTCGAACGCCATCCTCCTGGTCCGCGACGAGATGGCGATCGGGATCGGCGCCGGCCAGATGAGCCGTGTGGACAGCGCCTTCATGGCCGTCCACAAGGCGCGGCGCCAGGGCCACGCCACCGAAGGCAGCGTCCTCGCCTCCGACGCCTACTTCCCCTTCGCCGACGGGGTCGACGAAGCGGCCGCCGCGGGCGTCACCGCGATCATCCAGCCCGGCGGCTCGATCCGCGACGCCGAGGTCATCGCCGCCGCCGACCGCCACCGGATCGCGATGGTGCTGACCGGCCGTCGCCAGTTCCGTCACTGAGTCCAGCGAGTCCATGAGCGCACCCTCCGTTTCCATCCGGCGCGATCCGCCGCCCTACCTCGCCGC
This sequence comes from Gemmatimonadales bacterium, assembly GCA_025935995.1. GTDB lineage: Bacteria > Gemmatimonadota > Gemmatimonadetes > Gemmatimonadales > GWC2-71-9 > JAICUF01. The sequence continues at coordinate 3,361 of JAICUF010000149.1, forward strand.
GCTGATCGTCGGCGTGGTCGTCTTCGTCGTCTACCTGCTCACGCTGTCGCCCACGACGGCGTTCTGGGACACGTCGGAGTACATCGCCGCCGCCAAGGTGCTCGGCATCCCGCATCCGCCGGGCAATCCGCTGTTCACCCTCCTGGCGCACGTGTGGGGCCTGCTCCCGCTCGCGGCATCCTATGCCGAGCGGATCAACCTCTTCGCGGCGGTGACCAGCGCGGCGACGGCGGGGCTCTGGTTCCTGGTGGCGGAGCGCTGGCTGCAGCCGGTGGTGGCGGTGCGGTGGGCGCGGCTGGCGGCGGCCGCGGCGGGCGTGGCGGTGGGCGCCTTCTCGTGGACGGTGTGGAACCAGTCCACCGTGAACGAGAAGGTCTACACCGTCTCGCTCCTCTCTGTGGCCCTCGTGATGTGGCTCGTGGTGCACTGGGCCGACGACGATGCGGGGCCGCACCGCGACCGCTGGCTCGTGCTCATCGCCTATGTGCTCGCGCTCACCTCCACCAATCACATGATGGGCGTGCTGGCCACGCCCGCCGTCGTGATCTACGCGCTCTGGACCGACTGGCGCGCCTTCACCCGCCCGCGCGTCCTGGCGGGAATCCTCATCGCGGCGCTCGTCGGGATCTCGCTCAACTACATCTATCTGCCGATGCGCGCCGGGCAGTATCCGGCGATCAACGAGGGCGAGCCGATCGGCTTCTTCAGCAAGCCGCTCTTCGACGTGCTGAACCGGGTCCAGTACGGCAAGCCGCCGGTCTACGTGCGGCAGGCCGATTTCATCGCCCAGATCAGCAACTACCTGCAGTACTTCAGCTGGCAGTTCGGCCGCGACTGGACCCGCGTCCGCGATGCCGCCGCCGTCCTCTTCGCCGCGCTCGGCCTCTGGGGGCTCGTGGCGCTGTGGCGCCGGGACCGGCGGGCAGGGCTCGCCGCGGCGGCCATGCTCGGCACGCTGAGCCTCGCGCTCGTCACCTACCTCAACTTCAAGTACGGGTACTCGCAGCATCTGGAGATCCCGCAGGATCTCCATGAGGTCCGCGAGCGCGACTACTTCTTCATCGCCTCGTTCTCCTACTTCGGCGTGCTGGTGGCGGTCGGCTTCGGCGCGCTCCTCCAGAGCATCGTCGGCCTGCTCCGGGATCGCGGCACCCCGCGGAGCCGCTGGGCGCTCGCGACGCCGGTCCTCGCCCTCGCCCTGGTGCCGCTCCTGGGCAACCGCATCACCGCGAGCCGCGCCAACGAGTAC
>JAICUF010000018.1 GCA_025935995.1 Gemmatimonadales bacterium
CCGCGTGCAAACGGCGCTCGGGCCGGGCTTCCGAATCGAGCGCGAGCTGGGCGGCGGCGGGATGTCGCGCGTCTTCCTCGCCGAGGAGGTGGCACTCGGGCGGCGGGTCGTGGTGAAAGTGCTTTCCCCGGAGCTCGGCGCGGGACTCAACGTCGAGCGCTTTCGCCGGGAGATCCAGCTCGCCGCGGGTCTGCAGCATCCGCACATCGTGCCCGTGCTGGCCGCGGGCGAGGCCGGCGGCCTTCCCTTCTTCACCATGCCCTACGTGGCGGGCGACTCGCTCAGGAAGCGGATCGCGCGCGAGGGGGCGCTGCCGATCGCCGATGTCGTCGCGATCGTCCGTGACGTGGCGCGCGGCCTCGCCTTCGCGCATGAGCGTGGCGTGGTCCACCGCGACATCAAGCCCGACAACGTGCTGCTGGCGCGCGGCTCGGCGACCGTCACCGATTTCGGCGTGGCCAAGGCGGTGAGCTCCGCCCGCCACGAGGACGGCGCCGGCGAGCTGACGATGGTCGGGAGCTCGCTCGGCACGCCGGCCTACATGGCGCCGGAGCAGGCCGCCGCCGATCCCGACACCGACCACCGGGCCGATCTCTATGCGCTCGGAGTCCTGGCGTACGAGCTGCTGGCGGGCGAGACGCCGTTTCACGGGCGCACGCCGCGGGCGCTCCTCGCTGCGCAGATGGCGGAGACCCCCGAGCCGATCTCGGCGCGCCGGCCGGACACCCCGCCGGCACTCGCCGAGGTGGTGACGCAGCTGCTCGAGAAGGACCCGGCGCGCCGGCCGCAGACCGCCGAGGCCGTGCTGGCGGCGCTCGACGCACCCGAGGCGCGGAGCCAGCCTCAGCTCGCGGCAATGCCGCGGCCCAACCGCGCGCGGCGTGCGGCGCTCGCTGGAGTCGTGCTGGCGGCTTTGGCGGCCGTGTGGGCGATCGCCAGCCGCCGCGCGGCGCCCGCGGCGGCACAGGATGCGGTGGCCGTGCTGCCGTTCGTGAACACCGGTGGGGACAACCGGGACGAATATTTCTCCGACGGCATCACGGACGAGCTCACCTCGCAGCTGAGCCAGGTGCGCGGCCTTCGCGTGGCGTCGCGCACGTCGGCGTACGCGTGGAAGGGCCGGCGGGACGTGGACGTGCGCGAGATCGGGCGGAAGCTCGGCGTCGGCGCGGTGCTCGAGGGGACCATCCGGCGCGACGGCGACCGCCTGCGGCTGAGCGCCCGACTCACCGGCACGCGGGACGGGCTCACGGTCTGGTCGGATCAGTACACGCGCAAGATGGCCGACGTGTTCCAGCTGCAGGACGAGCTGAGCGCCGCGATCGTCGGCGCGCTCGCGCCGCGGCTCACCCGGGCGCCCCCCGCGCGGCGGCCGACCGAGGACCTCGAGGCGTACGACCTCTATCTCCGCGGCCGCTTTCTCTGGCACCAGCGCGGCGACTCGGCCCTTCGCGCGGCGGCGGGCTACTTCTCCCGCGCGATTGCGCGCGACGAGCGTTTCGCGGACGCGCATGCCGGGCTGGCCGACGCGCTCGCCCTCCTCCCGATCTACGGCCTGACCCCGGCCGACTCTGCGCTTCCGCTCGCGCGGCGCGAGGCGGAGCGCGCGATCGCGCTCGATTCCCTCAATGCGGGCGCGTACTCCACGCTCGGCCTCGTGGCCAAGTCCGCCGGCGACTGGCGCGGCGCCGAGGCGGCGCTCCGGCGCTCACTCGTGCTCGACCCGAACGGCGCCGCGGCGCACCAGTGGTACGGCGAGACGCTCGTGATCACGGGGCATCCGGCGGAAGGGGCCGCGGAGGTGACGCGCGCCCGCACGCTGGACCCGCTGTCGCCGATCGTGGCGGGAGAGCTGAGCTTCATGCTGGCGCTGGCCGGCGATTCGACGCGTGCCTTCCGGGAGGGGCAGGCCGCGGTGGCGCTCGCCCCCAGCCTCTGGGCGACGCACGCCTTTCTCGGCTGCGCCTACCTCTTCGCGGGCCAGGCGGCCCGCGGTGTCCCCGAGCTGGAGAGCGCCGTGCGGCTCGACTCGAACGTGACGATGTTCACTGGAATTCTCGCGTATGCGCTGGCGGCGGCGGGCCACGGCGATTCCGCGCGGAGCGTGGCGGCGCGGCTGGAGGAGCGAGCGCGGCAGGGGTCGGCATCACCGGCAGGCGCAGCGATCGCGCGGCTCGGCCTGGGCGACACCGCGGCAGGACTCGACTGGTTTCTGCGCGCCGCCCGCGAGCGCGACCAGTTCCTGCTGGCGATCGGCGTGAGCCCGCAGTGGTTCGATGCGCTGCGGAACGACTCCGCGTTCACCGCCGCCGTCCGCGGGCTGGGACTCGACCCCGCACGCCGCGCGCCGCCGCGGCCGGCGGGCGGCTGACTCAACCCAGCCGCGCGCGCACCCGCCCGCCTACGCCGATCCCCAGCCGCCGCGCCGCCGAGCCGTCCCGCACCGCGATCTCGATCTCGCCACCCGATCCGACGTAGCTCACGAGCGCGCCGGTCGCGACGTCGCCGAAGGTGCGGCGGAGCGGACCGGCGTCGGCGTCCTCGACCTCGAGTCGCGCGTAGGACGGAACGAGCTCGGGCGTGAGGTTGGTGACGAGCGAGCCGAATCGGTCCACGTAGATCACCTCGCCGACGACGGATTTCCCCTCGTAGTGCGGCTCGGTCCGCTCGATCCGGATCGGTGCGCCGGTGAATGCTGACCCGAGCGATTCGATCGGCACGCCGCCGGCGAGCGCGGCGGCGGCGGGCGCGAAGAGATCCCGACCATGGAAGGTCGGCGATGCGTCCGGCGGCGTCGGGAGCGCGATCACGGTGGTCGCAGCCGCCAGCACCGGCGTGAGGAGTCCGTTGTCGGGCGCGACGAAGAAGCGGCCGCCGGCGCTCGCGGCGAGCGCCGCCCGCTCGGTGCCGACGCCCGGATCCACCACGGCGAGAAAGACGGTGCCGTGGGGAAACCGCTGCCAGACCCGGCCGAGGACGTAGGCGCCGCTTCGGACGTCGCCGGGGGGAATGGCGTGGGAGATGTCCACGAGCGTCGCGCCGGGGAGTGCGGTGAGCAGCACTCCCCGGAGCTCGGCGACGTAGGCATCGGCAGTGGAGAAATCGGTGAGGAGCGCGATCGGGCCGCGCGCCGCGCTGGTCAACCGCGGAGGATCGGGAGCGCGACGGGGCGGGTTCCCAGCTCCTCGCGCACCCGGTCGGCGGCGGTGCGGAGCGCCTTCGCCGCGGCGCTGTCGGGCGCGCCGACGAGCACGGGCTGCCCCGCGTCGGCCAGCTCCGCCAGGCCCGGCTCGAGGGGCACGGAGGCGAGGAGCGGGACGCCGAGCTCCTCCGCCAGCCGGAGGCCTCCGCCGGAGGAGAAGAGCTCCCAGCGCCGGCCGGTCGGGTCCGTGAACGGACCCATGTTCTCGACGATGCCGATCACCGGCACACCCACGCGCTCGAACATCCTGGCGCCGCGGAGCGCATCGCCCACGGCCATCTCCTGCGGCGTCGTGACGATGAGCGCGGCGGAGACGTGCACCGACTGCACGAGCGAAAGCTGCGCGTCACCGGTGCCGGGCGGCATGTCCACGATGAAGTAGTCGAGCTCGCCCCAGTTCACGTCGCGCAGGAACTGCTGGATGATCTTCATGATGATGGGGCCGCGCCAGATCGCCGCCGCGTCGCGCTCCACGATGAAGCCGAGCGACATGAGCCGCACACCGTGCGCCTCGAGCGGCTGCATCTGGCCGTCCCGCACGGGGGGGCGCTCGAAGATGCCGAACATGCGCGGGAGATTCGGCCCGTAGATATCGGCGTCCATCACCCCGACGCGGAATCCCGCCTCGGCCAGTGCCACGGCGAGATTGGCGGCGACGGTGGACTTCCCGACCCCCCCCTTCCCCGAGCTCACCGCGAGAATGCGGCCGAGGTTCGGCTGCTCCATCGGAGTCGGCGGCGCCGGCATGCCGGCGGACTGCGGCGGGCCGTGGGTGGAGCGCGCGGGGGCGGTAGGGTTGGTGACGTTGATCTTGACCTCGCTCACGCCGTCCACCGCGCGGACGGCGCTCCGGGCGGCGCGCACCAGCGTCGCCGGGTCATCGGAGCCGAGCAGGAAGGTGAAGCTCACGCGGCCGTCGGCGCCGATCTCGAGCTCGCGAACCATGCCGGACGAGATGAGGTCGTTCTCGAGCCGCGGATTCTGGATGCCGGCCAGCGCGCTGATGACCCGCGCCTCGAGGGCGTCGGCCATCAGACCGCCTCGACGTGCCGCACTTCGGGCACCATGGCCCGGAGCCGGCTCTCGATTCCCTGCTTCAGGGTGACGGTGGACGCGGAACACCCCTGGCAGGTGCCGCCGAGGCGGACGAGCAGCGTCCCTTCCCCCTCGTCGAAGTCCACGACTTCGACGTTGCCGCGGTGCGAGGCGATGTAGGGGCGGAGGGTGTCGAGGGACTGCTCGATCCGATCGAAGATGTCCATGCGCGGAATAATAATCTCAGGGGTGACCGTTGGTGGAGGCGATGTATTCGCGCGCCGCCTCGAGCACCGTGCCCTGCACGTCCACCATCGAGCCCACGAGCGAGAGCCCCGCCGCCTTCCGGTGCCCGCCGCCGCCGAACCGCTTGGCGAACTCCGCCACATCCACGTTCCCCACCGAGCGGAGCGACACCTTGATCCGCCCCTGCGCCGCCTCGCGGAAGAGCAGCGCCATGCGAACGCCCTCGATCGAGCGGGGAAACTCCACCACCCCGTCGAGATCGTCCGACGTGACGCCAAGCCGCTCGATGGCACCCGGCGGCACGGTCACCCAGGCCAGGCCGTGCTGCGGCTCGACCACGAGGGTCTGCAGCGCCTCGGCGAAGAGCCGCGGCCTCCCCTCGGGGGCGCGGGCGTAGACATCGAGATAGATCTGCTCGGGATCGACGCCCGTCTCCAGCAGATCGGCCGCGACCCGCAGGGTGCGCGGCCGCGTGTTGCTGAAGCGGAACCCCCCGGTATCGGTGAGGAGCGCCACATAGAGCCCCTGCGCCACCAGCGGCGTCACCGGCCAGCGGTTCGCGATGGCGATCTCGTAGATGAGCTCGCCGGTGGCGGCGGCGTTCACGTCGAGATACCGCGGTCCGTCGGGCAGCTTGCCGTCGCCCACGTGGTGGTCCACGCAGGCGACGGGCACGCCGGCCTCCCGCACCGTGTCGCAGAGCATGCCGAGGCGGCCGAGGTCGGAGATGTCGAGCACGACGATGACGTCGGCGCGGCGGAGCTCCTTCACCGCGTGCGCGGTGCGATCGCAGCCCGGAAGGTCGTCGAGCAGGAACTCGAACCGGCTCGGGGTGGCGGTCGGATTGGTGATGACGGCGTCGACGCCGCGGGCCCGGAGGAGGTGGAGGAGGCCGACCTCGCTCCCGAGCCCGTCGCCGTCGGGGTTCACATGGGTGGTGAGGCAGACCCGCTTGCCGGGCGCCAGGACCGCCGCGAGGGCCTCGGCGGCGGCGATGCGGTCGGGAGCGAGCGTGGTCGGCATGGGGACAAGATAACCGGGGCTAGCCCGCCACCCGCGCGTGGTGGCGGCCATAGAGGAAGTAGATGGTGAGGCCGATCGCGAGCCACACGACGAGCCGGATCCAGGTCTCGATGTCGAGGCTGCTCATGAGGTAGAGCGCGGAGATGGCGCCCATCGGACTGACGAACCAGACGAGCGGGGTCCTGAAGGGACGCCGCAGCTCCGGCTCCCGCACCCGGAGGACCAGCACCCCGATCGAGACGATCACGAACGCGAGCAGCGTGCCGATCGACACCAGCTTGGCGGCGTCACGCACCGGCAGGATGCCGGCGGGGATGGCCACGGCGATGCCGGTGAGGATCGAGGTGATCCAGGGCGTCCGGAAGCGCGGATGCACCTTGTTGACGAACGGCGGCAGGAGGCCGTCGCGCCCCATCGAGTAGAACACGCGCGACTGGCCGAGGAGCTGCACGAGGATGACCGACGTGAGACCGGCGATGGCCCCGAGCTTGATGAGCGACGAGACCCAGCCGAGCCCGGCGGCGTCGGCGACCTTCGCGATCGGATCGGGCACGTCGAGCTGCGCGTACGGCAGCACGCCGGTCGCGATCGCGGCGACCACGATGTAGAGAATGGTGCACACGATCAGCGAGCCGATGATGCCGATGGGCATGTCGCGCTGCGGGTTCTTCGCTTCCTGCGCCGCCGTGCTCACCGCGTCGAAGCCGATGTAGGCGAAGAACACGACGCCCGCGCCGGCGGCGACGCCGCTGAAGCCGAAATGCTCGCGACTGCCGGTGTTGGGCGGAATGAAGGGGTGCCAGTTCTGCGGGTTCACCGCCTTCACCGTGAGCGCGATGAAGAGCAGGACGACGGCGAGCTTGATGAGGACGATCACGTTGTTCACGTTGGCCGACTCGCGCACGCCGACGACGAGCAGCGTCGTGACGATCGCGACGATGATCACGGCCGGGATGTTGAAGATGGCGGTCGTGGTCGTGCCGTCGGCCAGCGTCACCACCGTGCCGCGGGCGGCCTGGAAGTGCGCCGGCACGCGGATGCCGATGTCCGCGAGGAACGACACCACGTAGCCCGACCACCCGATCGCCACCGTCGTGGCGCTCAGCGCGTACTCCAGGATCAGGTCCCACCCGATGATCCACGCCACCAGCTCGCCGAGCGTGGCGTACCCGTAGGTGTAGGCGCTGCCGGCCATCGGCACGAGCGAGGCGAACTCGCTGTAGCAGAGCGCCGCGAAGATCGAGGCGACGCCGGCGAGGACGAACGAGAGGATCACGGCGGGCCCCGCGTTCTGCGCGGCCACGGTGCCGGTGAGGACGAAGATGCCGGTGCCGATGATGGCGCCGATCCCCAGCGCGGTCAGGTTGACCACGCCCAGCGAGCGCTTGAGACTGTGGTCGGCCTCGGCTTCGGCCTGGAGGGCGGTGACGCTCTTGCGGCGGAACAGGTCCATGCGGGCCTCGGATGGAGTGGTCGGGCGCGATCGCCGGAAATTTGCGCCACACACTTACGACGAATTGGCCGCGCTGTCAATCACGGTGGTGCGCCCTGGAACAAAAGCGCCGCCTCGCGGCGGCGCTTCGTTGCCTGGACCGGGTCGGCTCAGCCCATCGGCTTCCCGCCCGCCGCGATCTCCTGCTGCAGGTGGCTGTGCTTCCGTCCGTAGCTGAAGTAGATCACGAACCCGATCAGGAGCCACACGAAGAGCCGGATCCAGGTGTCGCCGGGCAGCGTCGCCATGAGCCCGAAGCAGGCGAGGATGCCGAGGATCGGCACGACGGGGACGAGCGGCGTCCGGAACGGCCGCTCGAGATCGGGGCGGGTCCGCCGCAGGATCAGGACGCCGGCGCAGACCAGCACGAAGGCGAGGAGCGTCCCGATGTTGACCAGCTCGCCCAGCAGCTGGATCGGGAAGGTACCGGTGATGACCGCGACGATGAGCCCGACGTAGATCGTGGACAGGTAGGGCGTCCGGTACTTCGGGTGCACCTTGCCGGCCCACGGCCCCATGAGGCCGTCGCGGGACATCGAGTAGAAGACGCGCGACTGGCCGAGGAGCATGACCAGCACCACGGAGCCCAGGCCGAGCACGGCGCCGATGGTGATGAACGGCGTGAGCCAGCGGAGGCCGGCCACGTTCTCCACGGCGTACGCCACGGGGTGCGCCACGTTCAGCTGGTCGTACTTGATGACGCCGGTGAGCACCATCGAGACCAGGATGTAGAGCACCGTGCAGATGGCGAGCGAGCCCAGGATCCCGATGGGCATGTCGCGCTGCGGGTTCTTCGCTTCCTGCGCCGCGGTGCTCACCGCGTCGAAGCCGATGTAGGCGAAGAAGATGAGGCCCGCGCCGCGGAAGACGCCGCTCCAGCCGAACTGGCCGAAGGTCCCGGTGTTCTGGGGAATGAACGGGTGCCAGTTGGCGGTGTTGATGTAGCCGAGGCCGAAGGCGATGAACATGAGCACCACCGCGATCTTGAGGATCACGATGATGTTGTTCACCTTGGCCGACTCCTCGATCCCGATCACCAGGATGGCGGAGGCGATGAGTACGATGGCCACGGCCGGGAGGTTGAAGAGGGCGCCCGTCGTGTTCCACCCCGCGTGAGTGCAGAAGTTCACCGCCTTGGTGACGTCGGCCGCGCTGCAGTGGATGAGCGGCGACGACGTGAGGGCGACCGGGATATGGATCCCGAGGTAGTCGAGGAGGCTCACGAAGTAGCCCGACCAGCCGACGCCGACGGTGGCGGCTCCCATCGCATACTCGAGGACCAGGTCCCACCCGATGATCCACGCGATGAACTCGCCCATCGTCGCGTACGAGTAGGTGTAGGCGCTGCCGGCCACCGGGACGGCGCTCGCCATCTCGGCGTAGCAGAGGCCGGCAAGGCCGCAGGCGATGGCAGCGAAGACGAAGGAGATCGGAACGGCGGGTCCCGCGTGCAGCGCGGCGGCGAGGCCGGTCAGCACGAAGATCCCCGCGCCGATGATGGCACCGATGCCGAGCATCGTGAGGTTCATCGCGCCGAGGGTGCGGTTGAGGGACCGCTCGCCGGTGGCCTCCGCTTCGGCCCGCAGTGCCGAGATCGATTTGGTGGCCCACAGTCCGGTGCCGCCGCCGTAGGTGGGCGGGCGCGACGACGGGGCGTCCTTTACATCGAGTACGCTCATCAGATGCCTCGGTTGGAGAATTGAGTCGGACTGCGGTCAGACCGGCGGCGTGGCCGCCGCCTCAAGCACTGTAGTTGGGCGCCTCGCGCGTGATCGTCACGTCGTGCGGATGCGACTCGCGGAGGCCGGCCGACGTCACCTGGATCATCTCGACCTCGCGCTGCAGCGCCGGAATGTCGGCGACGCCGCAGTAGCCCATCCCGCTCCGGAGGCCGCCGACCATCTGGTAGATGACGTCCGCGACCGCCCCCTTGTAGGGCACCCGTCCCTCGATCCCCTCCGGCACCCATTTCGAGGGGGCCATCTCACCCTCCTGGAAGTACCGGTCGGCCGAGCCGTCCTGCATGGCGGAGAGACTGCCCATGCCGCGGATCATCTTGAAGCGGCGGCCTTCGGCCAGCACGCTCTCGCCGGGGCTCTCCTCGGTGCCGGCCAGCATCGAGCCCATCATCGCGGACGACGCGCCGGAGGCGAGCGCCTTCACCATGTCGCCCGAGTACTTGATGCCGCCGTCGGCGATGATCGGCACGTCGCCCGCGCCGCGCACGGCATCCATGATCGCCGTCACCTGCGGCACCCCGACGCCGGTGACGACGCGCGTGGTGCAGATGCTGCCGGGCCCGATGCCCACCTTCACCGCATCCGCGCCGCGCCGCACCAGCTCGCGGGCGCCGGCCTCGGTCGCGACGTTGCCCGCGATGATCTGCGCGTCGGGAAAGGCGCGGCGGATGGCGTCGAGTGTGCCCATCACCCCTTCGCTGTGCCCATGCGCGGAGTCGATCACGATCACGTCGGCGCCGGCGCCGAGGAGGGCGCGCGCACGGGTGAGGTCGCCGGGCGTCCCGCCGACCGCCGCGGCCACCCGGAGGCGCCCGTGCTGATCCTTGTTGGCGTTGGGATGCTCGCGCCGCTTGAAGATGTCCTTGACGGTGATGAGCCCCTTGAGCACGCCCTCCCCGTCCACGACGGGCAGCTTCTCGATCCGGTGGCGCGCGAGCATCCGCTCGGCCTCGTCGAGATCGGTGCCGACCGGGGCGGTGACGAGGTTCTCGCGGGTCATCGCCTCGCCGATCGGCTGGTCGAGGTTCCGCTCGAACTGGAGGTCGCGGTTGGTCACGATGCCGACCAGCCGGCCCTGCCCGTCCACGATCGGGACGCCCGAGATCTTGAACCGGCGCATCAGCGCCACCACCTCGCGAAGCGGGCGGTCGGGGCCGAGCGTGATCGGGTTGAGGATCATCCCGCTCTCGCTCCGCTTGACGCGATCCACCTCGGCCGCCTGGCGGTCGATGGACATGTTCTTGTGGATCACCCCGATGCCGCCGGCCCGCGCCATGGCGATGGCCATCTCGGCTTCGGTGACCGTGTCCATGGCGGCCGAGATGAGCGGGATGTTGAGCGAGATGGTGCGGGTGAGGCGGGTACGGGTCGAGACGTCACGGGGGTGGACCGCAGAGTGTCGCGGGACCAGGAGGACGTCGTCGAAGGTGAGCCCCACCTGCGCGCGGATGCGGGGCGCCGGGAGCTCGGCGGGCTTCGGGTCGGCGGCGGATGCACGACGGCCCTCCGCGACCCCCGGAGGGGCGGAAGGGCCGTTGAGCGTCGATGGTTCCATCTTGTAGAGTAGAGCGGATTTAGCTGGAACGCAAGGCGGAGCGGCGCCACACCAGATAGACCGGAATCCCCAGCGCCACGATGAGGAGGCCGGGCCACGTGTACACCGGCTTCCGGATGAGGAGCACCACCATCAGCGCCGCCGCCGCCACCATGTAGAGGCCCGGCACGACCGGGTAGCCGAAGGCCTTCACGGGCCGCGGCAGGTCGGGCCGCTTCCGGCGAAGCCGGAAGAGCGCCAGCGTGGTCAGGAAGTAGAAGAGGACCGACGCGAAGATGACGTAGTCGAGGAGCTGGTTGTAGGTCCCGCTCAGGCAGAGGACCGAGGCCCAGACCGCCTGCACCGTGAGGCCGAAGACCGGCGTGCGGCGCCGCGGGTGCAGCTCACCGGCGCGGCGGAAGAAGAGCCGGTCCTCCGCCATCGCGTAGTACACGCGGGGCCCGGCGAGCACGAGCCCGGCGTTGCAGCCGAAGGTCGAGATCACGATCAACCCGGCCATCGCCGCCGCCCCCGCGGCGCCCAGCATCACCTCCACCGCCGACGAGGCCACGCGGTCCTGTGTCGCGTGCTGGATGCCGCGGGCCAGCGCCGTCGCGCCGTTCGCGTCGCCGGCAAAGGGAAGGACGCTGAGGTAGGAGATGTTCGCCAGGATGTAGAGGAGCGTCACCAGCCCGGTGCCGATCGCCAGCGCGCGCGGGAGATTCCGTGCGGGATCGCGCACCTCGGCCGCGGCGAAGGTGACGTTGTTCCAGGAGTCCGACGAGAAGAGCGAGCCCACCATCGCGGCGCCGATCGCGGGGAGCATGAGGAGGCCCCAGTCGCCGGTGCCCCAGAAGGTCGAGCCGCTGAAGTTGGCCGCGGCCACGTCGGCCCGCCGGAAGATCGCGATGCCGAGCACCACGAGCAGCGCCAGTGCCACGGCCTTGATCGCCGTGAGGAAGGTCTGGAGCCGGGCGCCGACCGCCACGCCCCGCGCGTTGATCCAAGTGAGGAACACGATGCTGAGGATGGCGACGAGCCGCTGCACCGAGACCCCGAGCGGGATCGCCTCGGCCGAGCCCGGAAGCCGGATGTGGCCGAGGGAGAGGAAGATCGTGTCGCTGAGCGACGGGAAGAAGACGGCCAGGTACTTGGCCATCGCGACCGCCACCGCCGCGATGGTGCCGGTCTGGATGACGGTGAAGAGGGTCCAGCCGAAGAGAAATCCCACGGCGGGCGAGAGCCCTTCGCGGAGGAACACATACTGTCCCCCCGCCTTCGGCATCATCGCCGCGAGCTCCGCGTAGGCCAGCGCGCCGGCCAGCGTCATGGCACCGGTGAGGACCCAGACCAGCATGAGCCCGCCGGGCCCCCACGCGTTCACCTGCCGGCCGATGTCGGAGGAGACGATGAAGATGCCCGAGCCGATCATCGTGCCGACCACGAGCGAGATCGCCTGGATGGGGCCGATGCCGCGGATGAACTTCGGCTCGCCGGCGGAGGAGGCCGTCGGTGCTTCGAGAGTCGTCGCCATGGGATCCGGGGTTACTGTGGCTTGGCCGGCGGCAGCTCGCGCTTGCCGCTTCCTTCCGTCACCTTCACCGCCTCGTCGACGACCGCCTGCCCCGCCGCCGCGACGCCCTTCATCACCTTGGTGGCGCTGTCGAGGATCCCCATCGTGCCGCTGATCGCCTTGATGGGGAGCTTGCCGGCGCGCATCGTATCCTCGACCGTCTCCGTGAGCCGCGCGAGGATCCCGGTCGGGCGCGCCCGTTCGCCGTACTTGCTCTCCAGGAACTCGATGTAGTCGAGGATCTGGTAGGCGCGCTCCTCCGGCAGGGCCTCGAGGCTCCGCAGAATCCGCTGCTTCAGCAGGTCGTTCATGGTCCTCTGAATCTGTCGCCGTCTACCGGACGGCGCCACTCCCGGGATAGGATTGGCCATGACCTCCGGGCTCATCCTGGTGGCCGTGGTCGCGGCCGGCTACATCGCCGCGCGGCTCGCGGCGGGAGCCCTGGCACGCCGGTACCTCATCGTCTCGGGCGCCGAGTACCTGGTGCTGGGGGTGCTGCTGGGACCGCGGGTGGCGGGGCTTCTCAGCGCCAGCGTGCTCGACAGCTTCGGCCCGCTGATCACGCTCGCGATCGGCTGGATGGGCGCCGTCATCGGCTCCGAATTCCACCTGAAGCGGATGCTCCGCCTCCGGGGCGAGCTGTATCAGGTGGCCTTCCTCGAGGCGATTCTCGTCGTCGGGTTCGTGGGCGGCGCGCTCTTTCTCCTGCTCACGCGCGTGCTCGGCGTATTCCCCGCCGACGCGATCGCGCCCGCCACGATTCTCGGCGCCATCGCCGTGACGACGTCGTCATCGGGAATCGCGCTCGCCGCGCGCCGGCTGGCCCGCGACCGGACCGCGCGGACGCCGCTCCTGCACCAGCTTCAGGTGGCCGGCGGGATGGACGCGGCGGTCGGCATCCTGACGTTCGGCACGGTGCTCTGCCTGGTCCATCTGCCGCCGCCGGGGAACATCCGGCCGCCGACGCCGACGGAGTGGGCCGTGATCGGGGTCGGGATCGGGATCCTGGGCGGAATCGTCTACCACCTGTTCCTCGGCGGCGAGCGCGATCCCGACCGGCTCTTCATCTCGCTCGCGGGCGCGATCATGCTGGCCAGCGGCGCCGCGGCCTACGCCCGCCTCTCCCCCCTCGTCCCCACGATGCTCATCGGCGCGATCCTCGCGAACACCGCGCGGAACCGCCATGAGATCGTCGAAGTCCTCCACCGCGTGCAGCGCCCCCTCTACCTCGTGCTGCTCATGTTCGCCGGCGCCGCGTGGCGTGTGCCGGGCGGCGCGTGGGGCATTCCGCTCGCGGCGTTCATCCTGCTCCGGCTCATCGCCAAGCCGGCCGCGGCGCGCGTGGCCACGCGGCTGAGCGGCATGTCGCGGGTGATCGGCGGCGACTGGGGCATCGCGCTCGTCGGCCAGGGCAGTCTCGCGGTGGCGATCGCGCTCAACTACCGGATCTTCGACGACTCCGACCTGTCGAACGTGGTATTCACGGCGGCGCTCGTCTCGGTCCTCGCCACCGACCTCCTCTCGGCGCGCGTGGTGCGCGCGGTCGTGCGGCGCCACCACCGCCGCCGCGGGCCGCTCGCCGCCGCGGGCGCGCGGGAGCGCTGATGCGCCGCGCCGTCATCCTCCTCGTGGTCTTCGCGCTCGTGGCGCTCCTGCGCCCGCTGGGCTCGGCCGGGTACGGCTCGCAGGCGCTGCTCACCTTCGGCTTCCTGATCCTCGCCGCGTACACCGTGGGCGAGATCGCCACCGCGCTGCGCGGCCCCGCGGTGGTGGGCTACATGGTCGCCGGCGTCGTCTTCGGCCCCGCGGCGCTCGCGACCGTGAGCCCCGAGGCGCTCACGCGGCTCGCGCCGGTGAGCGGCCTCGCGGTCGCCCTCATCGCCTTCCTCGCCGGGGCCGAGCTGCGCTGGGAGGAGCTGCGCGACCGGGGCGTCGCGCTGCTCAAGGTGATGTCGGCGGAGCTGCTGCTCGGGTTCATCGCCCTGGCGGCGACGCTGTACGCCGGGCGGGGCTTCGTGCCGTTCATGCGGGACCTGCCGGCGCCGCAGGCGCTCGCGGTCGCCGTGCTGGTGGGATCGATCGCCATCGTCCACTCGCCGGCGGTGACGATGGCCCTGCTCGCGGAGACGAGGGCCCGGGGCCCGGTGGCCCGGACGACGCTCGGCGTCGTGCTGCTCACCGACGTGGTCGTGGTGCTCCTCTTCAGCGGCACGCTGACGCTCGCGCGGACGCTGGCGCCCGGGGCCGAGGGGAGCGGCGTGTCGCTCGGGACCCTCAGCTGGGAGATCCTGGGCGCCCTCCTCGTGGGCACCCTCCTCGGGACGGCGATCGCGGTCTACCTGCGGTTCGTGAACGAGGAGCTGCTGCTCTTCGCGGTGCTGGCGGCCTTCCTCGGAAGCGAGGTGGCCCGGCTCGCGCACGTGGAGGCGGTGCTCACCCTCGTGACGACGGGCTTCGTGGCGGAGAATCTCTCGCACCGCTCCCGCGGCGAGGCGCTCCGCCACGCCATGGAGCGCTCCGCCGCGCCGGTGTTCGTCGTCTTCTTCGCGCTCTCGGGCGCGACGATCGACGTGGCCGCCGTGGCCACGCTGCTTCCGATCCTGGTGCCGCTCGCGATCGTGCGCGGAGCGGCGATCTGGATCGGCACGCGGGTGGGCGGGCGCTGGGCCGGCCTTCCACGCGACATCTCCGGGAACCTCTGGCTCGGACTGGTGTCGCAGGCGGGGGTGGCGATCGGACTCGCGTCGGTGGTGGCGGAGGCATTCCCGACGTTCGGGGTGGAGCTGCGAACGCTGCTGCTCGCGCTGATCGCCCTCAATCAGCTCGTGGGGCCGATCCTGTTCCGCCGGGCGCTGGTGCGCTCGGGCGAGGCACCGTCCCGCGGAGCGCTGCCGGGCGCGGTGCCGGCGCCCTCCCCGCCGCGCTGACGGAACAGGCGGGCGGCGGGCGCCGGGCGAGGATCGGGGCCATCGCGCGCTCGAGCCGCGGATCGGCGCCGGTCGAGTCGGGGCGGAAGGAGGCACCACCGGTAGTCGCGAGCGCGGTGGGGGCGATGTAGTAGAGCGAGAGGGGTGCGTCCGCCGGCGCGAGCGCCGCGAGTCGCGCGAGACTGTCGGCCTGGACGCACCCCGGGCGCCCGCCGAGCGCGAGCGTTCGTCCGCCGGCCAGCGTCAGCGCCGGCGCGGCGCCCCCGGCGATGCGCGCCGTGTCGGCGACCACCGGCGGCAATCCTTCCACGCAGCGCGCATCGAGCCGCACTGCTCCGGCGTACACCGTTTCCGATCCGACGCGGAGCTCGAGACGTCCGGCCCCGCCATCCACGATGAGCGACGCGCCCGGGCTCCGCTCGGGAAGCCAGCGATAGCGCTCGAGGTTGAGCGCGAGGAGCCGTGCCCGCGCGACGGCCGGCACCGCCAGAGCCCGCCACGTCGCGGGGCCCACGACACCATCCGCGCCGAGGCCCAGTCGTCGCTGCGCGCGGCGCACCGCCGACTCCACCTTCGCGTCGAACGCGATGCCGGTCGAATCGGGGGCCGCGAGATCCCCGGTGCGGACGAGCCGCCGCCGGAGCGCGGACACCGCCGAATCGCGCGCGCCGAGCCGGAGCGTGCCGCCGGTGTCCGCCAGCGACCAGTCGCCGGCGAGCGCGAGCGCGTGATAGCGGCTCAGCGCGGCCCGGAGCGATGCGTACGCCCCGCTCGCCGGCCGGTAGCGCGCCGCGGCTTCGCGCGGTGGCAGGCGGAGCGCCCGCACCAGCTCGCTGTCGGGCGGCGGCACGGGAGCCGGCAGGCGCCACGCGCCGTCCGTCTCCGCGGGCGAAACCTGCCCCGCGGCGAGGGACGCGAAGTAGTCGAGCAGCGCGGCGGTGAGGCGGAGATCGGACTCGGCGATCCCGGCGACGGCGCCCAGGTCCCAGGCGCCGCTGTCGGCGGCGAATGCCGCGGGATGGATTCCCTCGTCGAGTGCCGCGCAGAGGGCGTCGATCGCCGAGCGGCCCGCGGGCGTCGGGCCGGCCCGGTCATACCAGAGCGGCGCGTAGCGGGCACCATCGTAGACGCGCCGCATGAGGGCCCACCGCGCCTCCGAAGTCCAGGGACGAGGGCTCTGGTTCCAGATGGCGCGTTCGATCCCGGCCGCGATGTCGAGCGACGCGGTATCGGGCGCGGTCGGTCGGCTCCCCGCCGGTCCGCCGCCCGACGGCTCGGCGCACGCGGTGGCCGCGGCGAGCGCGACCAGAAGCGCCAGGCCACGCATCTACGCCTCCGTCACCAGCTCGGCGGCGCCGCCCGCGTCCCGCGGCCGGCCCGGACCGGCGGCGAGCAGCGCCTTGAGGACGGGTGGCGCGACGAATGTCGTGACCATCACCATCGCCGTCACCGAGGCGAAGAGGCCGCCGTCGAGCACGCCGGCCGCGAGCCCGGTCTGCGCGAAGATGAGCCCGACTTCGCCGCGCGGGATCATGCCGACGCCGACCACCAGCTTCCGGCCGCGGAACCAGACCGGCGCGAATCCCGCCACGACCTTTCCCGCGATCGCGACGGCGATGAGCAGACCGCCGATCGTCAGCGCGCGCGGGTCGCCGAGGGTGCGGACATCCACGGCGGCGCCGACCGAGACGAAGAAGATGGGCACGAAGAAGTGGCCGAGGCGGGTGACGCCGCGTGCGATCGTCTCCGCATGCGCCGTCGGCTGAAACGCGAGCCCCGCCGCGAACGCGCCGACGATGAGCGCGGAGCCCGCCGCGTGCGCGAGCACGGCGGTCAGCAGGCCGATGGCGAGTCCCATCGTGGCGAGCGATTCGGGCCGCCCGATTCGCGCGAGCAGGCGAAAGAGCGGCGGCACGGCGACGCGCCCCACGAGCACGGCCGCGATCACGAAGCCGAACGCCGCGGCGGTCGTGAGCGCCACGCTGCCGGCGGTGACGGCCCCGCCGGTCACGGCGCGGCTCACGACGGCGAGAATGACGAGGCCGATCACGTCGTCGATCACGGCGGCGCCGAGCACCACCTGGCTTTCCACGTCATGGAGCCGGCCGAGATCGGAAAGCACGCGCGCGGTGATGCCGACCGACGTGGCCGTGAGCGCGGCACCGGCGACGACCGACTCGAGATCGGGGAGGCCCATCATGCGGCACACGGCGTAGCCCAGCGCGAACGGCACCGCGACGCCGACGATGGCAACGGTGACGGCGACGCCTCCCACGCTCAGGAGCCGCTTGAGGTCGGTCTCGAGCCCGATCTGGAACAGCAGGATGACGACGCCGATCTCGCCGAAGAGATGGAGCCAGCTGCTCGCGGGATCGAGGAAGCCGAGGAGGGAGGGCCCCAGCAGGATGCCGGCGAGCAGCTCACCCAGCACGGCCGGCTGCCGCACGCGCTCGGCCAGCTCGCCCATGAGCTTCGCGGCCACGAGGATGACCGCGAGGGCGAGCAGCACCGCGGGCACCCCGTCGGCGGCGACGTTCGTCATGAGGGGAAGTGTATCCGGGTCAGCGCCCGGCGGCGACCGAATCCACGATCGAGACCAGCTCGGCCACCGGCGTCGCGAGATAGCGCGAGCGGGCGGCGCGGATCTTCACGCGAAGCGTGAGCTCCGCCAGCGGGCCGAAGGCGCTGAAGCGCTTGCGGTCGGCCGCGGGGATCGTCACGTAGACGAACCCCGGCTCGGGCCGCGGTCCGCGGGTGAGCAGGTAGTCCTGGCCGGCCGGCATCTCGGGGCGGAGCTCGTCGGCGTGCTGGATCGATACGAGCTGCACCCGCCAGTCGAGCACCTGTCCCACGTAGCGCTCGGGGTTCGCGCGCACCTCGGCCGCGCTCACGCCGACGAGCGCGTCGGCACTCGCCGCGCGGAGGTCGGCATCCTTGATCCAGCCCTCGGCGGCGACGCGCACCCAGTCGCCGGAGCGGGCGAGCACGCGGGCGGCCGCACCGGGCGCGAGCGTTCCGACGGCCGCGCCGTCGGGCGTCACGCGGAGCTCGCTCCCGCGCGCGACCTCGACCCGGTCGGCGGCGCCGCTGCCGGATGCGGCCGCCGCCACCGGCGCCGCGGGCACGGGCGCCTGCGACGCGGCGGGCGTCTTCTTCTTCGCGGGCTGGGTATCCGCCTTCTGCTCCGTCATCTCGCGATAGGCCGGCGGCGCGGCGGCGCGGGCGGGCGGCGCCGCGCGGGCGCGCGCGGTCATCGGCGCGTCGAGTGCCGAACGCGGCCCCCAGCCGCGGCGGCGGACGTGCACCCAGTCGCCGCGGGCCTCGACGCGGTCGAGGAGCGCGCCGTACCGGAGCCGCGCGACGACGGGACCGTTCGGCTCCGCCCGCAGATTCTCGCCGCCACGCTCGCTCACGACGACGTCGAGGCCCTGGCGGCGGTCGGCGCGGATCGACTGCGCGTAGATCCAGCCGTCGAGCGTCACCTCGGCCCACCGCCCCTGATTCCCCGACACGGTGAGCGTGGCGGCCGACGGCAGATCGGCGAGGATGACGCCCGACGGCGTCTTCCGCACGCTCGTCGCCGCGACGCGCTGCTGCGCCGCGAGCGGTGCCGCGAAGGCGAGGGCGAGAGCGGTCACACAGGCTGGTAGCCGGCGGAGGGCGGGACTAGATTGCGGCGCGGAAATCACGGTACGCGCATTGTAGATCACGCGGAGATTCATGTCAAACCGACGGGCGCGCGGCGCGCCGGTGGTGCTCATCGTCCTCGACGGCTGGGGCTACCGCCCCGAGCGCGAGGGCAACGCGATCGAGCTCGGCCGCACTCCGGTCTGGCACCGCCTGTGGGAGTCGCACCCGCGCACGCTGCTCGAGGCCAGCGGTCTCGCCGTCGGCCTGCCCGAGGGACAGATGGGCAACAGCGAGGTGGGACACCTCAACCTCGGCGCGGGCCGCGTGGTGCCGCAGGATCTCGTCCGCATCTCCGAGAGCATCCGCACCGGCGAGTTCTTCGGGCTCGCACCGTTCCGGGAGCTGGGCCGGCATCTCCGGAGCACCGGCGGCACGCTGCACCTGATGGGGCTGCTCGGCCCCGGCGGCGTGCACGCGATCGACCGCCACCTGCTCGCGTGCGTGGAGCTCGGCGTCCGGCTGGATGTCCCCCGCATCGCGGTGCAGGGATTCCTCGACGGCCGCGACGCCGCGCCGACGCTCGGCGCCGGCGTGGTGCGCACCCTCCTCGCGGATCTCGAGCGCATCGCGGGCGGGCGGGCGGTGCTCGCGTCGCTCATCGGCCGCTACTACGCCATGGATCGCGACCGCCGCTGGGAGCGGACGAAGCTCGCGTACGAGGCGCTGGTGCACGGCACCGGCACCCGCGCCACCGATCCGGTTCAGGCGGTGCTCGACTGCTACGCGCGGGGGGAGACCGACGAGTTCATCCGGCCGCTCGTGATCGAGCGCGACGGTGCACCCGTCGCGCCCCTCCGGGACGGCGACGCCGTCCTCTGCTTCAACTATCGCAGCGACCGCATGCGGCAGATCGTCCGTGCGCTCTTCGTGCCGGGGTTCGACGGCTTCGATGTGTCGGATCGTCCCGCGCTCGAGGGTGTGACGATGACGCAGTACGACCGGACCTTCGACCTCCCGCAGGCCTTCCCGCCCTTCAGCATGGCGCGCATCGTGGCCGAAGTCCTGGCCCAGCACGGGCGCACCCAGCTCCGGACGGCCGAGACGGAGAAGTATCCGCACGTGACGTACTTCTTCAACGGCGGCTACGAGCCGCCGTACGCGGGGGAGGATCGCCGCCTCGTCCCCTCGCAGAAGGTGGCGACCTACGACCTGGCGCCCGAGATGAGCGCCGACGGCATCACCGACACCCTCTGCGGAGCCCTCGCGGCCGGCGATCACGATTTCATCCTCTGCAACTTCGCCAACGCGGACATGGTGGGGCACACCGGCGTGCTGCCGGCGGTGGTGTCCGCCGTCGAGACGGTGGACCGCTGTCTCGAGCGCATCCTGGTGAGCGCGGAGGCGGTCGATGCACGTCTCCTGATCACGGCCGACCACGGCAACTGCGAGCTCATGATCGACCCGGCCACCGGCGGCGTGCACACCGCGCACACCACCAATCCGGTGCCCCTGGTGGCGGTGCGGACCGGCGCCGCCCGGCTCCGCACGGGCGGGTCGCTCCGCGACGTCGGCCCCACGGTGCTCCGTCTCCTCGATCTCGAGCCGCCGGCCGAGATGACCGGCCGCGACCTGCGCGAATGCTGAGGCCCATGCGAGTCCTTCCGCCACTGTTCATCGTCGCCGCGCTCGCCGTCACCCCCGCCGCCTCCGCGCAGGTCGGGTATCCGCCGAACCAGAGTCCCTATCGGGACATTCCGAAGGGCCACAGCGTCACCGCGGTGGTCGGGCGTCTGGCGGGGAGCGGCGGCCGCCTCGGGATCGGGCCGCAGGACGGCACCGTGTTCGGCCTCCGCTACGATGTGCGGACGGGCGGCACGGTGCAGTTCGGCCTCACCCTCGCGCAGGGGACGCTCCATCCGTTCCTGGTGGATCCGTTCGTGCAGGTGGTGCGCCGGAAGACCGGCCCCGTGGACCAGCAGGTTCGCTTCGCCGACATCTCGATCCAGCTCAACGTGACCGGCGGCAAGATGTGGCACCGCCTGGCGCCCTACACGGGCGTGACCGGCGGCGTGGCCTTCTCCGACGACATTCCGGCCGACACGAGCGGGTTCAACTTCGGCAACAAGTTCTACTTTGCCCCCCAGGTCGGCACGCGCCTCTTCCTCACCCGCCGGCTGCATCTCCGGGCCGACGTCCGGGCCGTCTTCTGGAAGCTCAACTACCCGCTCGTCTTCACGCAGGAGCCGCCGCTCGATCCCGGCACGCCGCCGGACGACTCCCACGCGGTGATCACCGACGCGCGGCTCAGCGAATGGACGCTCACGCCATGGTTCCAGGTCGGCCTGGGCTACTCCTTCTCGCTCTGACGCCGCGGTGACCGGCAAGCGGGGCGGCGCGATGTCGGAGAGCGCCGCCGTCGAGGAGGTGCCGGTCTGGCTGCAGGTGAACGGACACGACGCCGTCACCTGGATGTGTACGCCCGAGCTGCTGGAGGAGCTCGCCGTCGGCTGGCTGCACGGCGAGGGCTACGTGGACCGCGCCGACCAGGTGCGGCTCCGGCCCTGCGCCACCGATCTCGGCTTCTGGGCCGAGGTGCCGCCGGACCGCGCCGCCGCGGTGGCGGCCGAGCGACGCCGGCCGGTGCTCGCCTCGGGCTGCGGCGCCGTGTCGACCTACCTGGCCGATCCCGCCGCCATCGCCCCGGCCCCGCGCCGCGGCACCCCCCCGCCGGTCGAGACGATGCGCGCGCTGTTCAAGGCCCTCTTCGCACGCGGCCTCCGCTACCGGGATACCGGGGGGATCCACGCCGCGGCCCTCACCGACACCAGCGAGCTGGTCTCCCACGCGGAGGACATCGGCCGCCACAACGCGGTGGACAAGGCGATCGGCATCGCGCTGCTGGCCGGCCGCCGCCCCGCCGGGCTCGGACTCCTCGTCACCGGACGGATCTCGGCGGAGCTCGCGTTCAAGGCGGCGCGAGCCGGCGTCGTCTGGGTCGCGACGCCGTCGGTTCCCTCGACGCTCGCGGTCGAGATCGCGCGGCGCACCGGCATGATCCTCGTCGGCCGCGCGGTCAGCGGGCAGCCGCAGCCGCACCCCGCCGATGCCGCCGACTGATCCTGAAATTCGCGACATCCTCCGCCGCGCGCGCCGGATTGCGGTCGTCGGCCTGGGGCGGAAGCCGGCGCGCCCCGCCTGGGGCGTCGCGGCGTATCTTCAGCGGGCGGGATACGTGATCGTGCCGGTGCATCCGATCGCCGACATTGCGCTGGGCGAGCCGGTGCGGCGCACGCTCGCCGACGCCGCCGCCGACGGACCGGTGGATATCGTGAACGTGTTCCGCCGCTCCGACGCGATCCCGGAGCTCGTCGCGCCCTGTGTGGCGATCCGGCCGCTGCTCGTCTGGCTTCAGGAAGGTGTCCGCCACGACGAATCCGCCCACCAGCTCGAGGCCGCCGGTATCCCGGTGGTACAGGACCGCTGCCTGGCGGTGGAACATCATCTTCTGGGGGTCTGATGCGCTCCATTCTGGCGGTCATCTCGGCGGCAACGGCGTTCGGGCTCATCGGTCGCGAGGCCGAAGCGCAGACGCGGGATCAGGCGCGCATCGCATTCACCGTGATGGGCGGGTACGTCCTCCCCAAGGATCTCTGGACCGTGGATCGCCAGCCGGTCGCCGATGCGCCCCTTCCGTCGGACACGTTCAGGCTCGGCCGCCGCATCCGCCCGACCGTCACCTTCGGCTTCTCCGGCAGCTACTTTCCGAACAATCACCTGGGCTACGTCGGGGAGGCATACCTGATCGGCCTGGGCTTCGAGGACAGCTGCACGCTCGCCTTCGCGTCCGGGTCCACGCGAAACAGCCAGGCGTGCGCGTCGATCGACCAGAGCGAGAAGGCGGCCACCGCCGTCGCGCTCAACGCGGGCCTCATCTATCGCGTGGCGAGCCGCGGGGTGATCTCACCCTATGTCCGGATCGGGGGTGGCTTCCTCGTCACCACCCAGAGCTCCATCCGCATGCTCGGGCAGTTTCCGAGCACGTCCACCGGTGAGCTGGTGGACGCGGTGGTCTATCCCGACAATCACGATTCCCGCATCAGTCCGACCGCGGTCGTCGGCCTCGGCTTCACCTCGGCAATCGGCCCGGGCTACCAGATCCGGTGGGAGATGCGCGACAACGTCGCCGCCGTCCGCGCCGTCACCGGCGCCACGGCGGAAGACGGGACGGCCCCGCCGACGGCGACGCGGTTCAAGCATCTCTTCAGCTTCAACCTGGGATTCGACGTCGTCCTCGAGCGGAAGCGGGGCCGGCGCTATTAGCGCCGTTGCCGGCGCCGTGCTGGCCGGCGGCGGCGCCACCCGGTTCGGCGGCGGGCCCAAGGGACTCGCCACGGTCGGTGGCGTGCGGATCCTCGACCGGCTGGCCGCGATCCTCGGCGACGCGCTCGACACGCCGCCGCTCCTGGTCGCGAACGATCGGGACGCACCGGCCTGGCGCACCGATCTCCGCGCCGTCCCCGACACGCGGCCCGGCCTCGGCGCCCTCGGCGGGATCTACACGGCCGTGGTCGAGGCTCCGGCTCCGGTCGTCTGCATTGCCTGGGACATGCCGTTCGTCACGCCGCCGCTCATTCAGGCACTCGCCGCGGGGCTCGCCGAGGCCGACGTCTGCGTTCCGGCGAGCGACGGCCGGCGCGGTGTCGAACCGCTCTGCGCCGCCTACGGCCCCGCCTGCCGTCCCGCGATCGAGCGGGCGCTCGACCGGGGCGACCTCCGCGCCATCGGCTTCCACCCGGAGGTCCGTGTGCGCATACTCCCTCTCGACGCCGTGCGCGCCCTGGGCGAGCCGGCGCAGCTGTTCTTCAACGTGAATACGGTGGACGACCTCGCGGCGGCGGAGGCACTCTGGCGGACTCGCGCATCGTCTCGATCATCGGCCGGAAGAACACCGGAAAGACCACGCTGACCGTGGCGCTCGCGGGCGAGTTCCTCCGCCGCGGCCGCCGCGTCATGACGCTCAAGCACGGCCACCACCCCGCCGATGCCGACCGTGTCGGCAGCGACACCTGGCGGCACTTCCACGAGGGCCCGGCCGAGCGCACGCTCATCGCCGGGCCCGAGGTGCGCGTGCTCTATGAACGGACGCCCGACGACTACGATCCCGTCGGACTGGCGCGCCGCTACCTGGGCGGCGCCGACATCATCCTCGCCGAGGGATTCAGCCGGGCGCCGCTCCCGAAGGTGGAGGTCTTCCGGCGCGCGGTCGCGGCCGCGCCGATCCACGACGACGATGGACAGGACCGAAGCCGCTGGCTCGCCGTCGTCACCGACGACGAGGATCTCCGCGCCGAGTGCCCCGTGCTCCGCTTCCGCGACACGATGTGGCTCCAGCTCCTGGCCAACCTCGCCTGGGACGGCGCCCTGATCCTCCCGGCGTGACGGGGCCGCTCTCCGCGCGCGAGGCCGCGCTCCGGATCCTCGCCGACGTCCGCCGCCAGCCGCCGCTCCGGGTCCCGCTCGACGACGCACTGGGCAGCATCCTCGCCGACGACGTCACGAGTCCCCTCGACATTCCCGCCTGGACCAACTCCGCAATGGACGGCTACGCCACGCGCGCCGCCGACGTGCGCGGCGCGTCGGCGGACCGGCCGGTGCGCCTCACCGTGGTCGAGACCATCGCCGCGGGCGCCGTTCCGGCGCGCGCGATCGGGGCCGGCGAGTGCGCGCGCATCTTCACCGGCGCGCCGCTCCCCGAGGGCGCGGACACGGTCGTGCGGCAGGAGGACACCGACGGGGGTGCCGCCACCGTCAGCATCCTGAACGACCGGGACGCCGGCGTGAACTTCCGCCGCGCCGGCGAGGACATTCGCCGGGGGACCGTGGCGCTCGCGGCCGGCACGCCCCTCGCCGCTGCGCATCTCGGTGTCCTCGCCTCCCTCGCCGTGGCGCACCCGCTCGTGCACCGCCGGCCGAGCGTGGCCATCCTCGGGAGCGGCGACGAGATCGTGGACGTGGACCAGCCCGACGAGATCCTCTCCGGACGGAAGACGGCGAGCAGCAACACCCACACGCTGCTCGCTCTCGTGCGCGAGGCGGGAGGCCGGCCGGACAACCTCGGCATCGCGCGCGACACGCGCGAGAGCCTGCGCGAGCATTTCGTGCGCGCGGCGGAGGCCGATCTCGTCGTCACCACCGCCGGGATCAGCGTGGGCGAGCACGACCACGTGCGCGCGGTCCTCGACGAGCTGGGCGCGGAGCAGCGCTTCTGGAAGCTCCGCATGCGGCCCGGCGCGCCGGTCGGCTTCGGGCTCATCCACGGCGTGCCGTGGATCGGACTCCCGGGCAACCCGGTGAGCACGATGGTGACGTTCGAGCTGTTCGTGCGGCCGGCGATCCGGGCGATGATGGGCCACACCCTGCCCTTCCGCCGGGCCGTCCGCGTCCGGCTCGCCGAGCCGGTGACGCTCCGCCCGAAGCTGCAGCACTTCCTCCGGGCCGTCGTCCGCGACGGCCCCGCCGGCGCGGAGGCGCGGCTCACCGGGCCGCAGGGCTCGGGCATCCTGACATCGATGGTCCGGGCCAACGCGCTGCTCATCATTCCCGAAGGTCAGTTCGAGACCCCGGCCGGCGCGGAGGCGCTCGCCATCGTGCTCGACGACCCCCGCCACCAGTCCGAACCGCCCTTCTGACCGCGGCATCGTGACGCGCGTCACGTTCACGGGTCACAGACAGTCGGTATCATCGCGGTCATATTGGCTGGCGATACCGGCTGAACGCGCCAACCCCTTGTCCAGTTTGCACATCTCCCGTGCACGGAGAGGCCTCGACGATGCCCTTCTTCTCGAAGATGATGGACCTGGCCACCGGCGGATCGGAATCGCCGGTCCGGCGGCTCCTGGTCTACTACGTCTTCATCGTGGCCATCACGGTCGGCCTCCTGTACATCTTTCCGGCCGCGAACCTCCTGTTCTCCGGCGAGCGGCTGACCGACGCGGGCGGCCCGCAGGTGCTGACCGACGGGCTGCATCGCGGCGCGGCGAGCATCGGCATCGTGGACGCGAGCACCCTGCCGCCCCGGCTCTACATGGTCGTCACGGCGTTCGCCGTGATGCTCGGGACACTGGTGCTCATGCTCCCCGTCTCGTGGGTCTACATGGCCACGCGACGCAGCACGGGCTACGTCCAGTCCATCGTGCACACGATGCTGATCCTGCCGATCGTGGTGGCGGGGATCGTGCTCATCGTGCGGAACAGCCTGGCGCTCGCCTTCAGCCTCGCGGGCATCGTGGCCGGCGTGCGCTTCCGGGCCAACCTCAAGGACAATCGCGACACCGTCTTCATCTTCCTCGCGATCGGCGTCGGGCTTGCCGCCGGGGTGCAGGCACTCACGGTCGCCGCCATTCTCTCGCTCGTCTTCAACTTCACGATTCTCATCGTCTGGCGGACCGACTTCGGTCGGAGCCCGCTCGACCTGGCCCAGAAGGTCGAGTGGTCGGAGCCGCTGAGCGCGCTGGTGGACAGCAACGACGGGACGCCGCCGGTGCCCGATCGGGACCTCCTCCTCACCCTCACACCCGAGAAGGCCGACGCGCTCGCCGACCGCTTCAACCGGGTCCGCAACATGCTCGCCGGCGACCGCGGGAAGAAGACGGGAAAGCCGCGCTACAACGCGGTCCTCTCGGTGAGCGCGAGCGATGCCGAAGCGGCGAAGAAGGCCGTCGAGCCGATCCTGCAGCAGACGACGAAGCGCTTCCGGCTGGACGACGTCACGGAGCAGGAAGGGAAGCCGAGCACCCTCTACTACCTCGTGCGGCTCCGGAAGGAGCCGTCGCAGGACGACGTACTCCACGCCATCATGAGCGCGAGCAAGGACTGTGTGCTGGGCGCCGAGTTCGAGGTGGCCAAGGATCTGGAGAAGGAGAAGTCGCAGGTATGAGGGCGGCCGCCGGTGCCGCCCTCGCGTTCGTCGTGATGGCCGCCTGTTCCCCGGGGGAGAGCGCCGCGGCCCGCCAAGCCGCGCTCGACGGTCGCGCGCGCGAGGTGCGGGCCCGGGCAGCGGGCGCGGACTCCGCCATGCGCGGCGGGAAGGTGAGCGACGACCCCATCGCGCTCTGGATCCTGCCCTACCACTACGCCGAGATCTCGGCCCTCACCCTTGCGCCGGACGGCCGTCTCTTCGCCATGGGCGACGAGAACAGCGAGATCTGGCAGATCGACTGGCTGCGGGGCGTCGTGCTCGGACGGTTCACGGTCGGCGACCCCGCGATCCAGGCCGACTTCGAGGGCATGGTCGCCGTGGACAGCGCGCTCTACCTCATGGACAGCAAGGGTCGCATCTACCGCACCGTGGTCGGCCCCGACGGCGGCACGGTGCCCTACGACGAGTTCGACGCGGGGCTCGGCAAGGAGTGCGAGTTCGAGGGGCTGAGCTACGATCCCGCGAGCTCGCTCCTCCTCCTCGGCTGCAAGCACGTCGGGAAGGGCGCGCCGCGGGATGCGCTCGTCATCTACCGGGTCTCGCCCGGCGCGCGCGCGACGGCCAGCACGCCGATCGTCGTGCCGCGCTCGGCGCTCAACGCCGCCGGCGGCCAGTGGCACGAGTTTTCGGTCTCGGAGCTCACGCGGGATCCCCGAACCGGCAACTTCCTCGTCATGGCCGCGCTGCAGCGCGCGCTGGTGGAGATCACGCCGTCGGGCCAGCTGGTCCGGGCGGGATCGATCCCCGGCCATCACCGGCAGCCCGAAGGCGCCGCCATCACGCCCGACGGCCGCCTGATCGTGGCCGACGAGGCCGCGGGCGACCGCCCGATCATCAGCGTCTATCCGTCAACAGGAATCTGATGCGACGGTTCTTCCTTCCGGTACTGGGGCTGGCGTCCGCCTGCGGCGGCTACACGGCGCCCATCACGCCGACCGGCGATGTCACGCCACCCGTGGTGGCCGCGTCGCCGGCCCAGCTCGAGAGCACGCTCTTCCTCATCGGCGACGCCGGCAGTCCGGGCAAGGACGACCCGGTGCTCGCGGCCCTCACGAAGCAGGTCGAGGCCACGCCGGGCAAGCGCGTCATCGTCTTCCTGGGCGACAACATCTACCTCAAGGGGATGCCCGATACCGGCGGCGTCGGCCGGAAGGAGGCCGAGCGGCGGATCGACGAGCAGCTCAAGGTCGCGCTCAGCAGCCGCACGGAGACGTACTTCATTCCGGGCAATCACGACTGGGGCTACATGGGCCCCAGCGGCTTCGAGGCGATCAAGCGCGAGGGCGACTACATCGACAGCAAGGGCGCGCCGTTCGCGCGGATGGTGCCGCACGGCGGCTGCCCCGGGCCCGAATACGTCGATCCGAGCCCGCATCTCCGGATCGTCATGATCGACACGCAGTGGTGGCTGCACGACTACGACCGCCCGCGCGATTCGACCTCCGCCTGTCCCTTCTACACACCGGCGGCCGTCGTCAATGCGCTCAACCGGCAGCTCCTGACTGCGGGCGACCGCCACGTGATCGTCGCCGGCCATCACCCGCTCGCCTCCGGCGGCATGCACGGCGGCAACATCGGCTTCTCGACCCACATCTTTCCACTGCGGGAGCTCCGGCCGTGGCTCTACATCCCGCTGCCGATCATCGGCTCCTACTACGCCTTCAATCGCGAGCAGGGCTCGTCCGATCAGGACATCGCTGGGCCCAAGAACGAGCGGATGCGGCGCGCGCTCGAGCTCGTCTTCTCGGTCCGAAAGCCGCTCGTCTACGCCGCGGGCCATGACCACGGGCTCCAGGTCCTGACCGGCCGCACGGCACGGCACCTCCTCGTCAGCGGCGCGGGCATCATCAACCACGAGGAGCGGGTCGCCTACACCTCCCGCACCGAATACGCGGCGTCGCTGCCCGGCTTCATGCGGCTCGACATCCTCAAGGACCGGCAGGTGCGGCTCGGCGTCGAGACGGTGGACGACAAGGGTGTCATCACCGAAACCTTCGCCGAATACCTGAAGTAGGCCACCGATGCGACTGCCAGCCGCGATCGCCGCTCTCGTCCTCCTCGCCACCGGGCCGGTCGCCGGGCAGTCGGCCCGGCCGGTGGTGGGGTCCGACACCGTCCTCACCTACGCCGACAGCAGCTTCGTGGCAGGCGGCTTCCACCGGTTCCTCTTCGGCCGCGAGTACCGCAAGGTATGGGAGCGCCCGATCCGGGCGCCCGTGCTCGACCTCGCCCGGTTCGACGGCGGGCTCAAGCCCACCAAGCTGGGCGGCGGCCTCCAGACGAAGTCGCTCCGGTTCGAGAGCGGCGACGGCCGGGAATGGGTCTTCCGCACCGTCCGGAAGGACGCGCGGCTCATCCTTCCCGAAGGCCTCCGCCGCTCCTTCGTGGCCGAGCTCGTCAACGACCAGCTCAGCCACTCGAATCCAGGCGGAGCGCTCACCGTCCCGGTGATGCTCGACCAGCTGGGCGTCCTCCACGCGACGCCGCAGTTCGCCGTGATGCCGGACGATGCCAGACTCGGGGAGTACCGTGAGGCGTTCGCCGGCAAGCTCGGGCTCCTCGAGGAATTTCCCGACGACGGCCCCGACGGAACGCCGGGGTTCGCGGGGTCCACCAAGATCGGCAACAGTCTCGATCTGCTCGAGAAGCTCAACGACGATCCGGACGACCGCGTGGACACGCGGAAGTTCCTCACCGCCCGCCTCTTCGACCTCCTGATCAACGACTGGGACCGCCACAAGGACCAGTGGAAGTGGGCCCGCTTCGATCGGGGCGACGGGCACGTCTGGGAGCCGATCCCTCGCGATCGCGACCAGGCCTACATCTGGTTCGACGGGGTCTTTCCCAGCCTCGCACGGTTCGGCGCGCCCAAGCTCATCGGCTTCGACTCGACCTACCCGAGCCTGCAGGGCCTCACGCTGAATGGCCGCGAGCTCGACCTCGCCCTCCTCAACGGCCTCGAGTGGCCGGTGTGGGACTCCGTCGCCCACTTCGTGCATGACCGCCTGACCGACCAGGTGATCGACTCCGCGCTCACGCTCATGCCGCTCGAATATCAGCGGCTCACGAGCGAGCGGGTGGCCCGGGTGCTGAAGGCGCGACGGGAGGCGCTTCCGGCGGAGGCCCGACGGTTCTACGAAATGCTGGCGAAGACGGTGGACATCCATGCGACCGATGCGCGCGATCTCGCGCTGATCGATCGGGACAGTGCGGGCGGGGTGCGCGTCCGTCTCATCGACGCGCGGAAGAAGGAGCCCGGCGCGGTGGCCGCGCGTGAGCCCTACTTCGACCGCCGCTTCCTGCCGAAGGAGACCAGCGAGATCCGCGTCTATCTCCACGGCGGGGGCGACAGCGCGATCGTGCGGGGCCGGAGCGAGCGGGGCATCAAGCTCCGCGTAATCGGCGGCAAGGGCGACAACCGGCTGGTGGATTCGTCGCGGGTCGCCCTGGACGCGCACGCCACCCACTTCTACGACAACGGCCCGGGCCCGCACGAGCTGACCTACGGACCGGACACGCTCTTCAGCCGGCGGCCGCAGCTCGTCGAGCACGGCGACACGCTCATCCCCCCGCCGGATTTCGGGAAGAGGATGGCCCCGGCGCTCCGGTTCCGTTATTCGACCGACGTCGGCATCCTCTTCGGTGCGGGCATCACCGTGGACCAGTATGCCTTCCGGACCTGGCCGTTCTGGTACTCCACCTCCGTCTGGGCGGAACGCGGCACCGGCCCGAACGACACCCGGGTCACGGGCGGCGCGGACATCTATCGAGAGCACCATTCGTCGCATTTCCGCCTCTTCGGGCAGATCTCGGGACTCGAGCTGATCCGCTACTACGGACAGGGCAACGAGACCGTGCGCCCCGACGAGGGGCGGCCGTTCAAGGTGGAGAACACCCAGTACCGGCTCGATGCGTCGCTCGCCTTCCCGCTCGGCTCGGGCGAGTTCCGCATCGGCCCCACGCTCCAGTACACCACGAGCGGCGGCGACAGTCTCTCCTTCATCGAACGCACCGCGCCCTACGGCTCCGGCGACTTCGGTCAGGCAGGCGGCCAGTTCTATGCGTCGCTCGACACCCGCGACAATCCCGGCATGCCCCGGCGCGGCGTCCGGCTGCTCGCGAGCGGGTCGCTCTTCCCCGCGGTCTGGAGCGTGACCGGCACCTTCGGCGAGGTGCATGGCGAGGCGGCGACCTACCTCGGCGCGAAGCTTCCCCTCGAGCCGGTGCTGGCGCTGCGCGTCGGCGGGAAGAAGGTCTGGGGCGACTACCCCTACTTCGAGTCGGCATTCCTGGGCGGCCCCGAGGACCTGCGCGGCTTCGACATGAACCGGTTCGCGGGCGATGCCTCGGTCTGGGGCAACGCGGAGCTGCGCCTCCGGCTCGGTGCGCTGCACCTGCTCGTCCCGGGGAGCATCGGCATCCATGGGATGGCCGATCTCGGCCGCGTCTGGGCGCCGGGAGAGACCTCGGACCGCCTGCATCACGCCTTCGGCGGCGGCCTCTGGTTCAGCGTCGACGGCCCGGTGACGACGCTCAGCCTCACGATCGCGCACAGCGACGAGCGCAGCACCGGCTTCTACGCCCGGGCGGGGTTCGGCTTCTGACGCTGGGAGCCGAGCCCGCGCGGTGGCGGCAGCTCTGGCGCCGGCTCGGCGCCCGCGGCGAGGCCGACACGGCCCTCGCCGTCATCCTCGGCCACTACGGCTCCGATCGCCGTGCCTACCACGATCTTCGCCACCTCACCGAGTGCCTCGCCCTCTTCGACGAGGTGTCGTCGCGCGCGCGCCAGCCCGATGAGGTGGAGGCAGCGCTCTGGTTCCACGACGCGATCTACGACCCCGACGCCGGCGACAACGAGGAGCGGAGCGCCGCGCTCGCCGAAACGCTCCTCGGGGGAGCCGGCGTCCGGACCGAGCACCTAGCGGAAATCCGCCGGCTGATTCTCGCGACCGGGCATCGCGGCAGCCGCGATGCGTCGGACGACGCCGCGCTCATCACCGACATCGACCTGGCGATCTTCGGCAGCGATCCCGCGCGGTTCGACGAGTACGAACGCGACATCCGGCGCGAGTATGCCTTCGTCCCCGACGGCGAGTTTCGCCGGCGCCGCGCGCAGATCCTCGAGTCGTTCATGGCCCGGCCGACCGTCTTCGCCACACCGTGGTTCATCGAGCGGCTGGAGACCCGTGCCCGCGCGAACCTTGGCCGGTCGATCACATCCCTCAGATTGGTTGACCCCCCGGCCCCGGGAGCCTAGATTCCGGTCGAGAAGGGGAGTAGCTCATCCGCCAGGGTGGCGGACGGCCGATCGTCAGGACTGCGGGCCATGGCCCGCACGGTCCGGCCGGGAAGCGAAGCCGCGGGCTTCGCGTCAGAGCGAGACCTTCGTCACCCAGCGCTGCCAGGCGCGTGACGAAGGTCTCGCTCTTTTTTTGGCAGCCACACACGGGATCCGACGATGAACAACGTCAAGACATTCGTGCTGATGGCCGGCCTCATGGGCCTCTTCCTGCTGGCGGGCCAGCTCCTGGGCGGCGCCGGCGGACTCCTGTTCGCCCTCGTGCTGGGGGGCGCCGTCAACTTCTTCATGTACTTCTTCTCCGACCGGCTCGTGCTCCGCATGTACCGGGCACAGCTGGTGACGGAAGCGGAGGCGCCCGAGCTCTACCGCATGGTCAACCGGCTCCGGCAGCGCGCCGGCCTCCCCATGCCGAAGATCGCGATCGCCCCGCACGCACAGCCCAACGCCTTTGCCACGGGCCGGAACCCGGAGCACGCCGTCGTCGCGGTGACCAGCGGCATCCTCAAGGCCATGCCCGCCGAGGAGCTCGAGGGAGTGATTGCCCACGAGCTGGCCCACGTGAAGAATCGGGACATGCTGACCAGCACCATCGCCGCGGGGATGGCCGGCGCGATCTCGAACCTGCCTTATCTGTTGCTCTTCGGCGGGGGCGACGACGATGGCGGCCACCCGATGGCGCAGCTGGCGCTCGCGCTGCTGGGCCCGATCGGCGCGATGCTCATCCAGTTCGCCATCTCGCGCCAGCGGGAGTTCGAGGCCGACCGCGTCGGCGCCGAGATCGCCGGCCGGCCGCTCCCGCTGGCGCGGGCGCTCACGCGCCTCGACACCATGGCCCACCAGATTCCGATGCAAGTGGCCCCGGCGGCGGCCCCGCTCGCGCAGGTGAACCCGCTCGCCGCGTACGGGGGCGGCATCGGCCGGCTCTTCAGCACCCATCCGCCGACGGCCGAGCGGGTCGCACGCCTCGAGGCGATGGCGGCCGGCCGCTAGGTGGGCGTTCACCCGCCGGTCGTCTGGATCGGCTTCTCGATCCTGGTCGCGGTGCTCCTGGCACTCGACCTCTTCGTGCTCAACCGCCGCTCCCACGTGCTCGCGCCGAAGGAGGCGCTCACGTGGAGCGGCATTCTCGTGGCGCTGGCCCTCCTCTTCGGGCTCTTCCTCATGTCGCGGGAGGGGGCCCACCACGCGCTCGAGTTCTACACCGGGTATCTGATCGAGCTCAGCCTGAGCGTCGACAACCTCTTCGTCTTCATCCTCGTCTTCCAGTACTTCGCCGTCCCCGCGAAGTATCAGCCCCGCGTCCTCAAGTGGGGCATCCTCGGCGCCATCGTGATGCGGCTCGCGATGATCATGCTCGGCGCGGCACTGCTTCAGCGATTCTCGTGGATCATCTACGTCTTCGGCGGCGTGCTGGTGCTCACGGGGATCCGGATGGCGCGGACCAGGGACGAGGACACGATCGACCCGGCCCGGAACGTGGTCGCCCGGCTCGCGCGGCGCTTCCTGCCCTTCACGGAACATCACGACGGGCAGAAGTTCTTCACCCGGGTCGAGCGGGGGGCGCTCCGGGCCACGCCGCTGTTCCTCGTCCTCCTCGTGATCGAGTGGACCGATCTCGTCTTCGCGATCGACAGCATCCCGGCGATCTTCGCCGTCACGCGCGACCCGTTTCTGGTCTACAGCTCCAACATCTTCGCGATCCTCGGGCTCCGGGCCCTCTTCTTCGTGCTGGCTGGCGCGATGGACCGGTTCGTCTACCTCAAGGCCGGCGTCGCCTTCATCCTCGTCTTCGTCGGGCTCAAGATGGTGGCGACCGCGTGGGTCCATGTGCCGATCCTGCTCTCACTCGGCGTGATCATCGGCACGCTCGCGACGGCGATCGGGCTCTCGCTCCGGAAGGCGCCCGCTGGCGCCTGAGGCGGGCCGGCACGACATTCCCCCGATGCCGAACCGACCCACCGGGCTCCTGGCACGCCTGGGCCTCGACCGCGCCGAGCTCCGCGCCTGGGCGATGTACGACTGGGCCAACTCCGCCATGATGGTCGTGGTGGTCACGGCCATCTTCCCCATCTTCTTCTCCGCCGTCGCGGCGTCCGGCATGGCGCGCACCGCCGCCACCGCCCGCTTCAGCATCGCCACCACCATCGGCCTCGCCATCATCGCGGTCACGGCGCCGCTCCTCGGCACGATCGCCGACCGGACGGCGTCCAAGCTCCGGCTGCTGGGCCTCTTCCTC
>JAICUF010000183.1 GCA_025935995.1 Gemmatimonadales bacterium
TCCTCCGGCACGATCCGGGCGACGATGCCCTTGTTGCCGTGGCGGCCCGCCATCTTGTCGCCGACCGAGACCTTCCGCTTCTCGGCCATGTACACCTTCACCAGCTGGATGACGCCCGGGGGCAGCTCGTCCGGCTGGAGGATCTTGTCGATCTGGTCTTCCGCCTTCTCCTCGACCTTGGCCCGCTCGCGCGCCGCCATGTCGATGGCCGCGCGGATCCGCTCGTTGGCCGCCTTGTTGGCCACGCGGAGGGTCTTGAGGTCCACCTCGCCCGGATCGAGATCGGCCACCTGCGCCGCCGAGAGCTTCGTGCCGGCGGGGAGGAACTCCTCCACGGTGCCGGCCTTGAGCATGAGCGCCACTTCCTGGCCCGCGAGGAGCTGGCGGAGCTCCTCGTACATCACCGTCGAGATGCGCGCCTTCTCGTCGTTCTCCACCCGGCGCACCTCGCCGATCCGCTCGCCGCGGTCCTTCTCGACGACCTGGTCCTCGACCCGGCTGAAGATCTTCACGTCGATGACGACGCCGGCCATCCCGGGCGGCACCTTGAGCGACGAGTCCTTCACGTCCTTGGCCTTCTCGCCGAAGATGGCCGTCAGCAGCTTCTCTTCCGGCGACAGCTCCGTCTCGCCCTTCGGCGTGATCTTGCCGACGAGGATGTCGCCCGGCTTCACGTGGGCGCCGATCCGGACGATGCCGCGCTCGTCGAGGTCCACCACCGCCTCGTCGGAGACGTTGGGGATCTCGCGCGTGATCTCCTCCTGGCCGCGCTTGGTGTCGCGGACGTGCAGCTCGAGCTCCTGGATGTGGATCGACGAGTAGACGTCGTCCTTCACCAGCCGCTCGGAGAGGACGATGGCGTCCTCGAAGTTGTGCCCGTACCACGGCATGAACGCCACCAGCACGTTGCTGCCAAGCGCCAGCTCGCCGCCCTCGGTGGCGGCGCCGTCCGCGATGATCTGCCCCGCGGCGACCGTCTGGCCCAGCTGCACCAGCGGCCGCTGGTTGATGGCGGTGTCCTGGTTGGTGCGCCAGAACTTCTTGACCCGGTAGCGGTCGTGCTGGTTGAGCCGCGCGAGCGGCTGGTCGCCCAGCTTGGCGCCGTTGCCGCCGGCGTCGACGATGATCTCGTCGGCGGTCACGCGGGTCACCGTGCCGGCCCGGCGCGCCACGATCACGGCGCCGGAGTCGCGCGCCACCTTCTCCTCGAGCCCGGTGCCCACCAGCGGCGCCTGGGGGAAGAGGAGGGGCACGCTCTGCCGCTGCATGTTGGAGCCCATGAGCGCGCGATTGGCGTCGTCATGCTCCAGGAACGGGATCAGCGCCGCGGCGATGGAGACGAGCTGCTCGGGCGCCACGTCCATGAAGTCGATCCGGTCGGGCGGCAGGAGCGGGTAGTCGTCGCCCCGGCGGCAGAGCACCAGCTGCTCCGTGAACCGGCCATGCTCGTCCAGCAGCGCGTTGGCCTGCGCCACCGGGTAGTCCTCCTCCTCGCTGGCCGAGAGCCACCGGATGTCGTTGGTGACCTGGCCGTTCTTCACTACGCGGTACGGCGTCTCGATGAAGCCGAGGTCGTTGATGCGCGCGTAGGTCGAGAGCGACGTGATGAGGCCGATGTTGGGGCCTTCCGGCGTCTCGATCGGGCACATGCGGCCGTACTGCGAGTAGTGCACGTCGCGGACCTCGAAGCCCGCGCGCTCGCGCGTGAGGCCGCCCGGGCCCAGCGCCGAGAGCCGCCGCTTGTTGGTCAGCTCGGCCAGCGGGTTGGTCTGGTCCATGAACTGCGAGAGCTGCGAGCTCCCGAAGAACGCCTGGATCACGGCGGAGACCGTGCGAGCGTTGACCAGGTCGTCGAGTGAGATCTTCTCCGGGTCGGAGTTGATGCTCATTCGCTCCTTGACCAGTCGCGCCATGCGCGAGAGGCCAACCGAGAACTGGTTGGCGATCAGCTCGCCCACCGACCGGATCCGGCGGTTGCCGAGGTGGTCGATGTCGTCGGTGAAGCCGCGGCCGTCGTGCAGGTCGATCAGGTAGCGGATGATCGCGATGAAGTCCTCTTCGGTGAGGACG
Organism: Gemmatimonadales bacterium; assembly: GCA_025935995.1. Taxonomy (GTDB): domain Bacteria; phylum Gemmatimonadota; class Gemmatimonadetes; order Gemmatimonadales; family GWC2-71-9; genus JAICUF01. Next base: position 2,071 of record JAICUF010000183.1, read on the forward strand.
GTGTGGTTCGCGTCGATCCGCGTCTTGAGCCGCTGGTTGATCTTGTAGCGACCCACGCGCCCGAGGTCGTAGCGCTTCGGGTTGAAGAAGAGCTTCTGCAGCTGCTGGCGCGCCGTCTCCAGGTTGGGCGCGTCGCCCGGCCGGAGCAGGGCGTAGATCTGCTCCAGCGCCTCGGCCTCCGAGTGGGTCGGATCCTTGGCCAGGGTGTTCTTGATGAGCGGCGACTCGGAGCGTCCCGCCGGCAGCAGCACCTCGACCTTGTGGGCGCCCGCCTTGACCAGCCGCTTCCGGAGGGTGTCGGTGAGCTCGGCGCCGCGCTCGGCGAGGATCTCGCCGGTCTCGGGGTCGGCCACGTCGAAGGCGAGGACGTGGTTGTGCCGGTCGCGGTTCGAGATCGGCTGCTCCTCGTCGCGGAGATCGAGCGCCGTGTAGCCGGCGAAGACGCGGACGCTCTTGACGCCCTTGGGACGCATCTCGTTGATGCGCTCCGCCGTGAGCTCGTCACCCACCACGCCGAGCGGCGTGCCGCGCGGATCCTCGGGGTTGGGCACATCCTCGGCGAGGATCGAGCCCACGACCTCGCGCCGCTCCTGCCGGCCCTCGAGCTTCCCGCCGATGCCCAGGTCCTTCGTGGCGAAGAAGAGCCGGAGGATGTCCGTGTTGTTCCCGTGGCCGAAGGCCCGGAGCAGCGCCGTGGCCGGGAACTTCTTCTTCTTGTCGATGTGGACGTAGATCACGTCGTGGATGTCGATCGTGAACTCGACCCACGAGCCGCGGAACGGGATGATGCGCGCGCTGAACAGCCGCTGGCCGTTGGGGTGCGTGTCCTCCTCGAACACCACGCCCGGCGAGCGGTGCAGCTGGCTCACCACCACGCGCTCGGCGCCGTTGATCACGAACGTCCCGAGCGGCGTCATGATGGGCAGCTCGCCCAGGTAGACTTCCTTCTCGATGATGTTCTTGGGCCGCTTCTCGCCGTCCACCTCCTCGAAGA
>JAICUF010000005.1 GCA_025935995.1 Gemmatimonadales bacterium
TCCCGGAGATTCACTTCCTCGCCGGGCACGCCCCGGAGGAGCGAATCGAGCATCCGCTCCATGCCCGAGCGTCCGGTGTCGGCGTCGACCGCCCCGATGGCACCGCGGGCGAGGTCGGGCGCCGGATAGATCCGTTGCGGGTTGGTCTCGAGGTGGACACCGCGCCGGGTGCGAAGCTGATCGACCTGGGTCGCGGAGTAGGGGCCCCAGAAGGACACGTACGCGTCGCTGGTACGGAGGCGGCGCTCGAGGACCGCCTGCGTCATGTTGGTCCGGTCCAGCGAGCGCGTGACCAGCGTGGCGATCTCGTGCGGGCTCTCGATCTCGTTCGGCGCGATGCCGACGTGGTAGGACTCGCGGGTGTCGGCGAGGCGCACGCCGGCGCGATCGGCGATCACGCCGCGCGCCGCGGGCAGCTGCACCCGCTGCGTGCGCTGGCGCACCGCCTCGGCGGCGAGCTTCCGGCCATCCAGGATCTGCAGCTTCGCGCTCCGGAGCAGCACCGCGATGACCGCGAGCGCGAGCACCGCCTGGATGAACGCGATCCGCGCAGCGGGCCGGGGCATCAGCGCGACCCGCTGCCCGAGCCGGGCAGCACGATGGCTGCTTCCTCGGCGTCGGTGGGAACATGCAGGCCGAGGGATTCGGCGCGCGGGAGGAGCACACGCCGGCTCGACGCCTCGCTGATGTCGCGCTCGAGCTCGGCGCGCAGAGCATCGAGCGTACGATGCCGGTCGCGCAGCTGGCCGAGCTGCGTCGCCAGGCCGTAGGCCTTGAGCTGGCGCGTGGCGACGATGCCGGCCACGACCAGGAAGAGGCCGAGCCAGAGCAGCACCCAGTGGCGGCCCTTAAGAGTGATCATCCCGCCGGAAGGTTCGCAGTTTGGCGCTCCGTGCCCTCACGTTGTCCCGCGATTCATCGGCACCGGGCAGCACCGGCTTCCGTGGCTCCGCACGGCCGTACCGGATGGGCGAGCAGGTACAGATCGGCTGGCGGGGCGGACAGACGCATCCTCCCTCCCACTGCCGGAACAGATGCTTCACCAGACGGTCCTCGCCCGAGTGGTAGCTGATGACCGCGAGCACACCGCGCGGCCGGAGCGCGTCGCGGAAGGCGGGGAGCGCCAGGGCAAGTCCGTCGAGCTCGTCGTTCACCGCGATCCGGATGGCCTGAAAGAGCCGCGCAAAGTCCCCGGGACCGGTGGACGGTCCGAGCGCCCCGCGGATCGCGTTCACGAGATCGTCGCTCGTCACGAAGGGGGCCCGGTCTCGACGACGGACGATCTCGCGCGCGAGCCGGCGCGACCGGCGCTCGTCGCCGTACTCCGCGAAGATCCGCCCGAGCTCGGCTTCGTCGGCAGCCGCGAGCAGATCCGCCGCCGAGCTGCCGCCTCCCATGCGCATGTCGAGCGGCGCCCCGGGGCGGAAGGTGAAGCCGCGCGACGTTTCGTCGAGCTGCCGCGAGGACACGCCGAGATCGAGGAGGATGAAATCGGGCGCGAGCCGCGCCACGGCCTCGAGCGCGGCCGGCGCGGCGTAGGGCGACTCGAGATACCGGATCCGCTCCTCGCCGAGGCGCGCCCGCGCCCGGCCGATCGCCGACGGATCACGATCGATGCCAAGGACCTCGGCCCCGGCCGCGAGGAAGGACGCCGCGTGGCCCCCATCGCCCAGCGTGGCGTCCACCACGCATCGCGCGTTCGCCGCCGCGGCCGCGATCTCGCGGAGCAGCACGGGCACGTGGAAGGGCGCGTCGATCTCTGACATTCTGGGCTCGCGGTGGGTCAAAACGCAACACCCCGTCCGGAGGGGACGGGGTGCGGCGGGCAGTGCGAACGGGGCTGACGGGGCTCGAACCCGCGACCTCCGCAGTGACAGTGCGGCACTCTAACCAAGCTGAGCTACAGCCCCCGGCAACGGCGCGCAATATAGATGCGGCCCCGCCGGGGAGGAAGCCCTCAGCGGCAGTACGCCTTGAGCAGCGAGGCGCTGTGCGGCAGGTACTTCGTGATCAGGTCGAGCTTGGCGGCCGAATCGTCGGGCTTGGCCGTCTTGCCGATGGTGAAGGCGGCCTGCGCCTCCCGCAGCAGCGCATCCTCCTGCTTGGCGAGGTCGCAGGATTTCTGGGCCACCGCCTGCTTGTCGATGTCGGGCACCTGGTAGAACGTCGCGAGGCCGAGGAGATAGTTGGCCGTCGGAATGAACTGCGCCGTCGGCGCGGCCTTCACGCCCTGGCGGAGAAGGTCGGCGGCGGTCTTGAAGTCCGGTGGCGTCGCCTGCATCAGCGGCAGCGCCGCGTTGGTGAGAATGCCCGCCGCCTTGGCCCGCAGGTCGGCCGAATCAGGCGACGACGCGGCTCGTCTGAGCGCGAAATCGAGGTAGGGCTTGGCTTCCGGCAACCGCTTGGCCGTGACGAGCGCCTGCGCCGCCGCCAGCGCCGGCACCACGTTGTTGCTGTCCACCGCCATGAGCCGGCGCGTCACCGCGAGGCTGCTGTCCACCTGACCGGAATAGGAGTACGCCTTGTTCAGGTTCTGGAGCAGCGTGAGGTTGGTCGGATACCGGTGCGACGCGGTCTGCGCCCAGCGCACGTACGTCGCGGTGTCGGCGCTGGTCGCCACCGGCAGCGTGTCGGCCAGCCGCTGCTCCGCCGCCGCCGAGATCTTGGCGAAGAAGAGCGTGTCCGCCCGGGTGGAGTCCGTCTCGTACGCCTTGGCCAGGGCTTCGACCGCGCAATTGTACTTGGCCGCGAACAGGCAGGCGTTGCTCTTGAGATCGTAGAGATCCCAGTTGGACGGATCGAGGGCCAGGCCCTCGTCGGCCACCTGGATGGCGGCGTCGGTGTTGCCCGAGCTCAGGAAGTAGCGGAAGGCGCGCTGCCGCAGCTCCTGGTCGGTCGGCGCCGCGCGAAGGATCTGCTTGAGGGTCGCGACCGCCTTGGCCGTATCGCCCCGCTGCTCGTACGCCTGCGCGAGCATGTTCAGCGCGACCAGGCTGAGCGAGTCGCCGGCGACCGCCGCCTCGAGGTGCTGCACCTTGTCGCCCTGGGCCTTGTTGGAGTCGGCGATCAGCGCCAGGCAGAAATGTGCCAGGCCGTTGCTCGGCAGAACCTTGAGGGCCTTGTTCGCCGATTCGGTCGCCTTGGACTTGTTGGCGATCCGCTGATCCATGCAGGCGCGTGCGTCGGCCAGCGAGCGCACCGCGGGCTGCAGCGCATCGATCGCCCTGGCGCCCAGGTCATCCAGCGGCTGGCCGGCGGCCTGCTGCACGCGGATGGTGCTGCCGGCGTCGTCGTTCGTGCCGGTGAGCCGCGCCACGATCGAGCGGCTCCCGTCGGGCGCCTTCGGCATCGTCGAGGTGACGACGACGCGCGTCCCCGGCAGATTCTTCGCGAGGATGCGGGCGTTGTTGGCGTTGAGGATCGCGTCCCTGGGGAAGCCGAACTGCATCAGGGCCGCGTTCATGATGGTGTCCGGGACCACCGCGTAGCCCGCGCCGGCCACCCGGTCCATCCGCTTCCGCATCACGTCGCCGACGTGGACCGCGGAGGCGGAGTCGGCAGGCGCGAAGACGTAGGGGTTGGCGACGAGCAGTCGGTCGCGCGTGGTGACCGCGGTCGAGATGCGGCTGCCGCGCGGAATGCCCTGTGCCGACGCCGGGGCCGCGAGGGCGAGGCCGAGAGCCGCGAATGTGACATAACGCAGAACAGGCATTGCAGGTCCTCCAGACAGGATCGGCCGGCAAGCGTCGCGCCCCGCGCGACGATGGGTGTCATGCAAGGATGGGCGAAGAGGGATTCGAACCCCCGACATCCTGCGTGTAAGGCAGGCGCTCTGAACCAGCTGAGCTATTCGCCCGGTCCGCCAGCTGTGCGCCAACCCGCAGCATAGTCCCTGGAACGGGGCCGTGCGGTGCGGGGGGTCACCCGCTACAGCGCGATCCCGATGGGGAGGAGGACGCAGTACCCCACCACCAGCAACACGGCGGCGGCCGTGGCGTGTCCCGCGTCCAGGATCAGGTAGCCGGCCACCAGCGTCAGTACGGCGACCCCGAGCAGCAGCAGATTGCGGCGCGCGAGGAGCGGCCGGCGGGTCGTAGCGGTGGCTTTGGGTTCGGGCATGGCGGTAGAGGCTATCACCGTCATGGAGTTCGGTCAAGTTCCGGCCCCGTCTCATCTTCCGGCGGCAGCGTCCAGCCTTCGTCGAGCGCCGCGCGGCGGGGGCGGTCTGCCCGCCGCCGGACGCCGCCGAGCGCGATGACGAGTGTCGCGATCACCGCCCACAACCCCCCGGCAGCCAACCACGAAATCAACCCGTACCGCCGCCGGATGGTTCCCTCCCAGTCCCGCTCGAACTGCCCGAGGTTGAAGCCCGTCGTGGCCCGGACGGCGTCCGGGAATTCCACGCCCGCCGCGAGCCGGTCGAGGAGCGGCCCGAGGGACCGCGTCGGGTTCCGCTCCGCCAGCCGGGCCACGGCGGACATCGAGAGGGCATACGCCGGCGCCGCGCCGCCGATGCCGCCCCGGAGCGCGCCGTTCAGCGCCTCGAAGTCGGGCACCCCGCCCCGTGCGACCGAGAGATTGAGCGAAAGCGCGGCGATCCGGTCCCACTCGCCGGCGGCGTACGCGGCGTAGCCCTCGTCGAACCACCGCGGCACCCGGACGCGGATGGCGTCGTGGAGCACCAGATGCGCGAGCTCGTGGCGGAGCGTGACCGCGAGGTCCCCGGCGTCGGCGCGGATGAGGATGGTATGCGCGCCGGGAACGGCGAGCCCCGCTCCCCACGACGGAGCCCGCCCGCCGGTGAGCTGCTGATAGCGCGCCTCGTCGGGCACGAGGATCAACCGCAGGGGCCCGGCCGAGCGGCGCCCGAGGCCGGGCCAGACGGAGGCCTGGTCCGCCTCGTCGGCGAGCGACGCGGCCATGCCGACCTGGGGCGGCCAGGCGACCGCGACGACGCGGCCGACCCGGACCGCGCGCGGAGTGCTGTGAGCGGGTGTCTGGAGTGCGAGGAGGGCGACGATCAGGCGAAGCGGCTGCGCGGGATGTCTCCGCCCGATTCCGCCAGGGCGAGCAGCTCGCCGCAGCGCCGGGCCCACGGGTTGAACTTGTTGGCGCGCTGGCCGTCGGTCCACGCCTGGATCGCGCCGGCGCGGTCGCCGGCCTGCCACTGCGCGCGGCCCAGCTGAAACCACGCCTCGATCAGGTTGGGGCCCAGCGCGAGCGTCTTGCGGAAGAACGTCTCGGCGTCCTCGTACATCTCGCGCTCCACGTAGACCAGGCCCAGATAATAGTGGGCGTACAGCGTGGCCTTGCGATCGTTGTCGAGCCGGATGGCCCGGGAAAGATGCTCGATCGCCTCGCCGAAGATCCGCTTCTTGAGGCAGATGTACCCCACGTTGATACGCGCGAGGGAGTTGGCCGGTTCCTGCATGAGCACCCGCGAGAAGGTCGCCAGCGCGTCGTCGTAATCCTCGTGCAGCATCTGGGCCCAGCCCAGCAGCGACTGCGCCTCCACCGCGCCCGGCGACAGCTCGAGCGCGCGGGTGAGTGCCTGGATGGCGCCGGCGTGGTCTCCGAGCGAGATGAGACTCCACCCCTTCTCGATGAACGTCGACGCGCCCAGGTGATCCTCATGGACCACCGGCCGGGCGCTCGTGAAGGCCGGCGCCGCGCCCGCCTGCGCCTGCTTGTACCGCTCGACCAGCACCCGGATGTCCTCCTTCAGCTGGCCCAGCTCACCGAGGGCGCCGTCGACCTTCCGGAAGAAGGCGATGATCTCGCGCTTGACCTCGTCGCGCTCGGCGCTCTCGCGCGCGGCCTCGAGCCGGCCGGCGATGGCCTGATACTCCTCGCGGAGCGGGCCGGTGAGCGAGGCGGCGTCGGTCATCAGACGGCGGCCTGGAGCGCCTGCCGCTCGGTCGAGCTCAGCAGCCGGAGCGCGTTGAGCAGCACCACGGTCCGCTCGCCCTCGGTGATGATGCCGGCGATGTAGTTCGCCGCGAGACCGCGGACCATCGGCGGCGGCGCCGTGATGGTCGTGCTGTCCACGCGGATCACCTCCCGGACCTGGTCCACCAGCATGCCGATGCGCTGGCCATCGAGACTCAGCACCATGAGACGCGTCGCCTCGGTGATGGCGGCCTCGAGCTCGAGACGCTTCCGGAGGTCCACCACCGGAATCGCCGTGCCCTCGTAGCGCACGACGCCCTCGAGGAACTCCGGCGCCCGCGGCAGCGCGGCCGGCTTCTCGTAGCGGAGGATCCGCTCCACCTGCGAGATGTCGAGCGCGAATTCCTGCGGCCCGACGCGGAAGGTGACTACCTGGATGTCGTCGGCACTGTTCATGAGTCGCGTTCTCCCCCGGCCAGGCGCGCGCCGAGTGCTGTGAGATCGAGCAGAGGCACCAGCCCCTCGGCGGTGCGCGCGACGCCGCGGGCCCACGGCAGCGACGCATCCGGCGGCAGCGGCATGATCGCCGCGCGCGAGACCACGTCGGCCTCATCCACCTCGAGACAGAGATGGAGCCCGTCCGCTTCCACCACCACACCCGTCTGGCCCCGGTCCGCCGGGAAGCCCGTTCCCGAGAGCAGCGCGCCGAGGTGAAGCACCGGCATCGTCTCGGCGCGCAGACGTGCCACGCCCCGCATCGCCGGCTCCGGGGACGGCACCGCGTGCACCTCGCCGATCTCCGCCACCGCGATCAGGTGCTCGAGCGGCAGACCGACCATGCGGCCTCCCGCGCGGACCAGGAGGAACGCGTTCCGGTCGCTCACCGGCGCGGCGCCGCGGCGAGCAGGGTGTTGATGCGCGTCGCCACCTCCGCGATGCCGACGATCTCGTCCGCGCCCCCCGCTTCGGCCGCCGCGTGCGGCATGCCGAAGATGGTGGCGGACGCGCGGTCCTGCGCCAGTCCGTGGCCACCCGCATCGTGGATCGACCGGAGCCCGTCGGCGCCGTCCCGGCCGAGGCCGGTCAGGACGACACCCACCGCGCGAGTGCCGAACACGGCGGCGACCGAGCGAAACAGCGGATCCGCGGCGGGCCGCACTCCCCAGACCGGCGGCCGCCGGTCGAGCGCGATGGCCGCGCCGCCTTCGCCCGGCACGACCGTCATGTGAAAATCGCCGGGCGCGACGTAGGCCGTGTCCGCCAGGAGCGGCGTGCCGTCCTCCGCCTCCACGACGCGGAGCCGGCTCTGGCTGTCGAGGCGCTCGGCGAGGCTTCGCGTGAAGCGCGGCGGCATGTGCTGCACGATGACCACCGCCGCCCCCGCTCCGCGCTCGATCCGCGGCACGACTTCGGCCAGCGCGCGGGGACCGCCGGTGGACGCCGCGATCGCCGCGCAGCGGATCGCGCGGCCGGGCAGCGTCGCGAGGATATCCGGCGGCGCCTCCCCGCGGCTCGGCCGGGCCAGCACCGGCAGACGGTGGATGTCGGCCGCGCGCGCCGCGTGCAGCGCCGCGATGACCCGATGGCCCAGCCGCTCCAGGGCCGGCAGGCTCCGGTCGTCCTCCTTGGCGACGAGGTCCACCGCGCCGAGCTCCAGGGCGCGAATGGCGCCCGCGGTCCCCGGCCCCGCATACGCACTCACGACCACGATCGGCCGGGGCGCCTCCGACATGATGTAGCCGATCGCGCCGAGGCCATCCAGCTCCGGCATCTCGAGGTCCATGAGCACGAGGTCGGGCTGGTGCTGGTGGACCTTCTTCACCGCGTCGAGCCCGTTCCGGGCCGTCGCGACGACGGCGAATTCCCCCGAGGCCTCGATCGACTCGGAGAGGAGCCGGCGGAAGAACGGACTGTCGTCCACCACCAGGACCGAGGTCGCGTCAGAGGGGCTGGATGCCATGCGCCACCGAGGACACCTCGACCCGTCCGTCGGCCACGAAGAACCGGACGGTGCGGCCGAAGTCGCCGCCCACCGCCTCGGCCAGGAGCGGCACGCTGGACGCCTGCAGCGCCTGCCGCGTGGCGACGACGTTCCGCTCCCCCATCTGGATCGCGCCCGCCGGCGCCAGATTGGCGAACATGCTGGCCCCGCCCGCGATGCGGGCGACGAGCCGCTTTTCACTCGCTCCGCGCGCCGTCATGAGCTCGACCAGCCGCGGTACCGCGAGCTGCGGAAACTTGGCCGGATTGTCCGCGCTCCGACTCAGCGCGGGGGACGGCAGCAGCACGTGCGCCATGCCGCCGACCCGGGCGGTCGCGTCGTGGAGGATGATGGCCACGCAGCTTCCGAGGCCGACCGTCACCAGGACGTCCTCGGCGCCGCCGACGCCCAGATCCGCGACCCGTACCATGATCTCGCTCATGCCGTCCGCCGGTAGATCCGCTCGCGGGCGTCCACGAGCTGAAAGCGATCCCGCGCCGGGCCCAGCAGCGTCTCCACCTTCCCGAGGAGGAGGATGCCGCCGGGCGCGAGGCAGTCCGCGAAGGTCTGGAACAATCGCTCCTGCATGGCGCGATCGAAGTAGATCACCACGTTCCGGCACAGAATGAAGTCGTAGCGCGCCCGGAGCGGCGGGTCGCCGCCGAGGTCGAGCCGGCGGATGGCGACGGGACGCCGGATCGCGGGAAGGACGACGAAGTCATCGCCGTCCGCTGCCAGGTAGCGATCGCGGACGGCCGCCGGCATGTCCGCCGCGGCATCGGAGCGGTAGCGGGCCGCGGCAGCGCGCTCCAGGCTCACGCGATCGATGTCGGTGGCATCCACGTGCAGTCGGCCCAGCCACTCGGGGCGCGCGGCCGCGCGCGCGATCTCGGCGACGAGCATCACGACGGTATAGGGCTCTTCGCCCGACGCGCAGCCGGCGCTCCACACGGTGAGGCGCCCCTCGCGTTCGGCCCAGAGCGGGGCGAGCGCGGAGCGCGCCAGGGCGTCCCACGTCTCCGGGTTCCGGTAGAAGCGGGTGACGTTGATCGTGAGCGTATCCCGGAGCCGTTCCGCCTCGCCCGCGACGCGCTGCAGCACGGCCAGATAGTCCTCGAGGGTGTGCACCCCGCACGCGCGCATGCGGACGCCGATGCGGCGCCGGAGGCACTTGTCCTTGTAGACGTCGCCCATGAGCCCGGCGGCGTCGGCGATGCGGCGGGCGAGCGCGGCATGGCCCGCGTCGTCGAGGGCGGTCATGAGGCGGCGTCGAGCATGTCGAGGTTCGCGCGGGCGAGCTGGTGGCCCGGATTGAGCGCGGTCGCGCGGGCCCAGCTCTCGCGCGCCCGCAAACGGTCCCGGCGCTTGAACGCGATGTTGCCCAGCTTGAAGTAGAGGTCATCGCCGAGGTCGGGCGCGAGCTTGGCCGCGCGCTCGTAGGCGTCGAGCGCCTCATCGTAGCGGCCGCTCCGGTACAGCAGGTCGGCGAGGTTCTTCGAGACCTGCGGAAGCGAGGGGTCGTCGGCGAGCGCCGCGCGCAGCAGCGTCTCGGCGCCCGCGATGTCGCCGCTGGCCTCGAGGAGCACCGCGAGATTGTTCCGGAGGACCACGTTCGCGGGCCAGGCGTCCAGGCCGGCCCTCGCCGTCTCGAGCGCGGCGTCGTTGTCGCCGTCCGCGGCGGCGGCCAGGGTCATGGCCCAGTACCAGAGCGCGGGAAGCGGGCGGTCGCCGTTCAGCCCGCGCGCGCGCCCCAGTCGCTCGCGCGCCGCGGGAAAATCATCCCGCCGGAGCGCGGTGATTCCCCAGCCGATCAGGATACGGGCATCATCCCGTCCCCGCCCCGCCGCCTCGCCGTATGCGGCTTCGGCTTCGTCCAGCCGTCCCGCCTGCTCCAGCGCATACGCCAGGTTGTGCAACGCCGCCGGCCGGGGACCCCCGCGTTCCACCGCCAGGCGGAACGACGCCGCGGCGTCCTCCCAGCGCGCCTGGCGGAGGGCGATGAGCCCGAGATGGAACGGCGCCGTCCCCTCGGAGGGCCGCAGGTCGGCGACGCGGCGGAACTCGCGCTCTGCCTCATCCAGCATGGCCGCCTTGTAGAAGGCGATGCCGAGATTGCGATGCTCCTCGATCCGGGCATCGTTCACCTTCGGCGCGGCCGCCGAGACCGACGAGCCCGTGCGGTGCGCAAAGCCGGCCGTGATCAGCCCGTAGAGCGCCTTCCCGACCTCGAATTCCACCAGTCCCGAGTCCTCGACCACCTGCTGCACGTCCCGGGTCCCGTCGAGCAGCGTGAGGAGTCGCTGCTGCGCCGCCGAGAGCGTGACGTCCGCCGCGTCCATGTGCGAGCGGTCCACGGCGAAGATGAGGTCGAAGGACGGGATCTTCTTGCTGATCAGACTCCACTCGTCCACGCGCCTGGCGCCCTCGAGCAGCAGCGACTCCGGGTTGAGCTGCACCAGGAAGTCCTGCCCCTCCGGCCGGACGCCCGCTTCGAAGTTGAAGGTGCCGGACGACCAGGTGAACAGGTAGTAGACCGCCTCCTCGATCTGGAGCCGGATGTAGTCCTCGAGCTCCGCGCGGGCGAGGGCGCCCGTCTCGACCAGGATCTCGCCGATGCGGCGGCCGCGGTCGGTGCCCTGCCGCGCGATCGCTTCGTCGAGCTGCGCCGCGCTGATGCGGCCGTTCTTGACCAGCATGTCGCCGAGCCGGTCGCGGCGGTTGACGATCGACGCGTAGGTGATCCGCCCCTCGTCGAAGTAGATGTAGCCGAAGCTCTCGCGGTCGGCGACCGCGAGGCACCCCGACCGCCGTCCCAGCGTCAGCAGCTGGATCACGTCGGGAAGACTCGCCTCCCTGAGGCTGCCCTTGATCGCCATCAGCGCCACTCCTCGATCAGGCGCGCCGCGACGTCGGGCCACTCCCACACCATCTTCTCCCGGCTTCGGATGCCGCCGGCCGTCGGCGCCAGCACGCCGCTCACCCGCGCCGCGGCCCGCCGCGGAGCGCGGACGATCGCGCCCTCCAGCACCTCGCGCGCGAGCGCGGCCGTCGGGTGCACCTGCTGGACTTCGGCCGCGTTGAGCACGCGCTGGACGAGCCCCAGGGCGCTGCGCATCGAATCGGCGGGCCGCGCCGCGATGTATCCCGCCAGCTCGGGATCCACGCCGTCGAGGCGCGCGGCGAGCAGCCGCTCGATCGCCACCTGGCGAAGCGCGCGGTCGGGAGCGGGCAGCTCGACGACCAGGCCGCCCTCGAGCCGGGTGAGGAGCCGGGGCTCGATGCCCTGCATGTCGGCGAGCGGGACCGCGGACGTGAACGCCATCTGCCTGCCGCTCTCGAGCAGCAGGTTGAACAGCAGAAACAGCTCATCCTGCGTCCGATCCTTCCCCGCCACGACGTGCACGTCGTCGAGGAGAAAGGCGTCCACCCCGCGATAGCGCGCGCGCCACGAGGCGGTCGCATCGCGATCGATGGCGTCGATCAGCTCGTCCACGAACTCGTGGGCGCCGAGGCACGCGACCACCCCGCCCCGCGCCGCCAGCGCGTTGCCGAGCCCGTGGAGGAGGTGGGTCTTCCCCACTCCGCTCGCGCCGACGATCACGAACGGGTTGTAGCGCCCCGCCCCGTCGGTGGCGACCGAGTGCGCGGCCCGCACCGCGATCCGATTCGATGCGCCCTCGAGGAAGCTCTCGAGGCGCCAGTGCGGCGACGGAGCCGGCGGCGGATTCGCCCCCTGGCGCGCGCGCTCGAGGAGGGCTTCGGCGGCGGCCACGTTGTCCGGATCGAAGAGCTCGGCCGAGCCCGAGAGCGCGGGCGCGGTCTCGGCCAGCTCGGCGCCGATCGCGCGCAGCCGCTCGATGTCCTGCGCAAAGGCGTCGAGCGAGGTGTGCGGATCGGCGACGATCTCCTCCGCCAGCAGCCGCTCGAGCCGCGCCGTCCGGTACCCTTCGCCCTCCCACCGGAGCACGGCCTCGGCCACGCGGGCGCGCCACGACTCGACCTGCTGGCTGACCGTCGCCGAGACCTCGGAGAGGAAGTCGGCAAACTCGTCGCGCGGCGGAGCGTCGATCGCCGGCTCCGGAAGCTGCTCCTCGTCCCCGGGCGGCTCATCGGCGAGCGGCGGTCCGTCCTCGGCCACGCCGGCGGCCTCGGAGCTCCCGAGCAGCAGGGCCGCCTGCATCGCGTCGAGCGGCGCATCGCTCGCCGCCTGGAAGGCGATGAGGCGGTGGAGCGCACCGATCAGCTCGCGGACGCTCTCGCTGCCGGCCGATGCCGCGGCCTCCAGCACGCCAGGCGCGAAGGCCGTCCCGCGCTCCTCGGCCCGCCGGCGGAGAATGGCGACGCGCGTCTCGTAGTCGGGCGCGAGGATGTCGATGACGAGGCCGCCCGCGAACCGCCGGATCAGGCGCTCGTCGAGCCCTTCGATTTCCCCCGGCGGCCGGTCGCTGGTCAGCACGATCTGCCGGCCCGCCGCCTGCAGCGCGTCGACGAGGCGGATGAGCTCGGCCTGCGCCTCTCGCCGCTGGCTCAGGAACTGGACGTCATCGAGCAGCAGGAGCCCGACGTCCGCGAAGCGCCGGCGGTGCGCCTCGCCCTGGCCGCCGGCGACCGCCGCCGCGAACGATTCGAGGAAGGCATCGGCCGTGAGATATTCGACCGCGAGGCGCGGGTCGATGCCGGCGGCCGCGTGGCCCATCGCCATCAGGAGGTGCGTCTTGCCGAGCCCCGGCCGCGCATAGATGAAGAGCGGGTTGTAGACCGTTCCCGGCGCCTCGGCCACGGTGCGCGCCGCGGTCGCCGCGAGGCGGTTGGCGGCGCCCACCACGAGCGTGTCGAAGCGGAACTGCGGGTTGAGCCCGGTCACGCGGCGGGCCCCCCGACGGCGAGCTTCCGCAGCACCAGCTCCGAGATCCCCTTGAGCGTCTCGAAGACGCCGCTGCCGTGCAGCGCATCGGCCGGGAAGCTCTCGACGCCGCGGAAGTTGAGGGCGTCATCGAGGTCCTCGCGGGCGAGCACGAGATCCCGCGGCAGGTCCTGCTTGTTGTACTGGAAGACGATCGGCATCTGCCGCACGTCCACGCCCTGCTCCAGCAGATTCTCCTGGAGATTCTGGAGGCTCTCGATATTGTCGTCGAACCGCCGCGCCTGGCTGTCGGCGACGAACACGACGCCGTCGGCGCCCTGGAGCACGAGCTTCCGCGTCGCGTTGTAGTAGCTCTGACCCGGCACGGTGTAGAGCTGGAAGCGGGTCGTGAACCCGGAGATGGAGCCCAGCTCGATGGGAAGAAAATCGAAGAACAGCGTGCGGTCGCCATGCGTCGCGAGCGACACCATGCGGCCGCGTCGCGTCTCCGGCACCCGGCCGAACACGTACTGCAGATTGGTCGTCTTGCCCGACCGTCCCGGTCCGTAGTAGACGATCTTGCAGGTGATCTCGCGGGCGGTGAAGTTGACGAGCGACATGGCTACCGTCCGAAGAGCGCGCGAAGACTGGCGTTGAGCTCGTGCTCGAAATTCTCCGCCAGGACGGGACCGCGCGGCTCCTCCGGCGGAGCCGCGGCCGCGATCTCGTCGGTAAACTGCTGAAAGAAGAGCTGGACGATGCCGACGGATGATTCGGGACCGAACGCGACGAGTCCGATCCAGCGGCCGCGCGGCGTCTCGAAGCCCGAGAGCATCAGCCCCTGCTCCGTGCCCTGATGGACGAGCGCCCCGAAGCGGGGCGAGCCCATGAGGTGCGCCAGCTCGCCGGTCGATGCCATGATGCCGGCGCCGAGCGCGGCGGCGGACATCACGTCGACCGAGCGCGTGAAGCCGTGCTGCGCCACGACCTGCCCTGATGACGTCATGAGGAGGACGAGCCGCGCGGCCGATTCGTCGAGGAACCGGCTCAGCGGCCCGCTCACCCAGCTTTCGAGCACGCGCATCAGGCGATCCCCCGGGCCGCCTCGAGCAGCTCGAGGCGCGCGAGGCCGAGGTTGGTTTCCCGGTCGCCGACGGCGACGACGAGGAGCTCGTCGCCGGCGGGCACGGCGAGGAGCGTGCCCGTCTCCCCGCGGAGCTGAATCACGGTCGGCCGGCCGAGACCCGCGCTCGCCGCCGCGCGGCGGAGCCGGCCGGCGAGGCTGGCGGCCAGCGCCGCGATCGCACGGCCGTCGACATCCTCCATCGACGACTCGGAGATGACCAGGCCGTCGGGCGCCGAGACGAGCATGGCGCCCCGCACCCCGCGCACCGCGCTCACGCGCCGGAGGGCGTGGTCAGCGCCGCTCACGCGACACGCTCCAGCCAGCGCCGCGCCGCCTGCGCCGCCCGCTCGGCCACGAGCCCGAGCCGGCCGGCCGGGACCGAGACGTCGCGCACGGTGAGCAGCACGGTCTCGGCGGTGGGCGCCACCAGATGGGCGTTGCCGTCCTCGCACTCCACGCCCAGACTCTGCCACTCGCCGAGCCCAAGCAGCCGCGCGGCCCGCGCCGCTTCACGCGATACCCCGGCCAGGTGCGCGGCGACGGCATCGGAGACATCCGCCCCATCCTCGTTCCGCAGCGCGCCTCCCAGCCTGAGCCCGTGCTGATCGAGCAGCAAAAGCCCGTCGCGCGCGCCGTCCAGCCCCGCGAAGAGCTCGCTCTCGGACGACGTGCCGGACCCCGAGTCGATGGCGAACGGAATCGCGCGCGATGTGGGCGCGGGTGCGGCCTCGGCCACGACTTCACCGGCCGCCGTTCCCCCGGCCAATGCCTCCGCCGGCGCCGGGGCGGCCGCGACGCGCACCCGCTCGATCGCCGCGCGAAGTCCCGCGTCCTCCGGAGCCGCCTGGGCCGCGAACTCGAGGTGCCGGAGCGCCCGCGCGAGGTCGCCCGCGCGATAGTACAGGAAGCCGAGCCCGCGATGCGCCGCCTGATGCGCTGGCTCGAGCTGGAGCGCGTTCATCCAGCCGTCGAAGGCCCCGTCGCCGTCGCCGCGCTCCGCCAGGATCCGGGCGTGGAGCGCGTGGGCGTCGGCCAGCGCGGGGTACCGAGCGAGGCCGCTCGCCGCGACGGTGAGTGCCGCGTCGAGCTGGCCGCGCCGCCGCAGCACCTCGGCGAGGTCCAGGAAGACGAGGCTGCCCGGATCCCGGGCGAGCTCGGATGTCAGTGCGCGCACATCATCATTCATGGGCGGACCGGATTCCCTCCAGCAGGGTCACGGCGGCCGCGCGGAGCCGCGACACCGTCCCCCCGAGTGCGTCCTCGGCCGGCGGCCGGCTGTCGAGCCGGCTCCAGGCGTCCCAGCTTTCGAGCGCGCGCTCGAGCTGTCCGTCCGCCGCCTGACTCACTCCCAGGATGCGCCGCGCCGGCGCCAGCTGGGGATCGAGCCGCAGCGCCTCCTCCAGCGCCGCCGCCGCGTCGGCAGACTGGCCGCCGGCGAGCAGCGCGCGACCGAGCATCAGGTGGCCCTCCGCATGATCGGGCCGCGCCGCGATGACGTCCTGCGCGGCCAGGCGGGCCGCGTCGGTGTCGCCCCCGGCGAGCGCGGCCCGCGCCCGCGTGAGGAGCTCCGCGAGCTCGCCGCCGATTCCGGCTGCCGCCGTCCGCGCCCGGGGATCATCGAGCACCACCACCCCCGCCGACGCCAGGCCGAACAGCGTGCGCGCGACGTCGAACTCGGAGCGGCCCAGCGCCGCGGCGAGCGAGCGCACGTCACGCGTGCCGTCCACCGCCGCGAGCACCTGCCACTCCGCCGGCAGCAGGTCGAGCCGCGTCGTTCCGCCGGCCTCCGGCGGCACCAGCGCCGGGATGACGCCGAGATGCGGCACGCGCGCCTCGATGCGGGCCCACTCGTCGATCCGGCGCGCGGCCTCCATGAGGAGCGCTTCCGTCGGGATGCGGACCACCGTGCCACCGACGCCGGTTCCGTCCTCGTCGCTGAAGGAGAAGTACCCTTCCGACCAGTTCATCAGCTCGAAGACCACTTCCTCGACCTGCGCCCGGACCTGTCGCTCGAGGTCGCGCCGTGCCACCGCGCCGATGTCGAGGAGGATGGCGCCGAGCCGCCGGCCGTCGCCCGCCGTCTGCATCGCGCAGGCGCGGGTGAAATCGGCCTCGCTCAGCTTGCCGCTCCGGAGCAGCAGTGTGCCCAGGAGATGCGGATTGCTCCGGATCTCCGCGCCGACCACCGCGCCGCGGTCGAAGTGCACGACGCCCGCATTCTGGCGCAGATCCGACGTGACGCGCAGCGTCCCCGTCTTCCTCGCCAGATCCAGCAGCTGGAAGACGTCGTGGATCGACAGCTCCTTGAGCGGGCCCTCGATTGGCATCGATCACCCGGCCGGGGCGAGGATGTGCTCGAGATCGCGCGCGGACCGCGCGCGGGTCCGGGCCTGGGCCGCGAGGTCCCCCGTCGGCGCGAGCTGCACGACCCGGTCCCACGCGGCGACCGCCTCGCGGAACTGCCGGTCCCGGGCGAGCGCCGCGCCGCGGTAGAAGAGCGCGCCGGCGTGATCGGGGTCGAAGCGCAGCACCCGGTCGAGCGCCTCGAGCGCCTGGGCCGGGCGTCCATCCTCGAGCAGCACCCGGCCAAGCAGCGTCAGCGCCTCGAGCTCGTACGGGTCGGCCGAGAGGAGCCCGATCAGGACGTCCAGGGCGGCGGCGGGCGACTCGACCCGTCGGGCCAGGTCGGCGAGAGCGAGCCCCGGCGCGATGAAGGTCGGCAGCAGCTCGAGCGAGCGCTGGTACGCTGCGCGCGCGGCGCTCCAGTTCTCGCGCGCTTCCTCGAGACGGCCCAGCTCGTGCCACACCTGCACCAGCGAGCCGTCGAGGCGGAGCGCCACCTGACACGCCTCGAGCGCCGCGGCGGTGTCACCGAGCGCGGCGGCGATGAGCGCCTGCTGCTGGTGGAGGTCGGGTCGGCCCGGCGCGGCCGCCTGCGCCGACCGGATCGCGGCCATGGCGCCGGTGAGATCGCCCGTCGCCTCCAGCGCGCGGGCCCGCGCGAACAGCACCTCCGCGTCGGCCGGCAGCCGCGCGACAAGCTCGGCAGTGAGCTCGCCGGCGTCCGCCGTCTGGCCGAGCGCCAGGAGCGCGCGAACCTCGCCGAGCGCGGCGGCGCTGCTCGCGGCATCGGCCATGCGCGCTTCGCGGTAGCGCTCCAGTGCCTCGCCGTGCAGGCCGCGCCGCGCGAAGATGTCGCCCCAGAGCGCCGCCGCGCGGGCGGGACTCACGCCGCGGCCGCGGGCGCGCTCGAGCTCCGCGGTCGCGAGCTCGAGCAGTCCCTTGGCGATGAAATCGCGCGCGAGCCCGAGGGCATCCTCGGGGGGCTCGACGACGGACTCGCGGGGGGCCGGCGCGAGATCGTCGAACAGGGTTTCGAGCGCGGCGGGATCGAAGGAGAACGCGCCGTCGAGCGCCGCGGTGCCCACGTCGGTCCGGAGCGCCGGCGCGATGGCGATCGAGGGATCCTCGTACTGGAGGTCGATCGCGAGGACGTACTTCTGCGGCACGTAGAACGGCTCCAGCTCGAGGGCGCGCTTGGTCGCGCGGAGCGCGCCGTCGAAGTCGCCCAGCTGGCTCAACGCAAAGCTCAGGTTGTAGTGGGCGGCCGCGAGACCCGGCTCGGCCTCCACCGCGCGCGCAAAGGCGTTCCGGGCATCCGCGTAGCGCCGCAGCTCGACCAGCACGAGTCCGACTCCGTTCCACGCGACGGCGCTGGCCGGCTGCTCCGCCAGAATCCCCCGGTATCCCTCGAGCGCGCGATCGATCTCGCGCCGCTGGAAGTGGAGGAGGGCGAGGTTGAGCCGCGCCGTGAGCGGGGCGCGCGGGCCGTGCGTGGCGCGGCGAAACGCCTCCAGCGCCCCGGCATCCTGCGGATCGCGGGCGCGGATGACGCCCAGGTTGTTCCACGCGAGGGCATACGCGGGATCGAGATCGACCGCGCGGCCGTAGGACGCGGCGGCATCGTCCAGGCGGCCCGTCTGATGCAGGCACACGCCGCGCTCGTTCCAGAGCTTCGGCGCGTCGGGATACTGCGCCACGAGGCCGTCGTACAGCTCGAGTGCGGCGGGGAGGTCGCGCCGGAGCAGCTCCACCTCCGCCATCGCCTGCAGCGCATGCCGCCGATCCTCGCCCGCCTCGAGCGCGAGGCGATACTCGCGGAGCGCCTCGCTGTAGTAGCCCTTCTGCCGGAAGGCGAGCCCCAGGGTGAAGTGGGCCAGCGCGCCCTGCGGCACGATGCCAGGCGCAGCCGGCGGCGCGGGCCGCGCGGCCGGCGTGCGTTCGCCGAGCGCGAGGTTGGCCTGCGCCCGCGCGAGGAGGGGGTTGAGCGCGATCGCCCGCTTCGCGGCCGCGCGGGCGGCGTCGTGGTCGCCCATGTCGCCGTAGACGAAGGCGAGGAGGTAGTGGGCGTCGGCATAGTCCGGATTCCGTGCGATCGCCGCCCGGAGCGCCGTCAGCGCCGGCTCGTTGAGCCCGCGGTTGTACAGCGCTTCGCCGTAGGCGAAGAAGGCGACGGGGCTGTCCGGATCCCGTTCGCAGGCCCCCCGGAACCAGTCCACCGCGCGCTCGATGTTGCCCCGCGCCTTCTCGGCCATGCCCAGCTGCACGAGCGCGCCGGCGTTGCCCGGCTCCGCGGCGACCAGCGACTCGAACTCGCGCACCGCCTCGTCATGGTGCCCCAGCGCGGCATAGGCGCGGCCGAGCTCCCAGCGGGCCGCCGTGTCGTGCGGTGCCTGCCGGAGCCGCTCGCCCAGCTCGGCCACGCGGCGGTCGTAATGGCCGTTCTCCCGGTAGGCGAGCTCGAGATTGGTCTGCGCCACCTGCATGCGCGGATCCAGCTCGAGTGCGCGGCCGAACGCGGCCACCGCCTCGGGGATGAGGCCCTTCTGGTAATAGAGGACGCCGAGATTGTTGTGGGCGCCGGCATCGGACGGGTCGATTCGGGTGGCGAAGGACCGGAGCGCCGCGAGGTCGCGCTCGGACAGCGCTGGGGCCGGCATGACCTACGGCAGGCGGATCGCGTCGAAGATGGCGCGCAGCGACGGCATGTCCGGCAGGAGGAGGAAGTGTCCCTGCAGGCGCTCCGACGCGCCGCCGACGTGGAAGGACGTCTCGACGCAGAAGACGAAGTCGCGCTCGTGGCCGAAGTTGAGGTAGGTCGTCGTCAGGATGGCGCCGGCGAGGTCGATGACGAGACCGGGCACCGACGGCACGAGCATCATGCCCATGAAGTCGCTGAGCGCATTCATGTAGGCGCTCACCAGGATATTGCCGACTTCCTTGAGGCCGGACTGCTCCATTACGCCGAATTCGGTCGTGGTCCCGTGCGGGCGCCCGAGGAGAATGTCGCAGAGCCGGAAGGCCGATGCCTCCGGGAAGAGCACCAGGGTACGGCCCGTGAGATCGCCCATCATCTGCATGAGCACGGCGGCGATGACGCCGTCGGGGCTGCCGACGAGGTCGGTCACCTCCTCGAGCGGCCGCACGTTGACCTCCGGGACGCTGATCATGATCGTCTGGTTGGTCATCTGCGACAGCGCGGTCGCGGCATGGCCGGCGCCGATGTTCGCGACTTCGCGCAGCGCGTCGAGCTGCAGCTCCTTCAACCCGCGGGCGTCTTCCATGCGCTCCTCGTTCTACAGCAGGGCGGCGGCGTCGAGAATCAGGGCCGGCGCGCCGTCCGCCAGGATGGTCGCGCCGCCGAAGAACGACGGCATGCCGCGCGGCGCGTCGAAGGGTTCCACCACGATGTCCTGCTGGCCGAGCAGGGCGTCCACCACGAGGGCGGCGCGCCGCTCGCCGATCTCCAGGATGACCGACGGGCGATACTTCGGCGCCGTCCCGTCGTTCATGGAGACGAGATCGCGGAGGTGGACGGTCGGGATCGCCCGGTCGCGCACCACCAGCGCCTCGCGGTCGCGCACCGCCGTCACCGAGCGGGCATCGAACTCGACCGTCTCGGCCACGTAGGCCAGCGGCACCGCGTAGCGCTCGGACCCGATCGAGGTCAGGAGCGCGCGCACGATCGCGAGCGTCAGTGGGACGTGCACCACGAAGGTCGTGCCCTTCCCCTCCGCCGTCTGGATCGCGAGCGTGCCGCCCAGGGCGCGCACCCGCGTCGCCACGACGTCGACCCCGACGCCGCGGCCGGAGACGCCGCTCACCGTGCGCGCGGTGCTGAACCCGGGCCGGGCGAGCACGCGGAGCAGCTGATCGTCGGTAAGGGTGTCGGTGCCCGCGTCGACCATGCCGTCGCGCCGCGCCCGGGCCAGGATCGCCGAGCGATCGATGCCGCGACCGTCGTCCGAGACGCGGATCGCCACGCTGTTCCGCTCGCGGCTGGCCGAGAGCAGGAGCCGCCCCTGGGGGGCCTTGCCCGCGGCGATGCGCACCTCCGGCGTCTCGAGGCCGTGGTCCATCGCGTTCCGGATCAGGTGCAGGAGCGGATCGCCGATCTCGTCGAGCACCGCGCGGTCGAGCTCGATGTCCTCGCCTTCCATCTCGAAGCGCACCTGCTTGCCCAGGTCGCGGCCCAGATCGCGCACGAGGCGCGGGAAGCGGTCGAACACCTCGCCCACCGGCGTCATGCGCGCCTGGATGACTTCGCTCTGCAGCCCGCCGACGAGGCGCGCGATGCGCTCGGCCGTGGCCTCGAGCTCGGGATCGCCCCGCCGGATCGCGAGATCCACCAGCCGGTTCCGCGCCACGACGAGCTCGCCCACCTGCTTCATCATCGCATCGAGCCGGCGAAGATCGACGCGGATCTGGCGGCCCCGCGCGGCGGGCTCCGCCCGCTCCGGCACCGCGTCCTCGAAGGTGACCGCCGCGATATCGCCCACCGAGACGAGGGCGGCCACGACTTCCTCATTCGGCGCCGGGGACTCCAGGCGGAAGGTGAACCGGCCGTCGAAGTCTTCGCGCTCGAACGCCGCGGCCGCGGGCCGGAGCGCCGTCACCGTCCCCAGCGATCCCGCCCGCCGGAGCGCGAGCATGGCGCGGCCGCCCCGCATCTGGGCGTCCGCGCGGATCGCGACCGATACCGCTCGTCCCGCCGGCAGAATCTGGTGCACCGCGTACTCGGCGGTCGCGGCGCCGACCGCGCCGCCATCCGCCGCCCGGTCGAGCGCCGCGAGGAGCTCGCCGTCGTGCGCGGCGGGCACCGTTCCGGCACCCGCCGCCTCGACCCCGTTGGCCAGTTGATCCACGGCGCCGAACAGGAGCTGCAGCAGTCCGGGCGTGACGGTAACCCGCCCGGTGCGGAGCGCGTCGAGCAGGTTCTCGGCGCTGTGCGCCACGCGCGCGATCGCGTCGTGGCCCATCGTGGCCGCCATGCCCTTGATCGTGTGGATCGCGCGGAAGAGCGCGTCCACCGGCTCGACCGCCGCCGGATCCTGCTCCCACGCGAGCAGGGCCTGGTTGCAGGCCCTCAGGTGTTCCCGGCTCTCCGTGAGGAAGAGCGCCGCGTAGCCGGCGTGGTCCATCGGCTCAGCCGAGGACGCGCTGGACGGCTTCGAGCACCCGCGACGGCTGGAATGGCTTGACGACGAAATCCTTGGCGCCCGCCTGGATCGCCTCGACCACGAGGGCCTGCTGGCCCATGGCGCTGCACATGAGGACTTTCGCGTCGGGATCCGTCTTGCAGATCTCGCGCACGGCATCGATCCCGCCCATGTCGGGCATCACGATGTCCATCGTGACCAGGTCGGGCTTGAGCTGACGGTACTTCTCGACGGCCTGGACCCCCGACTCCGCTTCGCCCACGATCTCGAAGCCCGCCTGGGTCAGGATGTCGCTGATCATGGTGCGCATGAAGATGGCGTCATCGCAGACGAGAACCGTGTGACTCACTGCCCACCTCCGTGCGATTCCGTAGGTGCAGGCCGGCGGCCCGCAGGTCAGCTGCCGAGCATCGGCGCGAGGAGCGCCTCGATGTCGAGGATGACGAAGTGTTCGCCGCCGCGATTGCCGACGGCCTGTACGATGCGGGGGTCCACGCCGGGAAGCTGGCCTCTGGGCGCGACGGCCGCCGACGGGAGCTCGACGAAGTCCTTGACCTCGCCCACCAGCAGCCCGCACTGCCGGCCCGCCACATCCAGCACCACGATCGGGCCTTCATCCGTCTCGCGCCGCGGCCGATCGAGGAGGCGATGCGCATCAACCACCGTGAGCAGGATGCCGCGCAGGTTGACCAGCCCCTCGACCGCCCCGGGCACTCCCGGGATACGGGTAGCCGGCAGCGGCGGCAGGATCTCTCGCACAATCCCTGCCGGGGCGGCGCAGATCAGGTCGCCGACGCGAAAGACGACGGCATGGAAGGTGGGGGAGTCAGCCATCTCTATTGAAGAAAAGAAGATACCGAAGCACTTCCGATTGGGCAACAATTTCCTTGCCACCCGCGACAGCCAGTGCACTCCGGAGGTCGGCCGGCCACTCGCTCTCGAACGCAAGGCGTTCTCCCGTCACGGGATGGCGAAATGCGAGGAGCGCTGCGTGGAGCGCCTGCCGGGGAGTGGCGAGCTCCAGCTGGTCGGCGAGCGGCCGGCCCGCGCCGGAGATGCGCCGGGCCCCGCCGCCGGCGTACACCGGGTCGCCCACGATGGGATGGCCGATGTGCTCGAGATGCACCCTGATCTGGTGCGTGCGACCGCTATGAAGATCGAGGCGCAGCAGCTCCGCCACCTCGAAGCGGGCCACGACGGTCGCGTCCGTCCGCGCCGCTCGTCCCTCGGTCTGCACGCTCATGCGCTTCCGGTCGCGCGGGTGCCGCGCGACCGGCGCGTCGATGGCGAGCGGGCTGCCCTCGAGGTGGCCCCATGCGAGCGCCGCATAGCTGCGGCGCACGCGCCGCGCGGCGATGGCGGAGGAGAGGCGCCGGTGCGCGAGGTCCGTTCGCGCGACGACCATGAGGCCCGAGGTGTCGCGATCCAGGCGGTGCACGATCCCCGGACGGCCCTCGACGCCGCCGCTGAGCGACGTCCCGCGCGCAACCAGCGCGTTGACCAGCGTATCGTCCCAGTGACCCGGCGCCGGATGGACGACGAGCCCGGACGGCTTGTCGATCACCGCGATGTGCTCGTCCTCGTAGACGATGTCGAGATCGATGGGGTGCGGCTGGAGCGCGCGCGGGGGGGCGTGGTCGGGCAGCGAGACCGTGACTTCATCGCCGCGCGACAGGAGCCGCGACGCGCGCGCGGCGGCGCCGCCCACGGTCACCGCGCCCTGGGCGACGATGCGCGCCGCCTGGGTGCGGGAGAGCTGCAGCTGGTCGGCGAGGAAGCGGTCGAGGCGCTCGGTCGCGGCGGCCGTGACCGAGAAGCGCACCTCCGCCACCGGGTCAGGCGGGCGCGGCGGGCTCGGGTGCGGTGCGGCGGCTGTCCTCCCGCCAGAGCGAGAGCGCCAGAGCGATCGCGCCGCAGCTCACCGCGATGTCCGCCACGTTGAAGGTGGGCCACCGCAGCGTGCCGATGCCGACATCGAGGAAATCCACCACGCCCCGGGCGCTCCGGATGCGATCGACCAGATTACCGGCGGCGCCGCCGGCCACCAGCCCGAGGGCGAGCTGCCGGAACCGGTCGCCCGGCGGACCGCCCCGCGACATGCGGGACAGCACGATGATGGCCACCACCGCGACGCCGAGGAACACCCAGCGCGAGAAGGCGCCGACGTGCAGCCCGAAGGCGGCGCCGCGGTTGTAGACGAGCCGCAGCTGCACCCAGTCACCGAAGATGGGGACCGCCGCGGTGTGGAGCAGCGCCGACTCCGCCACCAGCTTGGTGACGAGGTCGATCAGGACCACGCAGGCCGCCGTGACCCAGAACAGCCGCCGCTCAGCGTCGCTTGGCATCCTCTTCCTTTTCCTTGCAGGAAATGCAGAGCCGCGCGTGGGGCAGCGCGTCGAGCCGCTCGAAGTTGATCTCGGCGCCGCACTGATGGCAATGGCCGAACTTCTCGGGGGTGCCGTAGAGGCGGCGAAGCGCCTCGTTCACGTGCCAGAGGTAGCGGCCCTCCTGCGAGGCGAAGAGGAACTGCTTCTCGCGCTCCATGGCGTCGGTGCCCTGGTCGGCCATGTGGAACGAGTAGGAGGACAGGTCGCCGTCGGAGGCCTGCTCGGAGGCCTTGAACGACTCGTCGTAGTAGCCGAGTTCCTTCATGACGCGCGCGCGTTCCTCGAGGAGCCGCTTCTCGAGATGCGACAGCTGCTTCTTGTTCATGCCCGATCCCTGCGTTAAGGTGCGGCCGCGGTCCGGCCGTCGTCAGAGCGTTCCACGCCCAGCATGACCTGCATCCCATCGATCTCGGCCGCCTGCTCGCGATCCGCGGCGGGCGCGCGGGCGCCCACGTGCAGGGAACGGGACAGGGTTTCCTCGCGGATGAAGCCCGCGTGGACGCGTGCCGCCTCGAGCGCCGTCGGGTCGCCATCGATCCAGAGGGCGATCCGGGTGGTGAACTCGTAGCCGGCCTCCTTGCGGACGCGCTGCACGCGGCTCACCAGCTCGCGGGCGACGCCTTCCGCCCGAAGCGCCTCGTCGACCGAGGGGTCGAGGGCGACGACGAACGGGCCGTCGCTCTGCACCACCCAGTCACTCGTCACCTCCCGCTCCACCGTGACGTCTTCCGGCAGGATCTCGACGCTCTCGCCGCCCACATCGAGCCGGACCGGCTGCCCCGCCTCGAGGGAGCGGAGTGCCTCCGCCGGCAGCAGGGCCGCCGCCGCCGCGATCTCCGGCGTGCGCTTGCCGAAGCGGCGCCCCAGCGAGCGGAAGTTGGCCCGCGCGCGCAGGCGCACCAGCGCGGTGTCGGACACGACCAGCTCGATCTCCCGTACGTTCACCTCCGACTCGAGGATCGGCAGGAGCTCGTCGAAGCGCGGGCCCCGGGCCGCCGCCGGCACCGCGACCTGCAATCGCCGGAGCGGCTGGCGCACCTTGAGCCGTGCCTCCTCGCGCGCGGCGCGCGCGAGCGACGCGAGTCGGCGAACCGCGTCCATGGCGGTTTCGAGCGCCTCGTCCCGCGCACCGCCCGCGGCGGGGAACGGCGCAAGATGGACGGAAGTTCCCGTGATCGCGCGATGGAGCCAGTCGCTGGCGAACGGCGCGGCCGGCGCCAGCAGGCGGGAGACGGTCACGAGCGCATCCCGGAGCGCCGCGACCGCCGCCGGGTCGGCCTCGCGATCGGGCGCCCAGAAGCGCGCGCGGTTCGTGCGCACGTACCAGTTGGAGAGGTCGTCCACCACGAAGTCCATGACGGCGCGCGCCCCCGCCGTGACGTCGTATCCCTCCCACGCGGCCACGACGGCGTCCACCGTCGCCTGCAGTCGGCTCCGGATCCACCGATCGGCTGGCGTCATCGGACCGTCGGCAGCGGCCTCGCCCGCGTACCGCCGGAAGAACTCGTAGCTGTTGCGCAGCGTGTTGAAGAAGCCGCCCGCCACTTCCGGGATCGTCCGGCGGTCGAAGCGCTTCGGCAGCCACACCTGGCTCGACGCGACGAGGTAGAGCCGGATGGTGTCGGCGCCGAATTCGGTGATCGCGTCCCACGGGTTGACCACATTGCCGCGGCTCTTCGACATCTTCTGCCCCTCGGCGTCGAGCACGAGCTCGTTCACGATCACGTGCCGGTAGGCCGCGCTGTCGAAGGCGCCGGCCCCGATCGCGAGGAGCGAGTAGAACCAGCCGCGCGTCTGATCCACGCCCTCGCAGATGTAGTCGGCGGGGAAGTGCGCCTCGAACTCCGCCCGGTGCTCGAACGGATAGTGCCATTGCGCATACGGCATCGAGCCGGAATCGAACCAGGTGTCGATCACCTCGGGCGTGCGGTGCATCGTGCCGCCGCAGGCGCAGGGCCACGCGAAGGCGTCGATCCCCGGCTTGTGCGGATCGAAGTCGCCGCCGAGCGGCCGTCCCCAGCGCTCCGCCAGCTGCGCGAAGCTCCCGATCACCTCGACGTGCGTCGCATCCCGGTCGCAGGTCCAGACCGGCAGCGGTGTGCCCCAGTAGCGGTCACGGGACAGCGCCCAGTCGACGTTGTTCTCCAGCCACTCGCCGAAGCGGCCGGCACCGATCTCGGGCGGATGCCAGTCGACGGCGGCATTGAGCTGCAGCATCCGGTCGCGGATCGCCGACGTGCGCACGAACCAGGAGTCGCGGGCGTAGTAGATCAGCGGACTGGAGCAGCGCCAGCAATGCGGGTAGCTGTGCGTGTACGGCACGGTGAGGTGCCAGCGGCCGATCGCCTTGAGGCGGTCGACGATGAGGTCGTTCGTCTCCCTGGCGGTGACGAGCCGGCCCTCCACCTCGGGCCACGTCGTGCCGGTGAAGGTTCCGTCCGCGCCCACCGGCCGCACCAGCGCGAGGCCGTGCTCCTGGCCCGCCGCGTAGTCGTCGGCGCCGAACGCCGGCGCCATGTGCACGATCCCCGATCCGTCATCCGCCGTCACGAACGCCCCCGGCACCACCACTTCCGAGACCGCGCCCACCGGCAGCGGTACCGCGTCGAACGGCCGGCGGTAGCGCAGCCCGACCAGCTCGCTGCCGGCGAAGGTCCGCACGGGCGCCTGGTCCGCGAACGTCCCCGCCCCGCGCGCGGCCGACACGGGGAGCGACGCGCGCGCCGTTGCGAGGATGACGCGGCGGCCGCCCACGTCGTACTCCCCGTACTCGAGCGACGGGTTCACCGCGAGCGCCACGTTGGAGAGCAGCGTCCACGGCGTCGTGGTCCAGACGAGCAGCTCGCGGGCGCTGTCGTCGGCGAGCGGGAAGGTCAGGTAGACCGAATTCGTGGTGACGGTCTCGTAGCCCTGGGCCAGCTCGTGGCTCGAGAGGGCCGTGCCGCAGCGCGGGCAATACGGCAGGACGCGATGGCCGCGGTACAGGAGGTCCCGCTCGCGCAGGCGGTGGAGCAGCCACCACACCGTCTCGACGTAGTCGTTGCTGCAGGTGACGTACGGCCGGTCGTAGTCGAGCCAGTAGCCGATCCGGTCGCTCAGTTCCTCCCATTCCGACTGATAGCGCAGCACGCTCTTGCGCGCCCGCGCGTTGAACTCGGCCACGCCGAAGCGCTCGATGTCGCGCTTGCCGCTCAGCGCCAGCTCCTTCTCGACCTCGATCTCCACCGGCAGGCCGTGCGTGTCCCACCCCGCGATGCGGGTGACCGATCGCCCCTGCATGCTGCGGAACCGGCAGATCAGATCCTTGATCGTCCGCGAGAACACGTGATGGATCCCGGGCCGCCCGTTCGCGGTCGGCGGCCCCTCGTAGAAGACGAACGGCGCACCGCCGCTCGTCCGCTCGATGGTCTGCCGGAAGAGCCCTTCCGCCTTCCACTCGGCGAGCTGCGTCTGCTCGCGCTCGGCAGCGGACGCCTCGGGCCACGGGGCGAACGGCATCAGTGAATCGATCCTCCCTCGATTGCAGTCGGTCCGGCGTTGCGGTCGCCGAAGAGCGCGCTTCCAAGGCGGACGATCGTCGCACCCTCGGCGACGGCCGCCGGATAGTCATCGGACATCCCCATCGACAGCTCGGGAAGCGACGCTCCCGCTCGCTCCGCCCGGTCGCGGAGCTCGCGGAGCAGCGCGAAGCTCCGCCGCTGCTCCGCCTCGCCGGCTCCGGCGGCCGCCATCGTCATCAGGCCGATGACCTCGAGGTGTTCGAGTGCGCGGACCCGGTCGATGAGCTCCGGAAATTCCGCCGGCGCCACCCCGCCCTTCTGCGGCTCGCCCGAGCAGTTGACCTGCACCAGGATCTGCTGGCATGCCACGGCGCGCCGGTCGAGCTCCCTGGCCAGGTCGAGCCGGTCCACCGAGTGGATGAGCGCGAAGCGCCCCGCCACCTGGCGCGCCTTGTTCCGCTGGAGCCCGCCGACGAGATGCCACGCCAGCGGCAGGTCCGCGGTCGCGTCCTGCTTCGGGAGCGCTTCCTGCACGCGGTTCTCGCCCACGTCGCGGAGGCCGGCGCCCCACGCCGCGCGCACGAGATCGGGACCGTGCGTCTTGGTGACCGCCACGATGCGGACCGGCCGGCTGAGGCCGGCACGCCGCTGGCAGTCGGCCACGACCTCCCGCACGCGCGCGAGACGGTCCTGAAGTGCCGGCAATTCCATAACCTTTGAATTTACCCGCCCGGGGCCCCGAACGGGAGCCGACGCTACCGGCGCAGACCCGCTCCGACAGCGGATTCGAGAGCCGCGCGCAGGGCCGGATTGGGCGTGAGCTGCACCGAGCGGCGGAGATTCCGGATCATCTCGGCCGTGTCGCCCCGCGCCTCCGCTGCGGCCGCGAGCTGGCCGAAGGGGAGCGACAGCGTGTTCGCGATGGACGCGGCAGTGGTCTCGAGCGGGTCGTGTTCGCCGTCGAGGAGACCCGCGTAACGGTAGGTCTCCCACGCGAGCCGCTCGGTCCGGGGAACGTCGAGGGCGGCACCGAAGGCATTCGCGATGACGCCGGGCGCCGTCGTGTCGGGCGGTGCCGGGAGCAGCTCGAACCCGAGCCCGCGCTGGATCACGTGGTCGCCGAGCCCCGCGAACTCGCGCCCCGTCGTGCTGGCCCAGACAATGGGACGGTGACCGATGTTCTGCTGCACGATGCGGAGTGAGGCGATCTGGTTGGGCTCGGGGTAGGTGTTGGGCGGCCAGGTGCGAGTGAACGGGCCGAAGTTCACCGCGAAGCCGGCTCGACCCAGCGAGAGAATCGCGTTCGGATCGAAAGCCGCCTCGATCTGCTCGTCGGTCATGGTATGGGTCGGGAGATTCGGGCGCGACGGATTCCGGCCGCGCCAGACGGCCGGCGCCGCACGTTCGTCGAAGGGGCGGATCGGCTGATCCCGCAGCTGGCGGAGGTACCAGTCGGTGTTGGCCAGCGCGAGGCAGACCACGGTCACGTCCTGCCGGATTCCCTCCACCTCCTGCGCCCACCAGACGGGAAAGGTGTCGTTGTCGCCGTAGACGAAGAGAACACCGTACGGCGGCACGGAATTGAGCAGATCGTACGCGAAGTCCGCGGCGAGGCGGCCGTCCGGGCCCTTCCGCGTCGCGGCCTTCCAGTTGAGCGCGAGCGGGATCAGCGCCAGCAGCAGCACCGCCCCGCCCGGCATGAGTCCCGCCCGGCGCTCCATCAATTTCCGCGCGAGCCACGCGAGGCCGATGCCGCACCACAATCCCCAGACGATGAAACTGACCACGAAGAAATAGTCGCGCTCACGCACCTCGTGGAGGTTGAAATCGGGATACCGATCGAAGCCCTGGCTGAAGCCCGGCTTGAAGTTCATGTAGACGACGAGGCCGGCACCGGTCACGAGGAACAGCGTGCAGAGCAGCCACCAGCCGGGCCGGTCCAGGCGTCGCTGCGTGACGAACCCGCGGATCCCGGCGATCACGGCGGCGATCGTGAGGAGGATCTGCCCGAGCGAGAAGTCGGGCGCCGCGGCCCGCAGCCCCTTGGCCCATTGCCACCCGAAGTACTGGAGATAGTTGAGGACCTGGAGCCCGACGATGACGAAGTTTCGGCCGGGGTTGTCGGGTCCATGCAGCACCGTCGGATCGTCCAGCGGTGTGCGGACGGGATACTGTGCGCGGCGCACCACCGCCAGGAGCGCATGCCACGTGGAGGGCGCCGCCTCGTTCAGGATCGGATGCTGGCCGGAGCGGATGAAGAGATAGAGGTACGGCGTGAGTCCCACCGCCGCGACGGCCAGCGCCGCCAGCGCGAACGCGCCCGCGCCGGCGGACAGCGCGAACGCGGCGGCGGCAGCGAAGCAGAGCGCCCCCAGCGTGGTCAGCGAGGCATTGCCGAGCCCGCTTCCCATGAGGAGCGCCCACACGCCGGCCATGACGGCCGTCGCCGCCCACTCGCGCCGGCGCTCGACCGGCGACGCCGCGGGCGCCTCGCGGAGCACTGCCGCGAGGAACATCACCACGGCCGGCCCGACGAGAAGCGCCAGCAGGTGGTTGGCGACGGAGATGCCGCCGAGATACACGATCAGCAGGAGGATCCGGTCGCCCGATGGCGTCCCGCGACGCGCGCGCCACACCTGGCAGAGCCAGCAGATCGCCGCGATGGTGAAGGTGGCGACGGCGTAGACCTCGGTCTCGTTCGAGTTCTGCCAGTTGGTGAAGGTGAAGGCGCCGATGATGGCGGCGGCGGCCGCCCCGCCGGTCGCGAGGAATCCGGCCGCACGCGGATCCATCCCCTCGCCGATCCCGTCGAGCGACCGGCGGACCACGAGGAAGAAGCATCCGGCGCCGAGCGCGCTCATCAGCGCGCTGAGGAGATTGGTGCGCACCGCGTACTCGCCCACCGGCACCAGCATCGCCCACACATGCGCCACCATCACGAACAGCGGCGTCCCCGGCGGGTGGGGAATCCCGAGCACCTTCGCCGCCGCGATGAACTCACCGGCGTCCCAGAAGGTGACGCTCGGCGCGAGCGTGAGAATGTAGATGAGCCAGACGAAGGCAACGATCGCAATGGCAGGAAGATACGTCGCTCGGCGCATGGAGTCCTTCAGCGGGGTTCCCAGGAGCGGTCGACAGCCTCGGCGAGCGCCAGCGCGTCGCGGGCAATGCCTGCATCGTGCATGCGGAATAGGCGGGCCCCGCGCTCCCACGCCAGGACGCACGCCGCGGCGGATGCGGCGTCCCGGTCAGCGGGCTGGTCGCCGGGGCGCGCGGCCAGGAAGCGCTTTCGCGACGGGCCCACCATCAACGGATGGCCCAGCGCGAGCAGTACACCCAGCTGGTCGAGGAGCTGGAGGTTCTGCGGCGGCGTCTTGGAGAAGCCGAGACCGGGGTCGAGAACGATGCACTCGGCAGCGATCCCCGCGTCTGCGGCCGCACGGGCGGCGTCGCCCAGCTCGTCGAGCACCGCGGAGACGACGCCACGGGGATAGTTCGCATGCCGGTACGAGGACAGCTCGAGGATGTCGCCGCGCGAATGCATGAGGACCGTCCCCGCGCCGGCGGCGGCGACGACGCCCGCCATCGCCTCATCGAGGCGGAACGCGGAGACGTCATTCACCACGGCGGCGCCCGCGTCCAGTGCCGCACGCGCCACCGCGGACTTGACCGTGTCGATCGACACCAGGATATCCGGATGCTCGCGAACGATGGCCGCGACGACGGGGGTGGTGCGTCGGAGCTCTTCGGCGGCCGGCACGGATTCGCTCCGCCCCGGCCGCGTGGACTCGCCGCCGACGTCGATGACGCGGGCGCCGCCGGCGACAAGCTGCGCAGCGCGCGCCAGCGCCGCCCCGACGTCGGGATGCGCACCGCCGTCGCTGAAGCTGTCCGGCGTGACGTTGAGAATCCCGACCAGCACCGGCGCATCGAGCGACAGCACGCCGCGTGCGGTGCGCCAGCTTCGCGCCGGTGCGGGGATCGCGGCGGTCCCGATCGCGGTCGCGAGCTCCGCCAGCGGAGCCGGGACGACCCACGGCCGCGCGAGTGCACCCAGCCGCGAGGCACCCCCGCTCAGCACCGCCCAGTCGTCGCCGGTGAAGATGTCGAGGCCGAGCGTCGCGGCGTGGCGCACCAGGGCCTCGACGGTGGGTGACGCAAGCCCGGACACGAGAAACGCGGCGGGATGAGTGCCTCCCGCCGCGTCGCCCGCGAGCCCCGCATCCCAGCCGCGGGAGCGGAGCGCCTCTTCGATTGCCCGCGGCGAGTGAACCGCCAGCGGGACGACCTTCACGCGCCCTGTGGCTCCGCCGGCGGGATGCCGAGAATGCCTCGAGGCGGATTCGGGGCGGGCCGCGCCGGCGCGGCGGCGGGCGCGTTCGGCTCGCTCGGCGGCAGGACGCGGGGCGGGAGCGGCTGGCCGCGCATCAGCTTGTCGAGGTCGTCGCGATCGATCGTCTCGCGCTCGAGCAGGGTGTCGGCGAGCTGGTCGAGGAGCGGGCGATTCTCGGTGAGGATGACCCGCGCGCGCGCGTGGGCTTCATCGAGGAGCCGCTTGATCTCGTCATCCACCATCTCCGCCGTGCGCTCCGAGACCTCGCGCCGCTGGCCGAACTCCCGCCCGAGGAAGATTTCCTGTTCGCGGTCGCCGACGGCCATCATGCCGACGCGGTCGCTCATGCCGAACTGCGTCACCATGCGCCGTGCGATCGCGGTCGCCTGCTCGATGTCGCTGCCCGCGCCCGTCGTCACCTTCTCGGGGCCGAAGACGATCTCCTCCGCCACACGGCCGCCGAAGCTGATCGCGAGCCGGCCGAGGAGGAACTCCTTCGTCAGGCCGTAGCGGTCCTTGTCCGGCAACGACGTCATGAGGCCGAGCGCGCGGCCGCGCGGCACGATCGTGATCTTATGGATCGGGTCGGCGCCCTCGATCTTGAGCGACACCACCGAGTGACCCGCTTCGTGATACGCCGTGAGCTTGCGGTCGTCGTCGGACAACTGGAGACTTCGCCGTTCGACGCCGAGCATCACCTTGTCCTTCGCCTCCTCGAAGTCGGCCATGTCGACGAGCGACTTGTTCCGGCGCGCCGCGAGCACCGCCGCTTCATTCACGAGGTTGGCGAGATCCGCGCCGGCCAGGCCGGGCGTGCCCTTGGCGAGCACGTCGAGCCGGACGTCGGCGCCGAGCGGAATCTTCCGGGTGTGCACGCGGAGGATCCCTTCCCTGCCGCGGACGTCCGGCGCGTCCACCACGATCTGGCGGTCGAAGCGCCCGGGGCGCAGCAGCGCGGGATCGAGCACGTCGGGCCGGTTGGTGGCCGCGATCAGGATCACCCCGTCGTTCGACTCGAAGCCGTCCATCTCGACCAGGAGCTGATTGAGCGTCTGCTCCCGCTCGTCGTGCCCGCCGCCCAGTCCGGCGCCACGATGGCGCCCGACGGCGTCGATCTCGTCGATGAAGATGATGCAGGGCGCGTGCGCCTTCCCCTGCTCGAACAGGTCGCGCACGCGGCTCGCGCCGACGCCGACGAACATCTCGACGAAGTCCGAGCCCGACATCGAGAAGAAGGGCCGGCCGGCCTCGCCGGCCACGGCCTTGGCGAGCAGCGTCTTGCCGGTGCCCGGCGGCCCGACGAGGAGCGCGCCCTTCGGCAGCCGTCCCCCCAGCCGCGTAAACTTCTGCGGATCCTTGAGGAACTCGATGATCTCCTGCAGCTCGACCTTGGCCTCATCGGCGCCCGCCACGTCGGCGAAGGTGACCTTCGGGGTGTCGCCCGAGAGGAGCTTGGCCTTCGACTTCCCGAACTGGAAAGCGCGGCTGCCGCCGGCCTGGAGCTGGCGCAGGATGAAGAACCACATCCCGATGATGACGATCCACGGGAGCGCGTTCAGCAGGAGGGCCGTGAGCCCGCCGCGCGGCTCGCGCGCGGTGATCGGCACCTGGGCCACCTCCAGCCGCTTCAGGAACGCCTCGCTGTTGGCGATCGGGAGCAGGACCTTGAAGCTCCGCGCCACCTTGCCGTTGTCCGAGATCGGCGCCTTGAAGTCGCCCTCGACGTAACGGCCGTCAAAGACCTCGACCTTCGCGATGTTCCCCTGATCGAGCTGCTGGCTGAACTCCGTGTAGGAGAAATCCTGCACGCCGTTCCGCTGCTTGCTCATCACGTTGAACAGCGCGAGCGCCAGCAGCCCGATGAGGAGCCACAGCGCGAGATTCTTGCTGACGTTGCCCCAGTTGGCCTTGGGTGGCCGGGGCGGAAGACGGTCTGCCATTTATTCCAGGTCCCCGATGAACGGGAGGTGTCGGTAATTCTCGGCGTGGTCGAGTCCGTACCCGACCAGGAACGCCGGCGGCGCGTCGAAGCCGACGAAGCGGAGCTCGGCCGGCGGTTCGGGCGCGAGCCGCTTGTCGAGGAGCGCGCAGATCGCGAGGCTCCGCGGCCGCCGCGCGCCCAGCAGCGACATCAGCCGCTGCAGGGTCTTCCCCGTATCAATTATATCCTCGACGAGCAGAACGTGTTTGCCGTCCAGGTCCGTCGCCGGGTCGTAGAGGAGCCGGACGTTGCCGCTCGACGTGGTGCCCGCGCCGTAGGAGCTCGCGACGATGAAATCCACCTGCACGGGCCGCTCGATCTGCCGGACGAGGTCCGCCAGGAAGATGAAGCTGCCCTTGAGGAGTCCAAGCACGAGCAGATCGCCGGTCGGATACGCCGCGGTGATCTCCGCGCCGAGCTCCGCGACACGCCTGGCGATGGTTCGCTCGTCGAACACCACCGCCTTCATGCGGGGGCCGCCGGTCCGGCGGGTGATCTCAGCGGTTCGTGACGTCAACCCGCAGCGCCTCCGCGCCTGGCTCGGGAACGAGAGCGTCCGCGCGGCACACGCCGGGGACCCATACCGCACTGCCGTCCGACTCCAGCACCGGCCATCCCCCGCGCCGCCCCCGCGGTACCTTCGCCTCCTGAAAACAGCGGACGAGCGGACGGGTTCCACGCCCGCCGATCGGCCGGATCCGCTCGCCGGTCTGCGGAGTCCGGACGCCGATGGGGGCCGCCGCGAACCAGGCGGTCATGCCGACCCGCTCCTGCACGGCCGGTGCGGCATCGCGGCTCCAGCAGAAGGACCAGGCGCCCCACTGCGCTTCGCCGTCGGCGGGACCGAGGGTCAGGGGGCTTGCGGGCGGCCGCGGCGCGCGCTCAAGTCGCAGTCGTCCGAACGCCAGCTCCGCCTGGCCGGTGCTCCCGAGGGGTACGCGCTGCCCGCTTCGGCCCGCGCGCGCGAGCCCCAGAATCCGCTCCGCCCCCCGGTCACCCACCACGCAGCCGATGCGCCGGCCGAGCGCGCGCACGAGGGCTGCGGCGAGGGGCGAATCATACCCGGCCAGCACGGCCGCAGCAACGGAAATTCCCTCCCCGTCGGCGCGGCAATCGAGCTCCGGGAGGACGGCCAGGGCGGCATCCCACGCGTCCCGATCCCCTCGGGCCAGCCGGGCGCTCCGATGCAGGTGCTCCACCACCCGGGGCAGGCGAGAGGCCACGAGCGGGAGCACCGTCGTTCGGAGCCACGACCGCAGATGTGCCGGATCGGTGTTGGCGGGATCGTCCCACGTCGCGAGGCCGCGCTCGTGCACGTAGCGCGCCAGCTCTTCGCGGCCGAAGGACAGCAGCGGCCGCGTGAGCAGCCCGCGCCGCCGGGCCATCCCGGCCAGGCCGGCGGGGCCCGAGCCGGCAAGGAGCCGCATGAGCACCGTCTCCGCCTGATCATCCGCCTGGTGGGCGGTGAGAATCGCGAGGGCGCCGTGCCGTGCCGCGACGTCGTGCAGCCAGCGGTAGCGTGCCTCCCGCGCGGTCGTCTCGGATGCGGCGGAACCGAGGCCGAGCCGCCCGATTTCGGATGCCCAGCCCAGGGATGCGGCGAAGGCCTCGACCGTCGCGGCGACGCTGGAGCTGTCGGGATGAATGCCATGATCCGCATGGGCGACGACGACCGTGAGTCGATGGTCCTGGCGGGTGCGTACCAGGAGGTCGAGCAGCGCGATCGAATCCGGGCCGCCCGACACCGCGACCACGACGGTGGCTTCGCGCAGGTCGAGGTCGTCGAGCGCGGCGGCGAGGCGTTCAGGCAGCTCCATGCTCAAAGATACTCCGCTGCCCGCCCGTGCCCGCGACAAGGCGGCCAAGCTCCGAGCAGGCTGCCGAGCGAGGCAAAGGCGCCCACAGTCATGTAAGCCAGCTACGTTCGCTCCTTTCGAAGCGCGTCGAGCTCGGCCTTCCAGAGTGAGACGGTGGGGCAGCGGCGGAGAACGGCGTCCGGCGGCGCATGCCCGACGTCGGCGGTGAGGGCCCGATACTCGGATGCGGAATGGATGACCCAGTGGAGGGCGCGCGCCGCGTGAATCGCCTCCGCATCCAGCGACAGCGCCGTCGCATAGTCCGCAATGGCATGCTGTCGAACCCTGCCCTCCACCGTGTGAGGATCGAGATGGCGACGGTACGCGGCCAGCCAGCGCGCCGGCACCAGCGAGCGCTGGCGGATGAAGCAGAGGTTGCTGATAAAGTAGATCAGATCGAGTAGTGGAAACCCCTCCTGCTCCGCG
Organism: Gemmatimonadales bacterium; assembly: GCA_025935995.1. Lineage (GTDB taxonomy): Bacteria > Gemmatimonadota > Gemmatimonadetes > Gemmatimonadales > GWC2-71-9 > JAICUF01. The sequence continues at coordinate 35,822 of JAICUF010000005.1, forward strand.
ACTTCCCAGTCCAGGACGACCCATCGATCGCGGCCAGCCAGCACGTTCCAGGGGCCGAGATCCCGCTGCTCCATCACCGCGGGCAGCGTGCACCGCTCGAGCAATCGCCCTGTCTCGGCCAGGTCGTGTGGATCGACCAGGCTTCCGAAATTCCGGTGGAAGAGCTCGAGCCATGGGGCGGCGCGGGAGCGAGCATCCCGCGCCGCCGGCCTACGGGTTTCGCGGGCGAGCAGGACCAGCCAGTCCGTCATCCGGCGCGCGATGGGCCCAAGAGTCCGGGATGAGATGAGCGCGTCGAGCGGAAGGCCGGGCACGAACTCTTCGACGACCTGCGGACCGGAACCTGACCCATCGAACGCAATCGGCAGCGGAGCGCGGCAGCGTTCCCCGATGCCGCGGACCCGGGACAGCGCCGTCCACTCGCGGGCCAGTCGCGCCTCGGACTCGGCGAGCCGAGCCCGCTTCACCACTTCGCGCGGCCTGCCCGTGGAGGCATCACAGGTAAGCGCCATCACACGACTGGTCGAGCGTGGTCCACCGGTGAGCAGCAGAGTCCGGCGCATCGGCGCGGCCTCCGCAGGCGGGCGCCGCGCGAGAACGCAGGGACCAATCCACCACCTGATCCGGAGGAGCCGATGGCTCAGCGGGAGCCAGATCGCGTTGAGCGCGCGGCGTCGCAGCGTACGGGCGGGATGCCGATGGCACCGCAGGAAGTAGGTCGCCTCGGCTGATGTACCGATCGGGATCCAGGCTCTGGTCCGGCGCCGCGATGGCCACCGTGCATAGGCCGCGAGATCGGTGAAGCCGGCCGCCGCGAGCCGGCGGCTGATGCTCCGCGCACTCCCGCCCGCGTCCACGACGATGAACCCGCCCGGGCGGAGCCGGTCGAAGGCGGCACTCAGTGTGCTCGCATCCGCTCGATCGCACAGGACGAGCTGCGCTGCCGCCGCGCCCGGCGGCGCATCCGGGAACGCGATGGTAACCGCTTGATCGAGCTCGGCTCCGCCCAGGACCGAAAGCGACGCCTGGCGTGACAGGGGCAGGAGAAACCGCCAGTCGACGCGACGCAGGAGACGATTTCGCGCTGCCTCGGGAATATCGGCGGGAGCGACCGCGGGCAGAGCCGACTTGCGCTGCTGCGTATCACGCCTCCGGCGAGAGCGCCGCGCGCGATGTGAGAGGGGGAGACGAGAAGCGGAGTGGAGAATAGCAGGGGCGGGACTCGAACCCGCGACCCCGGCATTATGAGTGCCGTGCTCTAACCAGCTGAGCTACCCTGCCCGGCGAGCGGCAATCCTACTTCCGCCGCGGGACGATCGTCAAGGCTGCGTGCCCGGCGGAAGCCGGTAGACGAACTCGCCCTTGCCGATCATGCCGAGCCGCTCGCGCGCCACCCGCTCCTGCACCTTCGGATCGTGCTCGATGGCCCGGGCGTCCGCCTTGAGGGAATCCACGGCCCGCCCGATCGCCTGCACCGAGTCGGCCTCGTCACGCACCGCGCGCTTGAGCTCGAAGTAGTCGCCCGTGCTGTACTCGCCGCCCTCGAAGGCGAAGAGCGCGCCCGCCAGGACCACGCCGATCCCGAGCCAGCGCGCCCGCGTCACAGCGCGTACAGGTCGCGGCCGGGATAGTGCGCCACGTCGCCCAGCTCCTCGGTGATCCGGAGCAGCTGATTGTACTTGGCCGTCCGGTCGGTGCGGCTGGCGCTCCCCGTCTTGATCTGCCCCGCGCCCGTCGCGACGGCGAGGTCGGCGATGAAGGTGTCCTCCGTCTCGCCCGACCGGTGCGACACCACGACGCCGTAGGCGCTGCCGCGCGCGAGCTCAATCGTCTGCAGCGTCTCGGTGAGGGTCCCGATCTGGTTCACCTTGACGAGGATCGCGTTCCCCACGCCTTCCTCGATGCCGCGCCCGAGGCGGTCGACGTTGGTCACGAAGATGTCGTCGCCCACGAGCTGCACGCGCTCGCCCAGGCGGTCGGTCATCTGGTGCCAGCCGTCCCAGTCGTCCTCCGCCAGGCCGTCCTCGATCGACACGATGGGGTACTTCTGGACCCAGCCCTCGTAGAGATCGATCATCGCCGCCGCGGGTCGCGAGCTCTTGTCGCCCTTCTTGAAGACATACTCACCGTTCTGGAAGAGCTCCGACGCCGCGACGTCGAGCGCGATGGCGACGTCGGTGCCCGGCTGATAGCCGGCCGCCTGGATCGCCTGCATCACGACGTCGAGTGCCGCCTCGTTGGACGGCAGCATGGGCGCGAAGCCGCCTTCGTCCCCCACGGCGGTCGAGAGGCCCATCTTCGTCAGCACCTTCTTGAGCGCGTGGAAGACCTCGACCCCGGCGCGCAGCGCGTCGGGAAAGTTGTCCGCCCCGACGGGGACGACCATGAACTCCTGCGCGTCCACGTTGTTCGACGCGTGCGCCCCGCCGTTCAGGATGTTCATCATCGGGACGGGAAGGACGCGCGCCATCGGCCCACCCAGGTACCGGTACAGCGGCAGCCCGGAGTCCTGCGCCGCCGCGCGGGCGACCGCGAGCGACACGGCGAGGATCGCGTTGGCGCCGAGCTTGCTCTTGTTGGGCGTGCCGTCGGCGTCCATCATCTCCGCATCGACCGCGATCTGGTCGGCGGCGGCCATGCCCTCCAGCCGCGGGCCCAGCACCTCGTTCACGTTGCGCACCGCCTCGGTGACACCCTTGCCGGCGTAGCGCCCCGTGTCGCCGTCGCGCAGCTCGACCGCTTCGTGCTCGCCGGTGGACGCGCCGCTCGGGACCGCGGCGCGACCCTGCGCGCCGCTCGACAGAACGACCTCCGCCTCGACGGTCGGATTGCCGCGACTGTCGAGGATCTCGCGGCCGTGCACTTCGATGATGGTGCTCATGTCGTGGGGGTTGCAGGGTGAGCGGGGCGCGGTGACCCGGCAACCTAGCGGCCGCTCAGAGGGAGGTCAACGTCGAGCGCGCGCTAGGCAAAATGGTCGAAACCGTGGAGCTGGACGGACTCGCCGTTCCGGGTGACGGTCAGCCCCGCCCCCGCGACGACGCGCCCGATGCGCGTGAGCGTGACGCCGCACTCGGCCGCGCACGCCGCGGCATCCGCCTCGCCGAAAACCGGAGGCAGCGCGGCGAGGAGCTCGTAGTCTTCCCCGCCGCTCGCATCCGGTGCGCCCGGAGCGAGCGGAACGCGGTCGAGATCGATCTCGAGCCGCGTGCCCGACGCCGCGGCAACGTGCGCGGCATCGGCACCGAGGCCGTCGCTCAGATCGATCATCGCGGTGGCGCCATGCGCCGCGAGCCAGCGGCCCGCGGCGATGCGCGGGAGCGGATGCGCAAAGGCCGCGCGCGCACGCCGTCCCGGCTCGCGGCCGGCCGTCCAGGCCTCGAGCGCGAGCCGGGCCCCGCCGAGTGCTCCGGTCACCCACAGCGTATCGCCGGCCCGGGCACCGGCGCGGCCGACGGGTCGCGCGGCCCGGCCAACGACCGTCACGGCGACAGACCAGGCCGGCGCCCGCGAGAGATCGCCGCCGAGCACCGCGCCTCCCGCATGGCGCGCGGCCGCTCCGACGCCCTTCATCAGCGCAACGAGGTCGGATTCGCTCGCGTCGCCCGGGACCGTCACGGCGGCGAGGAGCCCCGTGCACTCGGCGCCCGCCGAGGCCAGATCGGACAGCGCCGACGCCGCGGCGCGCCAGCCGATCTCCTCCAGCGAGAGCCAGTCGCGGCGGAAATGCACCCCTTCGACGCTCAGGTCGGTACTGAGGACGAGCGACTCCCGGTCGCCCGGGAGGACGGCGCAGTCGTCACCGAGTCCACGCGCGTCACTGCCGAGCGCGGCGGCGATCGCGCGGACGCGATCGAACTCGCCGCCCGGACCCAGCGGGACCGAGGTCATGGCCGGATGGCGTCGAGCCGGAAGCGCACGAGCCCCGCCGAGGTCGCGACCCAGAGATAATCCGGATCCGCGACCAGATCGAACACGTCGCCCGGCACGTCGCCGGCGAAGAGGGGACGCAGCGGCGGCGACGTGAGCCGCGCGTAGGCCAGGCCCTGGTCGCCGGCGACCCAGAAGCCGTTCCCCGCCGCCGTGAACACACGCAGCCGGCCGAGCACTCCGGAGAGCTCGGGACCCAGCGACCAGGTCCCGCCCGGCGCACGCCAGAGCAGCTGATTCGGCGTGAGTGCGACGAGCGTGTCGCCGAGCCACGCGAGGCCGATGACCGGGGCCTGGAGGCTCGCCGTCCCGAGTCCGGCGGGCCGGCGCAGCTCGACGGAGTCCGCCACGACGAGGGCGAGGCCCTGCGGCGTCCCGACCCAGACCGTGTCCCCCGAAACGGCAAGCGCGAGCGCCGCGCCGGTGTACTGCGGCGCGACCCGGCGGACCCGCAGGGAGTCGTCGAGCCGGACGATGCCACGCGCGGTCCCCACGGTGATGGTGCCGTACCGCGAGACGAGCGAGAGCACCCGACCGTCGGGGAGCCCAGACCCCTCGTCAAACATGCGGCTCCGGCCGCCGGGATCGATCATCGCGAGGCCGTTGTCGGTCCCCGCCCAGAGTGCCGTGCCCTGGCCCACGAGGTGACGAATCTGCCCGAACGCGAATCCCGTGGCGGCCGGACCCTGCACGCTGGCGAAGGCGCTCAGATCGGATGCGACGAAGGTGAAGCCGGCGTCGGCCGTCTCCGTGCGGTCATTCGCGGCCCAGACCCCGCCCGGCGCGGCGAAAAGGGCGCCCACCATGTCGCCGGGAAGGCCGAAGGCCAGGCGCTCCGGAATGGCGGCGCCATCGGGCAGATAGAGCAGTCCGCGGCCCCAGGTTCCGATAAACCACCCGCGCTGGTCGAAGGCGCGGGCGGCCGAGGTGTACTGCACGTTCCGGAGGCGGGCGTCGAGCAGGATCCGGGCGCTGTTGGCCTGCAGCGTCGGGTTCTGCCGCAGGAGCTCGCTGACCGACGACGGTCCGACTGGTCGCGCCGGGGGCGGAGACGGCGACGCGATGAACCCGCCGCGCGGGGCCACGAGCCACCCGCCGGTCGTCCTGATGAAGAGTCCGGCCAACGGCGAGCTCAGATCGAACGCGATCCCCTGCACCGGCACGCCCGCGCTGCCGCTGGTCCACGCGTCGATGTCCGGCTGATAGTGGATCCACCCGGTGCTGCTCGCCATCCAGAGCGAGTTGTCGAGCGGATCCACCAGCGACGCGAAGACACGCGCCAGCAACCTGGGGTCCGGCGGCTGGAACGGGCCTTCCCACCGCTCAAACTGCGGCCGCCAGACGAGCAGCGCCGAGGGGGAGGTGATGAACACCCGATCGGATGCGGCAGCGACCGACGTGACGTGAGAGAAATCGCCGATGAGCGTGCGATCGGCGAGCGGCCAGTCGCGCGTCGGGCGGAGAGCGTCACGCTGGCCCCGCACGGCGGGCGCGCACGCGGTGAGGGCGGAGAGACACAGGAGGAAGGCGCGGATCACAGCCGGAATGTATCAGCGCGGCGCGCGGTCAGACGCGTGCGGGCGCCGGCAGCTCGAGGATGACGGGAGGCAGCGGAGTCGGCGGGGCGCGGCGCAGCAGCTCCCATTCGCGCCAGAGATCGGGCAGCGCCCGCACGACGTCGACCGGCCGCATGCCACGGGCAGTGTGACGCCGCGCCGCGATGTCGGCCGCGCGACCGAGCGCCTGCGCGGCGGCGGCGGCGGCGAGCGGCGGCTCGACGCCCTGCGCGAGGAGGCAGCCGATGATCCCGCTCAGCAGGTCACCGCTCCCACCGGTGGCGAGCCCCGGATTCCCCGCGGCGACGGTCACCGGGGCGCGGCCGGTCGCGGCCACGACGGTCGGCACTCCCTTGAGGAGGACCGCGCACCCGGCGCCGATCCCGCTGGCGGCCGATTCCGCAGCGCCCCATGGGTCGGTCTCCGCAGCGGCGGCCAGCGCGGGCCAGAGCGCGCGGAATTCGCCCGGGTGGGGGGTGAGGACACAGGGGCGATCCGCCGTACGTCCGGCGAGGGCGTCGAGCGATCCCTGCAACGCGATCAGCCCGTCGGCGTCGAGCACGACACGGCCGGCGTGCGCCATGATGGCCGTGACGAGCTCCCGCCGTCCGGCGCCGCGGCCCAGGCCCGGTCCGACCACGACCGCGTTCGCACGGTCGAGCAAATCTCGCAGCGCCGCCGATGGTGCTGCGGCAAAATCCTGCACGACCGTCTGAACATCCGGTTCGGCCGTCTGCAGGACGGCGGCGCTCTCCGCCGGACAGGCGACGTGAACCAGCCCCGCGCCGGTGGCGAAGGCCGCCCGAGCGACCATGCGCGCGGCGCCCGCCATCCCCGCATCGCCGCCGACAATCACCACGCGTCCACGCATCCCCTTGTGCGCGCCGGCTGGGAACGGCGGGACCTGCGCCGCGGCGATCGCGTCGGACATGAGCGTCGGCCATGCGGCCGGCGGCGGGTGGCCGATGTCGGCTACGACGATGTCGCCCACTTCGTCCCGCGCGAGCAGATGACCGCGGCGCAGGCCGCCGAAGGTGATCGACAGGGCGACCGGAGCCGCGCCGTGCACGACGCCGGTCGCGAGGTCGACGCCGGTCGGCCCGTCGATCGCGACGATGGGTGCGGCGAGGTCGGTGAGCCGCTCGATCAGCGCCGCGAACGATGCGCGCGGCGCGCCCCGGGCGCCGGTGCCCAGCAGCGCGTCGATCGCGAGTCCCACGGCGGGCCATGGCCCGTCCGGCGCCACCTCGCGCACGCCGTCGGCCAGGGCGAGCGCCCTCGCCGCCGCGCAGAGCTCCCCGGGCGCACCGCCGGCGGACGTGACCCATGTCGCAATGCCGGCCCGATGCAATGCGCGGGCGGCCACCCAGCCGTCGCCACCGTTGTTGCCCGCGCCGGCGGCAACCAGCACGCCGCGCGCCGCCGCGAGCGGCATCCGCGCGGCGGCAATCGCTGCGACCGCACGGCCCGCCGCGTTCATGAGGACCGGGCGCGGCACGCCGGCCGCCTCAGCCTGGCGGTCCCATGCGTCGGATTGATCGGGAGAGAGAACCGGAATCGGCATGCGCGCGCGGGTCAGGCCCCGGGGATGCCGCTCCAGTCGTAGGCGCCGCCGAAGGCGTCGCCGAAATCGTAGATCTCCTGGAAGTCGGACTCGCGGTCGCCCGGCTGAGTCACGAGCAGACCCACCTCGACGAGGGTGAACACGATGCGGCCGATGTCGCCGGTGCGCGTGACGCCCCAGTGGCACAGCACGGACGGCGCAAGCAGGCCGAACCGCTCACGCGCGAGATCGCGGCAGGCCCAGGCCAGCTCCGGTCCGGAGACGTGCCGCCGGACCTCGAGCCGCGACTGCAGGTACTCGATGGCCGCGAGCACGAAGAGGTAGGCGCGCTCGTGATAGGCGCCGCCCCGCGCCCGGATCCGGGCCATCACGTCCGCCGCAAACTCGAGCTCGTTCACCGGGCCGCTCCCGCCGTCGCGCGCTCGTAGAGCGGAAACTCCGCGCTCAGCGTCTCGACCTCGGCACGCACGGCCGCGAGGGTGTCGTCGTCGGGCGTCGCGAGCGCCCGGTCCATGAGCCCGGCGATGAGCTCCATCTCCGCGGTGCCCATGCCCCGCGTCGTGAGCGCCGGGGTTCCGATGCGGATCCCGCTGGTGACGAAGGGCGACTGCGGATCATCGGGAATCGTGTTCTTGTTGACCGTGATGCCCGCCTTCCCGAGGACCTGCTCCGCGACCTTGCCGGTGAGGTGCTTCGGCCGCAGGTCCACCAGCATGAGGTGCGTGTCGGTACCGCCGGACACGATCGCGAAGCCGCGATCGGCGAGCGCCGCGGCGAGCACCCGCGCATTCTCGACGACCTCGGCGGCGTAGCGGCGGAAGTCGCCGGTGAGCGCCTCGCCGAAGGCGACTGCCTTGGCCGCGATCACGTGCTCGAGCGGTCCCCCCTGCGTGCCCGGGAAGACCGAGCGGTCGATCGCCTTGGCCAGATCGGCGCGGCACAGGATGAAGCCGGCGCGCGGGCCGCGGAGCGTCTTGTGCGTGGTGCTGGTGACCACCTGCGCGTGCGGCACGGGCGACGGGTGCACGCCGCCCGCGACGAGGCCGGCGACGTGCGCCATGTCCACGAGCAGCGTCGCTTCCACCTCGTCGGCGATCGCGCGGAAGGCCGCGAAGTCCAGGATGCGCGAGTAGGCGCTGCCGCCGGCGATCAGGAGCCGGGGGCGCTCGCGCCGCACCTGCTCGCGCAGCGCGTCGTAGTCGATGCGCCCGGTCGCCGGATCCACGCCATAATGCACCGCGCGCCAGACGACGCCGCTGTGGTTCACCGCCGCGCCATGCGACAGGTGGCCGCCGTGCGGCAGCGCCATCCCCATCAGCAGCTCGCCCGGGCGAATCAGCGCCATGAAGGCCGCGAAGTTTGCCTGCGCGCCGGAGTGCGGCTGGACGTTCGCGTGCTCGGCGCCGAACAGCTCCTTCGCCCGGTCGATGGCCAGCTGCTCCACCTGATCCACCACCTCGCACCCGCCGTAGTACCGGCGCCCGGGATATCCCTCGGCATACTTGTTGGTGAGCGGCGTGCCCATCGCGTCGATCACCGCGCGGCTCGCGAAGTTCTCGCTCGCGATCATCTCGAGACCGTGCCGCTGCCGCGCCAGCTCGGCGTCGACGAGGCGCGCCACCGCGGGGTCGGCCTCCCGGAGCGGCGCGTTGAGATCGAGCATCAGGCGATCACCGCGTCGATCGCCGCCACACGGGCGGCGTGGCGGCCACCGTCGAAGCTCGTCGCGAGCCAGGTGTGGAGGACGCCGAGCGCCGCCTCGTCGTCGAGGAAGCGGGCCGGGAGGATCAGGATGTTGGCGTCGTTGTGCTGGCGGGAGAGGCGGGCGACTTCGGCGCTCCAGGCCACGGCGGCCCGGACGCCGGGATGTCGGTTGGCCGCGTAGGACATGCCGAGGCCGGTCCCGCAGATGAGGATGCCGCGGGCGGCCTCGCCCCGCTCGACCCGGCCGGCGACGTCGTGCGCATAGTCGGGATAGTCGGTCGACGCGGCCGAGTGCGTGCCCAGATCCAGCGGGGCGAAGCCGAGGACGCGGAGCTCGTCCAGGAGCCGGCCCTTGAGTGCGAATCCCGCGTGATCGGATGCGATGGGGAGTACTTCAGGCATGGACCAATCTATGGGTGGGAGCCGCCATCCCGAAAGGGCGCGGCGGCTCCCCTTGCGCGCTACGCACGACTTCCCATCCACATCTTGTCAAGGCCGTTGACCGCCGCGATCCGCTGCTCCGCCAGGCGGTCGGCGGCCTGGAAGGTGGGAATGCCGTCCCGCCGCGCGATCTCGAAGATGCGCGTGAGCGTGTCGTAGATCTCGCCCGCCTTCTTCTTCGACCGCTCCTCGGGCCAGCGGTGCAGCTCGCCGTAGACGTTGATCACCCCGCCGCCGTTGATGACGTAGTCGGGAGCGTAGGTGAGGCCCTTCTCCTCCAGGAGGAAGCCGTGCCGCTCCTCCGCCAGCTGATTGTTGGCGCCGCCGGCGATGATCTCGACCTTGAGTCGCTTGAGCGTATCGTCGTTGATCGTCGCGCCGAGCGCGCAGGGGGCGTACACGTCGGCCTTCTGGTCGTAGATCGCGTCGGGTGCCACGGCGCGGGCCCCGAACTCCTCCACCGCCCGCTTCACCTTCTCCGCATCGATGTCCGTGACGATCAGCTTCGCGCCTTCCGCGTGCAGATGGCGACAGAGGTAGTAGGCCACCTTCCCGGCCCCCTGCACCGCCACCGTGCGCCCCGCGAGGCTGTCGCTGTGCCAGCGGGCGTTCGCGGTGGCCTTCATCCCCATGTACACACCGTACGACGTGATCGGCGACGGGTCCCCCGACATGCCCATGAGGCCCGCCACGTGATTGGTCTCGAGCCGGACGAACTCCATGTCGGCGGGACTGGTCCCCACGTCCTCCGCCGTGATGTAGCGGCCGTTGAGCGTTTCGATGAAGCGTCCGTGCGCCCGGAAGAGCGCCTCGCGGTCGGCGCGCTTGTTGTCGCCGATGATGACCGACTTCCCGCCACCGAGGTTCAGCCCGGCGACCGCCGACTTGTAGGTCATCCCTCGCGCGAGGCGGAGCGCGTCGGTGATCGCCTCGTCCGTGCTCGCGTACTTCCAGAACCGGGTGCCGCCGAGCGCGGGGCCCAGGGTCGTGTCGTGGATCGCGATGATGCCGATGTAGCCGCAGGACGGATCGTGCCCCATGACGAGCTGCTCATGTCCCAGCGACTGCATCGCGGCAAAGATGTCCATCGAAGTCCGACTCCGGTTGAGGCTGAGGTTAGCGGGCGGGATACTCGTAGAAGCCGCGGCCGGTCTTCCGGCCGAGGTAGCCGGCGGCCACCATGCGGCGGAGCAGCGGCGCTGGGCGGTACTTGTCGTCGCCCAGGCCCCGGTGGAGCACCTCGAGGATCGCGAGGCAGACGTCGAGACCGATGAAATCGGCCAGCGCGAGCGGGCCCATCGGGTGGGCCATGCCGAGCTTCATGACGGTGTCGATCGACTCGGGGGTCGCGACGCCCTCCATCACGCAGAAGATCGCCTCGTTGATCATCGGCATGAGGACGCGGTTGGCGACGAACCCGGGGTAGTCGTTGACCTCCACCGGCGTCTTCCCGAGCGAGCGGGCGAGCTCCATCACGTGTGCCGCGGTCGCGTCGCTCGTCGCGTGGCCGCGGATCACCTCCACCAGCTGCATCACCGGCACCGGGTTCATGAAGTGCATCCCGATCACCTGCTGCGGCCGGCGGGTGCGCGCGGCGATCTCCGTGATCGAGATCGAGCTCGTGTTGGTGGCGAGGATCGCGTCCGCCGGCGCGACGCGGTCGAGGGACTCGAAGATCGAGAACTTGATCGCGGGATTCTCGCTCGCGGCCTCGATGACGATCGACGCGTCGGCGGCGGCGTCGAGCGACGTGGCCGTCGCGATCCGTCCCAGGATCGTGTCGCCCGCCCCCTCGGGAAGGGTGCCCTTCTTCACCTGCCGGTCGACGTTGCCGCGAATGGTGGCGGTGGCGCGCTCGAGGGCGCCCGCCGCGGTATCGATCAGTCTGACGTCCCACTCGTGCTGCGCGAAGACGTGGGCGATGCCGTTGCCCATCGTGCCCGCGCCGATGACCGCCGCCCGCTTCATGCCGTCGCTCCCTTTCGCGCCCAGCGCGCCGCAACGACCGTTGCCGCCGCCAGCGCCACCGTCGCGGTGAGCCCGCCCTCGGGCCCGAAGGCGCCGCCGGTGAGCCACGCCGGCGCGCCGGGATGGTGATCGATGAATGGAATGGAGAACGGCATGCCGCTCACGGGCGCGTCGGCCGCCGCGAGTGCCGCGTTCCAGCCCAGGTGCGCGCCGAAGGCGGTCCAGATCCCGCCGGGCGCGAAGAAGGCGATGCCGAGCAGGATGCCGGCGAGCGCGATGTTGGCGAGGCCGAATGCCGTGGCGTTGGGATTCACGGCGTGCGCGATGGCGAACAGGAGCGCCAGCGCAAGGAGGGCCGGCCACCGACCGAAGGCGAGCGCGAGCAGCACGAGGGGCACGCCGCGGAAGGCGACCTCCTCACTCAGCGCGGGACCCGCCAGGGCCCCGATGGTCACGGCGATCCGGCCGAGATAGTCGCCGATGCCGCCGTGGTCGGGCGACCAGCCGCCGCCGGCCGGAACGGCGAGGACGAGGGCCCCCAGCGCCGCAACGGCGCCCAGCCCGAGTCCGAGCGCAAACCCGCGTCCCGGGCTTCCGTGACCGCGCCACCGCAGGTCGCCGGCACCGAGCCCGAGCACGCGCACGCCGACGATCCACGTCGCGAGCCCGAACCCGAGGAGCTGCGACCAGCCGGCGGCGACGATGTACGCGACCCCGGTCGCGTTGAGTCCGCTGGTGCCGCCGCCGACGCTGCCGAAGCGCAGCGCGGAATAGATCGAATAGAAGAGGACGGTGAAGGCGAAGCCCAGCAAAAGGAAGGCGACGGACCAGCCGATCGCGCGCGCTCCCGTGAGCGGCTTCGGCACTGCCGCCGCGTCGGTCAAGCCGGCGCGCGGAGGCGCGGCGCCGCCACCACAATCACGAGCGCCGCCAGGCCGATCTTGATCAGGTCGCCGGTGAAGAAGGGGACGAACCCGAACCGGAACGCCTGCGCCGGATCCCCGCCCAGGAGCGCGAGCTGCGCGACGCCGCCCGCGTGAATGAGGATCATCCCTGCGACGCAGGCCGCGAGGATCCGCCAGAGCGGCGCTCGGCCGGCCCGCGCGATCGCGCCGGTAACGGCCGCGGCGACGGGAAAGGCCAGCAGATACCCTCCGGTCGGACCGATGAGCCGCGCCATCCCCGCCCCGCCGCCCGCGAAGACCGGGAGCCCCATGAGGCCCAGCAGGAGGTAGAGCACGAGCGCGCCGGCCCCGTCGGCGGCGCCGAGGAGGCCGCCGACCGCCAGCACGGCGAGCGGCTGCAGGGTGAACGGCACCGGCGTGAACGGCAGCGGCACGATCACCTGCGCCGACGCGGCCACCACCAGCGCCGCGAGGCCGATGCGCACCGCGCGCAGCGCGGCGGACGGCCGGGCGGCGGATTCCGGAATCGTTCGGATCGATGTCATTTCATCCGCTCCACGCTGAGGGCTACCGCATTGCCGCCGCCGAGACAGAGCGTGGCGAGGCCGGTCGTCGCGTCGCGCTCCTGGAGGGCATACAGCAGCGTGGTCAGCACCCGCGCGCCGCTCGCGCCGATCGGATGGCCCAGCGCCACCGCGCCCCCGTTCACGTTCACGCGGTTCCAGTCCCAGCCCAGCGCGCGGCCGTCGGCGAGCGCCTGCACCGCGAAGGCCTCGTTGGCCTCGATCAGATCGTAGTCGCCGATCCTGGTGCCGGCGCGCTGCATCAGATTGTTCACCGCGACGATGGGCGCGAAGAAGAGGTCCTTCGGCTCCCCGCCGCCCGTGGCGTACTGCGTCACGCGCGCCATCGGCTCGAGGCCGTGCGCCCGCGCCCAGGCGAGCGAGGTGACGACGACCGCGCTGGCGCCGTCATTGAGTCCGGGCGCGTTCCCGGCGGTCACGGTGCCTTCCTTCCGGAACGCCGGCTTGAGGCGCGCGAGCGTCTCCGGCGTCGTGTCCTTCCGCGGCGCCTCGTCGGCCGACACCGTCGTGCCCCCGCCCTTCCCGGGCACGCTCACCGGCAGGATCTCGGCGGAGAAGCGGCCGGCCTCGGTCGCGGCGACCGCGCGCCGGTGGCTCTCGACCGCAAAGGCGTCCTGGTCGGCCCGCGAGACGCCGGCCTTCTCCGCGGTGTACTCCGCGTACTCGCCCATGTGATTGCCGCCGAACGAGTCCCAGAGCCCGTCGTGGATCATCCCGTCCACCATCGTCTGGTTGCCGGCCTTGATCCCCTGGCGCATGCCGTAGACGTAGTGCGGGGCGCTCGACATCGATTCCTGCCCGCCCGCGACGACGCACTGGCGATCCCCCGCGCGGATCGACTGGGAGGCGAGCATCACCGCCCGGAGGCCCGAGCCGCACACTTCGTTCACCGTGACGGCGGAGGTCGTCGCCGGAATGCCGCCGCCGATGAGCGCCTGCCGCGCCGGCGCCTGCCCCGAGCCGCCCTGCACCACCTGGCCCATGATGACTTCCTCGACCGCCGCCGGCTCGATCCCGGCGCGGCGCACGGCCTCGCGGATCACCATCGCGCCCAGCTGCGGGGCGGTGAACGACGAGAGGCCGCCGAGATAACGCCCGATCGGCGTTCGCACGGCGGCCACGATGACGGGGGTGGTGCTGTCGCTCACGAATCCCGCTCCCGGTTGATCTGAAGGGTTCCGAACGCCGGAAAGCTAGCCGGGTCCGCGCCAAAAATCACAACGTGCGCTGCCGGACCTCGTCGCGCACGCGCGCGATGAGCGCGTCCACCGCCATCACCTCCTGCTTCTTCCCCGCGCCGCGCGCCCGGAGCGCCAGGCTGTCCGCCGCCGCCTCGCGCTGCCCCAGCACCGCCATGTACGGCACCTTGTGGGTCTCGGCATCGCGGATCCGGTAGTTGAGCGTCTCGTTCCGGTCATCCACGTGGACGCGGATGCCCGCCGCCTTGAGCCGCGCGGCGACACCGGCCCCGTAGGCGTTCTGTTCCGCCGAAATCGGGATCACCCGCACCTGCTCCGGCGCGAGCCAGACCGGGAATGCGCCGGCGAAGTGCTCGATCAGGTTCCCGATGAACCGCTCGAGGGTTCCGTAGATCGCGCGATGGATCATCACCGGTCGGTGCGGCTGGTTGTCGGCGCCGGTGTACTCGAGCTCGAACCGCTCGGGCAGCTGGAAGTCGAGCTGGATCGTGGGCCCCTGCCAGAGCCGGCCGATCGCGTCGCGGAACTTGATGTCGATCTTGGGACCGTAGAACGCGCCCCCGCCCTCGTCCACCCGGAACGCGATGCCCTTCCGCGTGAGCGCCGACTGGAGCATCGCCTCGGCGCGGTCCCAGGTCGCGTCGTCGCCCAGGCGCTCCGGCGGGCGGGTGGAGACCTCGAAGTCGAGCTCGAAGCCGAAGGTCTCCTTCACGAGCCGGTTCACCTGGTCGAGACAGAGGAAGATCTCGTCCTCGACCTGATCCATGGTGCAGAAGATGTGCGCGTCGTCCATGCAGAGCCCGCGCACGCGCAGGAGCCCGTGCAGCACGCCGGAGCGCTCGTTCCGGTAGACGTTGGCCACCTCGGACAGCCGGAGCGGCAGGTCCCGGTAGCTGCGCTGCTGCGTGCGGTAGATCAGGCAGTGCATCGGGCAGTTCATCGGCTTGGCCCGGTAGCGCACGTCCTCCGATTCCTCGTGACCGGCCGCCATGGGCGGATACTGATTGGCCTCGTAGAGGGGCAGATGCCCCGAGATCCGGAACAGCTCCTCCCGCGTGATGTTCGGGGTGTAGACGAGCTCGTAGCCGGAGGCCACGTTGTCGTCCTCCACCGCGCGCGACAGGAGCCACTTCACGATGGCGCCCTTCGGGTGCCAGAAGACGAGCCCGGGCCCCACGATCTCCTGAATGGAGAAGAGATCGAGCTGACGGCCGAGCACGCGGTGATCCCGCCGCCGCGCCTCCTCGAGCCGGTGCAGATAGGCGTCGAGGTCCTCCTGCCGGAACCAGGCGGTGCCGTAGATCCGCTGCAGCATCTGCCGGTGCTCGTCGCCCCGCCAGTAGGCGCCGGCGGCGTTGAGCAGCTTGAAGTGGCGGAGGCGGCCCGTGCTCGGGATGTGCGGTCCGCGGCAGAGGTCGACGAACGGGCCGTCGGTGTAGACGCTGATCGTCTCGTCGTCGCCCAGCTCCCCGATGCGCTCGAGCTTGAGCGGATCGTCGGCGAAGCGGCGATTGGCCTCGGCCCGATCGACGACCTCGCGCCGGAAGGGGTAATCCCGCTCCGCCACCTCGGTCATCTTCCGCTCGATGCGCTCGAGATCTTCGGGCGTGAACGGCCGCTCGACCTGGAAGTCGTAGTAGAAGCCGTCCTCGATCGGCGGGCCGAAGCCGATGCCGGCACCCGGGAAGAGCTCGCGCACCGCCGTGGCCAGGATGTGGGCCGACGAGTGGCGCAGGAGCTCGAGCGCCGCCGGGTCGCGATCGGTGATGATCGCGACGTCGGCATCGGCCTCGATCGGCCGGTCCAGATCGCGCACGGCGCCGTCGACGCGTGCCGCGAGCGCCGCGCGGGCGAGGCCGGCCCCGATGGATTGCGCCAGCTCCCGCGCGGTCGTGCCGCGCGGCAGCTCGCGGACGCTGCCGTCGGGCAGGGTGAGCCGGATGCTCTCCCCGCTCACTGGCCGGACTCCGCGGCCACCGGGTCGACCACGGGCCGCGTCCGCGGTGCCAGCCGGAAGTAGAGCACGATGCCCACGATCAGCACCGCCGCGATGACCATCCAGCGCCCCAGCTCCGGCGGCGCCGAGTCCGCGCGTTCGTCACCCATGCATCACCCGTTGCGAGAGGAGATTCCGTCCATGCCGCAGCCGCTGGAAGGATGTTAAGTTAACCCATTGCGAAACCATTTTGCACGAGGGCGCGCGGTGGCGAACGACGATCGCATTGCAATCGGGGAAACGGTCCTGTGGGGCTCGCTCGGCGCCTTCACCGGGCTCGTCGCGGGGATCGTGCTGAGTCAGTGGGTAGGCGACGTCAACCGCCCGCGGATCCGTCGCGCGGCGACCCGGCTGCAGCAGCCGATGCCCGTCGCGACCCTCACCGCCGCCGCCCGCGCGCGCTCGGCGGGAGCGGCCCTGCTCGCGCATCCCGCCCTGCGTGACCTGGGCCTCGACGTGGTGGCGGTGTCGCGGAGCGCGGTCGAGCTGCGCGGCTGGGTGGCGAGCCGTGCGACGCGGACCCTCGCGGCCCGCGTCGCGCGCGGGGTCACCGGCGTGGACACCGTGATCAACAACATCCTCGTACGAGGCGAGGACGACCTCGCCGTGCCCGCCGGCGAGCCCAGCGACCTGCTCGCATGACCGGGCCGCTCGCCCCGCAGTACGATCCGTCCTCGATCGAATCCGCCCTCTACGCCCGCTGGCTCGCGCTCGACCTCTTCCGCCCCCGCGGCACCGGCCGTCCCTACGTCCTGATGATGCCGCCGCCGAACGTCACGGCGCAGCTTCACATGGGCCACGGGCTCAACGACACGGTGCAGGACGCGATCGTCCGCTTCGAGCGCATGCGCGGGCGCGACGTGCTCTGGCTCCCCGGCACCGACCACGCGGGAATCGCCACGCAGAACGTCGTCGAGCGCGTCCTCGCCGCCGACGGGCTGACGCGCTTCGATCTTGGCCGGGAGGCCTTCGTCGAGCGGGTCTGGGCACACGTGCGGGAGACCGGTGCGGCGATACTCGACCAGCTCAAGGCGATCGGCGCGAGCTGCGACTGGAGCCGGACCTACTTCACCCTCGACGACGATCTCTCCCTCGCCGTGCGCGAGACCTTCGTGCGCCTGTACGAGGAGGGGCTGGTCTACCGCGGCCACTACATCATCAACTGGTGCCCGCGCTGCCTCACCGCCCTCTCCAACGAGGAGGCGGAGAAGGCGGAGGTGGACGGGAAACTCTACCACCTGCGGTATCCGCTCGCGGCCGGCGGACATCTGACCGTCGCCACGACGCGGCCGGAGACGATGCTCGGCGACACCGGCGTCGCGGTCCACCCGGGCGACGAGCGCTACACGGCGCTGATCGGCACCGACGTCCTCCTGCCGCTGGTGGACCGGCGCGTGCCCATCGTGGCCGACGACGCCGTCGATCCGGCGTTCGGCAGCGGAGCCGTGAAGATGACGCCGGCGCACGACCCCACCGACTTCGAGATCGGCCGGCGGCATGGGCTGCCGGCGATCGACATCTTCACGCCCGAGGCGCGCGTGGCGGAGACCGCGCCGGAGCGCTTCCGCGGCCTCGACCGCTTCGAGGCCCGCCGCCGCGTGGTGGCCGAGTTCGAGACGCTCGGTCTCCTGGAGAAGGTGGAGGCGCACCGGCACGCCGTGGGGCATTGCTACCGCTGCGGCACGGTGGTCGAGCCGCGACTCTCGGATCAGTGGTTCGTGCGGATGGAGCCGCTGGCCCGCCCGGCGCTCGCGGCCTGTCGCGACGGCTCGCTCCGCTTCATTCCGGAGCGCCGCGGCGAGGAGTTCGCACAGTGGCTCGAGGGGATCCGCGACTGGTGCATCTCGCGCCAGCTCTGGTGGGGCCACCGCATCCCGGTCTGGTACTGCCAGACCGCGAGCTGCGGCCGCACGACGGTGAGCCGCACCGCGGTCGAGGCCTGCCCCGAGTGCGGCGGGCCCGTGCGGCAGGACGAGGATGTGCTCGACACCTGGTTCTCGTCGTGGCTCGTCCCGTTCTCGAGCCTGGGCTGGCCCGACCGCACGGCGGACCTCGACCGCTACTACCCGGGTGACACGCTCGTCACCGCCCCCGAGATCATCTTCTTCTGGGTGGCGCGCATGGTGATGGCCGGCGCGCATTTCATGGGAACCATCCCGTTCTCGACCGTGTATCTCCACGGCACCGTGCGGGACACGCAGCACCGGAAGATGTCCAAGTCGCTGGGCAACGGGATCGATCCGCTCGACGTGGTCGAACGCTACGGCGCCGACGCGCTGCGCTACACCATCCTCTCAGGGATGGCGGTGGGGACCGACCTGATCCTCGATCCCGGGGATCTCGAGTCCTCGTTCGCGGCGGGCCGGAACTTCGCCAACAAGCTGTGGAACGCCGGACGCTTCATCCTCTCGTCGCTCGATGGTCCGACCCGGCCGCTCGCCGGCGCGCACCCGGGCGTGATCCGCCGCGACGAGCTCGCGCTGGCCGATCGCTGGATCATCGCGCGCTGCGATGCCGCGGTACTCGAGGCCACCGACGCCTACGAGCGCTTCCGTCTCAACGACGCCGCGGCGGCCGTCTACCGCTTCCTCTGGAGCGACCTCGCCGACTGGTACATCGAGCAGATCAAGCCGCGCCTCTACGGCGACGTACCGGGCGGCGACGTTGCCCGATCCGTGGCTTCCGCCGTGTTCGACGTGGCGCTGCGACTGCTGCATCCGATCATGCCCTTCATCACCGAGGCGCTCTGGGGCCGGCTTCCCGGCCGCGGCGCCGACGCGACGATCGTCACCGCGCGCTGGCCGCGCCCCGACCCGCGCGCGGTGGACGCCGAGGCGCTCGAGCGGTTCGGCCTCGTGCAGGAGCTGGTGGGAGCCATCCGCGCGATCCGCGCGGAGTACGGCGTCCAGCCGGGCCAGCAGGTGCGGGCGACGGTGACGAGCGCGTCGGCGGCGGGCCGCGCCGCCTTCGCCGCGGAGCGCGGGACGATTCTCCGTCTCGCCCGTCTCGCCTCGCTCGAGTTCGAGGCGAGCGGCGAGCGCGTCGGCGGGACGGCGGTGCTGAGCGACGGCAGCGTCGTCTTCGTGGCGCTGGGAGACGCCATCGACGTGGAGCGCGAGTGCGGACGGCTGGGCGACGAGATCGCGCGTCTGGGCCAGCTCGTCGAGGGCCAGGAACGCAAGCTCGGCAATGCGCAGTTCACCAGCCGCGCGCCGGCGGACGTCGTGGACCGCGAGCGCGAGAAGCTGGCGAGCTGGAGCGAACAGGCCGCGCGGCTGGGCGCGAGGCGCGCGCTGCTCGGGTGCTGAGCCGCGCGCGCGTCCGTGCCGGCGCCCTGGCGCTGGGCCTCCTCCTCGGCTGCGCCAAGATCGAGGCGCCGCCGGGCGCACCGCCCGATCTGGTCGCTCCAAAGCTCATTGCCACGTCACCGGATTCGCTCGCCGTCCTGCCGGGTTTCGGCGGCGACGTGAGCTTCACCTTCGATGAAGTCATCTCGGAGGGCAGCGTGCCGAGCCAGGGGACCGGCACGAGCGACCTCGAGCGGCTCGTCATTCTGTCGCCCACGACACGCCCGCCGGTCGTGCGGTGGCACCGGGATCACATCACCGTGCGCCCCCGCGAGGGCTGGCTTCCCAACCGCGTGTACCGGGTGCAGCTCCTCCCGGGCATCAGCGATCTCCGGAACAACCGGCAGGCCGGCGGCGGGACCGTGATCACGTTCACGACGGGCGCGCCGCGGCCGACGCTGACCCTCGAGGGAACGGCGCAGGACTGGGTGGCCGGCCGCGCCGCCGCCGGGGCGCTCATCGAGGCGGTCCGCACGCCCGACAGCCTCGTCTACCGGGCGGTCGCCGATTCGAGCGGCGCCTTCCGGCTCGGGCCCCTCCCCGATGGGCCGTACACCGTCGTCGCGACCATCGATCAGAACCACAACATGACGCGTGACCCGCGCGAGGCCTTCGACAGCGTGCATGTCGCGGCGGGCGCGACCGCCGCGGGGACGTTGTGGACCTTCCCGCACGACACCGTGGGTCCGCGCATCCAGACGATCGCCGTGCTCGACAGCGCCTCCGCCAGCGTGACGGTCTCGCAGCCGCTCGATCCGGCGCAGCGACTCGCTCCGGCCGACGTCTCCGTGCGGCTCCTGCCCGATTCCTCCGCCGTGCCGGTGCGCGCCATGCTCCCGCCCGCGGCGGACGACAGCGCCTTCGGCCGGCGCGCGGCCGACACCACGGCACGCGCCGATTCGCTGACCCGCGCCGACTCGGTGCGAGCCCGGCCGCTCCCGCCGGCGAAGGCGGCCGATACCACCACGCGCGCCGCGCGGCCCGAGTCGAGCCGGGCGCCCGCCCGGCCCGCGCTCGCAACGCGCCTCACGCTCAGGATCACCGGCCGGTGGACGCCCGGGGCGCGCTACGTCGTGACGATCCGCGGGCTCAGGAACGTCAACGGCATCGCCGCCGACGCCACGGCCGTTCTTGCGGTTCCCGCCGCGCCGCGCGTCCCCGCCGCCGCTCCCGACAGCAGCGCCAGCCCGCCCGCGGACACGACCGGCGCCCGGACGACTCCCCGCGACACGACGGCAGCCCGCCCCGCTCCCCGATGACCGATTCGCGACGGAGCCTTCCGTCGGTGGATGCGCTTCAGCGGGACCCCGCGGTGCTCGCGGCCATACGGGACACGATCGCGGCGGCGCGGCGGCGCCGGAGCGGCCCGCCGATCGACTGGCCCGCGGCGATCGCCGAGCGGTTCGGCCGGGCCTCCGTGTCGTCGCTCCGGCCGGTGCTCAATGCCACGGGCGTGGTGCTGCACACCAACCTCGGCCGCGCTCCGCTGGCGAAAGCCGCGGTCGAGGCCATCGTGGACATCGCCGCGGGGTACGGCTCGCTCGAGTACGACCTGCCTTCGGGCTCCCGCGGCCGGCGGAGCGAGCATGCCCGCGCCCTCCTCCGCCGCCTGACGGGCGCCGAGGATGCGCTCGTCGTCAACAACGCGGCGGGGGCGCTCGTGCTCGCGCTCGACGCGCTGGGCCAGGGCGGCGAAATCGCCGTGTCCCGGGGCGAGCTCATCGAAATCGGCGGCTCGTTCCGGATCCCCGACATCCTGGCGCGGAGCGGCGCGCGTCTCCACGAGATCGGCACGACCAACCGCACCCATCTCGGCGACTACGCCCGCGCGCTCGAGCACGGCGTGCGCGCGCTCCTCATCGTCCACCGCTCGAACTTCGCGCAGCGCGGGTTCGTCGCGACCCCCGAGCCGCGCGAGATCGCGGACCTGGCGCGGGGGGCCGGCATTCCCTGCATCCACGATCTCGGAAGCGGCCTGCTCGCCGACCTCTCCCCGGCCGGCCTGAGCGGCGAGCCGCGGATTCCGGACGCCGTCGCGGCGGGGCCCGACCTCGTGATCTTCAGCGGCGACAAGCTGCTCGGGGGACCGCAGGCGGGATGCATGGTGGGGGCGAGCGCGGCGATCGCGCGGTGCCGGGAAAGCCCGTTCGCGCGGGCGGTGCGGGCCGACAAGCTCACGCTGGCCGCGCTCGCGGCGACGCTCAGGCTCTATGAGGGCGGTCCCGACGCGCTTCGCGAGATTCCCGTGATCGCGATGCTGCTGTCGACGGCCGAAGAGCTCGAACACCGGGCGCGCGAGCTGGCGGCGCTCTGCCCCCCCTCGCTCACGCCGGAGCTCGTCCCCGGGTCGTCGGCCGTCGGCGGCGGCGCCTTCCCCGACGCCGAGCTGCCGACCACGCACGTGGCGCTCCGCCACGAAACGCTTGGAGCCGAAGCGCTGGCGCTTCGGCTCCGCACCGGCGAGCCGGCGCTGGTGGCGCGGGTGGCGGGCGGCCGCGTTCTCCTCGACCCGCGCACCCTCTCGGCGGAGGATTTCCCCGTGGTGGCGGGGGCGCGGTGCGCCGCCCCCCGACCCCGCGACGCACCCCGGCCCGAGGGGTATGTGGCGACCACCCCCGGGGGCGTGGGGGCCGTGTGTGCCGCCA
>JAICUF010000201.1 GCA_025935995.1 Gemmatimonadales bacterium
CGAGGTGGAGTCGAGCTCCAGCACGGTGTTGAGCCGGTCGAGCGCGTCGTCGTAGCGGCCCAGCTCGATCAGCACGCGGCTCGAGTTGAGGAGCGCCTTCTGGTGCCTGGGGTCGAGCGCGATCGCACGATCGAAGGCCGAATCGGCCGCCGCGAGATCGCCCGCCTTCCACTCGGCGAGGCCGATCATGTACTGCGCGCCGGCGTTCCCGGGGTGCCGCTCGCCGTAGGCGGAGAAGAGCCGCACGGCGTCCCCATACTGCCCGCTCCGGTAGGCCGAGTCGGCGTCGGCGTAGGTCACCACCACTGGAGTGGTGGTCACGGGCTGGGAGACGGTCCGCGCGACGGGCGTGCTGGCTCCGGCGGCGGTGGTCGTGGTGGTGCTGTCGGGCGCCTTCGAGTCGCCGCCGCAGGCGAGCACGGCCAGCGGAGCGAGCGCGGCAAAGGCGATGAGCGGGAGACGGCGGGCGGCGGACATGGCTTCCTCCTCGAGTGGGGCGCCCGAAGGCGCGGTGGACGGCGCCCCGGGTAAAGGCAAGCGCGCGGCCACGATTCGGGGGGAGCAGAGCAGTCGCGCGATCTCTCGCGCGGTCATGGAGTTGGGTCGATGAAGGTCGACGGCGTCGCAACGCCATCGTGTCCCGGCGGACACGGGGACCGGAAGGCCCTCGTGTCCGCCCGAACACGCTACCGGTGGATGCCGAGCCGCCGCATGATCTTGAGGAGACTCGCGTGATCGGCGAGGCCGAGCGCTTCCGCGCTGCGGGTGATGTGCCACTCGTGCCGCTCCAGCGCGGCCACGATGATCCGTCGCTCCGCCTCGGCGCGCTGCTCCTGAAAGCTTTCCGGGGCGGGCGCGTCGGGCCGGCGCGAGGCGTCGCCGGCGATGGCGGTGGGGAGATGCTCCGGCCGGATCACCTCGCCGTCGGCAGCGATCACCATCTGCTCCACGGCGTTCCGGAGCTCGCGCACGTTGTTGCGGCGCCAGTCGTACGCCATGAGGAGGTCCGTGGCGTCGCCCGAGAGGCGCTTCGGGAGGACGCCGAAGCGCGCGCAGGTCGCGGCCAGGAACTGTGCGGCCAGGAGCGGGATATCGGTCGCGCGGTCGCGGAGCGGGGGCACCGCGATCCGGTGGACGTTGAGCCGGTAATAGAGATCTTCCCGGAATCGTCCCGCGGCCACTTCGGCCTCGAGGTCGCGGTTGGTCGCGGCGACGACGCGCGCCTCGACCGGCACCGCGCGATTGGAGCCGAGCCGGGTGACGGTGCGCTCCTCCAGCACGCGGAGGAGCTTGGCCTGCGCGGGCAGCGGGAGCTCGCCGATCTCGTCGAGGAAGAGCGTGCCGCGGCCGGCGGCCTCGAAGGCGCCATGGCGCGTGGCGGCGGCGCCGGTGAAGGCGCCGCGCTCATGACCGAACAGCTCGCTCTCCACCAGTTGCTCCGGCAGCGCCGCGCAGTTGATGGCGACGAAGGGCGCCGACGGGTTCGCGCCGAGGCGGTGGAGGTCGCGCGCCACGAGCTCCTTCCCGGAGCCGCTCTCGCCGGTGACGAGCACCGTGCTCGGGATCGGTGCCACACGCGCGATCACATCGCGGAGCTTCTGGATCGCGGGGCTCCGGCCGAGGAGCGCGCTCTCGCCGAGTCGCCGCTGCAGTGTCCCCACCTCGAGGCGGAGCCGCCGCCGCTCGATGGCCGACGCGATCTCCTGCACCACGCGCTCCATCGGCTCCGCCTTGTCCACGAAGCCGTAGGCGCCGAGCCGCACCGCCTGCACGCAGCGCTCGTAGCTCCCGGTGCCGGTATACACGATCACCGGCGTCTCGATCCCCTTCTGCTGCATCGCCCGGAGCACCTCGAAGCCGTCCATGCCCGGCATCTCGAGGTCGAGGACCACGCAGTCCACCGGGTCCCGCGCGAGGCGCTCGAGCGCCACGGCGCCGCCGTCGGCCACCGCCGTTTCGTACCCGCCCACGCGCGCCAGGTCATACGCGTACTGCTCGGCCATGGGGCGGACGTCGTCCACGATCAGGACCAGGGTCATGACGAGGGAAGCTCCACGATGAAGCGCGAACCGGCGCCGGGCGCGGTCTCGACCCGGAGGGTGCCGCTCAGGTCGGCCACCAGCCGCCGCACGACGCTCAGGCCGAGGCCGGTGCCGCCGGCGCGGGTGGTGTAGAAATCGTCGAAGGCGCGGTCAAGCTGCTCGCGCGTCATCCCCGTGCCCGTATCGGCGACGGCAACGCGGACGCCACCACTGGGGAGCGCCCGCGTCTCGACCGTCACGCTCCCGGCACCGCCCTCCAG
>JAICUF010000072.1 GCA_025935995.1 Gemmatimonadales bacterium
GATGTCCTTGACCTTCTCTTCGACGTTGTCCATGTCATCCTCGATGGAAGATTGAGACCTGCGTCAGAGCACCATCCCGCCGTCGACCACGAGCACCTGGCCGGTGATATAGCCGGACAGGCCGGACGCGAGGAAGAGCACGGCGTCCGCGACATCCCCGGCCTGGCCGAGCCGACCGAGGGCGATCGCCTGTAATAAGGAGGCGCGCGCCTCCTCCGGCAAGGCACTCGTCATGTCGGTCTCGATGAACCCGGGGGCGATGCAATTGGCCAGCACATTCCGGCTCGCATACTCCTTGGCGATCGACTTGGTGAAGCCGATCAGTCCCGCCTTGCTCGCCGCATAATTGGCCTGGCCCTTGTTCCCGATCAGGCCCACGATGCTCGTGATGTTGATGATCCTGCCCGAGCGTCGCTTCATCATGCCCTTGATGACCGCACGAGTCGTGTGGAACGCACCCTTCAGATTGGCGTCGAGAACGGTGTCCCAGTCCTCCTCGCTCAGTCGGAGCAGGATGTTGTCGCGGGTGAGCCCCGCGTTGTTCACGAGGATGTCGATCGGCCCGAGGGTCCGCTCCACCTCGGCCACGGCGGCGTCCACCTGAGCGGCGTCGGCCACGTCGCAGGCGACACCGACGGCTCCGGAACCCAGACCCGACGCGACCTCGCCGGCGCGGGCCGCGTCCCGGCCCGTCAGCGCGATCCGCGCACCCGCTGCCGCAAGCGTCCGCGCGATCGCGAGGCCGATGCCGCGGGTCCCGCCGGTCACCAGCGCGACCTTTCCCTCGAGATCGATCGCCCTCATGCGAGATAGCGCTCCAGCTCGTCGGCGGTGCCGAGGGAAAGCGTCGCCGCGTCGGGCAGGATGCGACGGATGAGGCCCGAGAGCACCGACCCCGGCCCGGCCTCGATGAAGCGGGCGCCCGGCGCGATCCGGGCCATGGCCTGCACACACTCGACCCACCGCACCGGCGCGGTGACCTGATCGAGGAGGAGCCGCGCGGCATCCGCGCCCGTCGTGACCGCCTGCGCGCTGGCATTGGCGACAATGGGAAATGCGGGGTTCGCGGGCTCGAGGCGGTGCAGCGCCTCATGGAGTCCGTCAACCACCGGCGCCATGAGCGGCGAGTGGAAGGCGCCGCTCACCTTGAGCGGCACGACGCGCTTCGCGCCGAGCTCGCGGCAGCGGGCACCGGCGCGCTCGACGCCCGCGGGGTCGCCGGAGATGACGGTCTGGTCGGGAGCGTTGATATTGGCGGCGACCGCGATCGCGCCTTCGCTCGACGCCTCGCTGCAGGCTGCGCGCACCGCCTCGGTGGGCAGGCCGAGCACCGCGGCCATCCCGCCGGGGCGGGCGTCACCCGCTTCGAGCATGAGCTCGCCGCGGCGGCGGACCAGCGCCGCGGCATCCGCCGCGCTGAATGCGCCGGCGGCCACGTAGGCGCTGTACTCTCCGAGGCTGTGGCCGGCCGCCGCCGCGATCCCCTCCTCGCGGAGCCGCGGTCCGGCGACGGCCAGCACCGCCGCCGTGTGGGCGAGGATGGCGGGCTGCGCATTGTGCGTCAGCGTGAGCTCGTCCTCCGGCCCTTCCCACATGATCCTGGAGAGTGCGACCCCGAGGGCGGTGTCCACCGCGTCGAAGACATCTCGAGCCACCGGAAAGCGGTCGGCGAGGTCGCGGCCCATGCCCACCTTCTGCGCCCCCTGGCCGGGGCAGACGAGCAGCGCTACCACCGCACCACCGCGCTGGCCCAGGTGAACCCGGCGCCGAAGGACACGAGGAGAATGAGCGAGCCGGGTCGCACCCGCCCTTCCTCCACCGCCTGGTCGATGGCGAGGGGAATCGAGGCGGAGGAGGTGTTGCCGTACCGGTCCACGTTGACCATCACCCGCTCCATCGGCATTCCGGCGTGCTTCGCGGTCGCCTCGATGATGCGGACGTTGGCCTGGTGGGGAATGAGGAGATCGATCTCGTCCGCCTTCACGCCCGCGCGCTCGAGGGCCTGATCGCACGCGTCGCTCATGGCGAGCACGGCCGACTTGAAGACTTCGCGGCCGGCCATGCGGATGAAGTGGGACCGGGCCGTGAGCACGGCCTGGCTCAGCGGCTCCGCGGCGCCGCCGCCCGGGCGGTAGAGGAGATCGCCCAGCCGGCCGTCGGACTTGATGAAGGTGCTGAGGATCCCGCGCGCCTTCGGCCCGCCGGCCGTGCGGCGGATGATCGCGGCGCCGGCGGCGTCGCCGAAGAGGATCGCGGTGGAACGGTCGGTCATGTCGGTAATCGCGGTGAGCTTCTCGGCACCGATCACGAGCGACGTCCTGCTCTGTTCCGATGCGATCAGCCCCTCGGCTACCGTCATGGCGTACAGGAAGCCGGGACACGCCGCGCTCACATCGAACGCCGCCGCGCGCTCGGCGCCGAGGAGCGCCTGGAGATCGCAGGCCGTGGATGGAAGCAGCCGGTCGGGCGAGGCCGTGCCCAGCACGATGGAATCGAGATCCAACGGCGTGATGCCGGCGCGCTCCATGGCGCGGAGCGCGGCGTCGCGGCTGAGCGAGGCGACCGAGTCGCTGGGCCCCGCGTAGCGGCGCTCGCGGATGCCGGTGCGCTCGACGATCCACTGATCGGAGGTGTCGAGTGTCGCCTCGAACTCGGCGTTGGTGACCACGCGCGAGGGGACGGCCACGCCGAGACCGGCGATCTCGGCGAACGGCCGGGGAATCATGCGCGCGCGGGCTCGCGCTGCGCCATTTCGGCGCCGATGTGCTGGCTCAGGTCGGCCCGCACGGCCTGCACGGCGACGCGAATGGCGTTCTTGATCGCGTTGGCGCCGGACGCGCCGTGGCAGATGATCGACACGCCGCGAACCCCGAGGAGCGGCGCCCCGCCGTATTCGGAGTAGTCGAGGGTGCGAAAGACGGCACGGATGTCGTCGCGATCGAGCACCTCGGGCGCCTGGCGCTTGACGAGCCGGAGGATGAGCCGCGCGACTGATTCGTAGAACTTGAGGACCACGTTGCCGACGAACCCGTCGCACACGACGACGTCGAGCGAGCCGCCCTTCTCGTGGCCCGCGAGAATGTCGCGCCCCTCGACGTTCCCCCGGAACGCGCCGCCCAGATGCTCGCGGAGCAGCCGGTGCGCCTCCTTCACGACGGCCGTGCCCTTCTCGTCCTCTTCGCCCACGTTGAGGAGGCCCACGACCGGTTTCGGGCGGCCGAGGATGTCGCGCATGTAGACCGTGCCGAGAATCGCGAAGCAGAGGAGCTCGCGGGCGGAGCAGTCGACGTTGGCGCCGCCGTCGAGCACGAGGACGGGATCGTCAGCGGTGGGAAAGAGAGTCGCGACCGAGGCGCGCTCGACCCCGTCGTGCAGACCCAGCAGGAGGGTGGACGCCGCGAGGACGGCGCCGGTGTTGCCGGCGGACACGAACGCGTCGGCCTTCCCCGCCTTCTGGAGGGTCAGGCCGACGACGATGCTCGAGTTCGGCTTCCGGCGCACGGCGGCGAGCGGCTTCTCGCCCATGCCGATCACGTCGTCCGCGGGAACGATGCGGATGCGTGAGCGGTCCACGCCCGCATGCAGGGCGAGCTCCGCCTCGATGGCGTCGGTCCGCCCCACCAGCTCCACGGCAAAATCGGAATACTCGGCGAGCGCCTGCACCGTGCCCGCGATCTCTGCCCGGGGCGCATTGTCGCCCCCCATCGCGTCAACGGCGACGCGAATCACGCTCAGCTGTCCTCGACCTCGACCACCTTCTTGCCGCCGTAATAGCCGCACGAATCGCAGACGCGATGCGCCAGCTTCGGCGAGCTGCAGCGGGGACACGCCTGGGTGCGCACGCTGGCCGCGGCGTGGTGCCCGCGGCGCAGGCGCTTGCGGGACTTCGAGACTCGACGCTTAGGTACCGCCATTAGGTCCTCAAACGGGTTCGGCAGGCGCCGCGCAATGGCAGGCGCCCGCATTCAGGTCTGCGCCGCACCGCGGGCAGAGGCCCGCGCAATCTTCCCGGCACAGCACGTAGGGATCGGCCGCAAGCGCGAGCTCCTCCCGGACCGCCTCGCCCACGTCCACCGCGGTCGCGGTGTCGGCGAGGGGATACACGCTGGGATCGTCGGCGGCATCCGGATCCCGGCTGAACAGCACATCGGCCGACACGTCGACCGGCTGGCGCACGGCGGTGAGGCACCGCCGGCACTCGGCTGCAAGCGACGTGTGGATGCGGCCGCGCCAGAGGTACTCGCCTTCGGCGGTGGCCTGCAGGCGGCCGGACACGGCCACCGGCTCGGCCAGCGCGAGGCCCAGGCCCTCGACGAGCGGATCGCCCGGATCGAGCCGCGCGTCGGTCTCGACCGGACCGCGGTCCAGCTCCCGAAGATCTACCCGAAGCATAGCCCGTTAACGTAATCGCGACAACAACTTGGGTCAAGTTGCCGCGAGGTCCGCCAATTCGCTCTCGGGAAAGAAGAACGCGATCTCCCGCGCCGCGTTCTCGTCGCTGTCGGAGCCGTGGACGGCGTTGCGACCCTTGGATTCGGCGTACAGCCGGCGGATGGTGCCGTCGGCCGCCTCCCTCGGGTCGGTCGCGCCGATCACGGTGCGGTAGCGCGCGACCGCCTCATCGCGCTCGAGCGCCAGCGGCAGGCATGGCCCGCTCGTCATGAAGCTCACCAGCTCGTCGTAGAACGGCCGGCCGCGGTGGACGTCGTAGAATGCGCCCGCCTGTGCCCGCGACAGGCGTACGAGCCGCGCGGCGCGGACGACGAATCCTTCGCGCTCGAGGTGAGCCAGGATGGCCCCGCTCCTGCCCGAGGCGACGGCATCCGGCTTGATGATTGCGAGCGTGCGATTCCCCGCCATGGTGCGTGTCTCCGTTCTTCCCTGGGTGACTAGCCGAGTCGGTCCCTGAGGAGGGCCACCACATCGACCGGGCGCTTCATGACCGCGATCCCGGCCGCCGCGAATGCCTCCATCTTCTCTTCAGCGGTGCCGCTGGAGCCCGAGATGATCGCTCCGGCGTGGCCCATCCGGCGTCCCTTGGGCGCCGTCTGTCCCGCGATGAAGCCCACGACGGGCTTCGTCAGATGCGCCTTCACGAAGGCGGCCGCGTTCTGCTCATCGGTACCGCCGATCTCGCCCATCATGACGACCGCATCGGTGCCCGCGTCGGCCTCGAAGGCCCGGAGGCAGTCGATGAAGTTGGTGCCGATGATCGGGTCGCCGCCGATGCCGACGCAGGTGCTCTGCCCGATGCCGTTCCTGGTGAGGTGGTTCACGACTTCGTAGGTGAGCGTGCCGCTGCGCGAGACCAGGCCGACGCGGCCCGGCGCGCAGATGTTGCCGGGGATGATGCCGACCTTCGCCACGCCCGGCGTGATGAGGCCCGGGCAGTTGGGGCCGATGAGCCGGGCGCCGCGGCTTCGGACGTACGGCATCACGCGCGTCATGTCGAGCACCGGCACGCCCTCGGTGATGCAGACGATGAGGGCGATCCCGGCGTCCGCGGCCTCGTAGATCGCTCCGGCGGCACCGGACGGCGGCACATAGATGACGGAGGTGTTCGCGCCGGTCTCCCGCACCGCGTCGGCGACGGTGTTGAAGACGGGGACGCTGCCCTCGAAGGTCTGGCCGCCCTTGCCCGGCGTCACGCCGGCGACGACCTGCGTGCCATACGCGATCATCTGGCGCGCGTGGAAGGAGCCGTCTCGACCGGTGATGCCCTGCACCACCAGCCGGGTTCCGGCATCGATGAAGATGCTCACGCGGCCTCCCGGGCGAGCGCCACGACCTTCTCGACGGCCTCGTCCATGTCGTTGAGCGCGGTCATCCTGGCGGCGTTGAGGATCCGCACCGCTTCCTGCTCGTTGGTTCCCGTGAGCCGGATGACGATGGGCACTCCGACGTCGAACTGGCGCGTGGCGGTCACGATGCCGTTCGCCACGTCGTCGGTGCGCGTGATGCCGCCGAAGATGTTGAAGAGAATCGCCTTCACATTGGGATCGCGGGTGATGATGCGGAGCGCGTTGACGACCTTCTCGGGATTCGAGCTGCCGCCGATGTCGAGGAAGTTGGCCGGATCGCCCCCGTAGTACTTGACGAGGTCCATCGTCGCCATGGCGAGGCCGGCGCCGTTCACGACGCAGCCGACGTTGCCGTCGAGCTTGATGAAGGTGAGATTCGCCCGCCGCGCCGCGACCTCGCTCGGCTCCTCCGCCGACTCGTCGCGGAGCGCGGCGAGATCGGGACGACGATCGAGCTCGTTGTCGTCGATCACGACCTTGGCGTCGAGCGCCAGCACCTCGCCCGCGGGCGTCGTGACGAGCGGGTTGATTTCGGCGAGCGAGGCGCCGTTGGCCGTGAAGACCTGCCAGAGCTGCTGGATGATGCGGGCGGCCGCCCGCACCTGCGCCATATCCTGATAGAGCGTGAAGGCGAGACCGAGGGCCTGGTGCGGCAGCAGACCGTACACCGGGTCCACCGGCAGCCGAGTGATCTTCTCCGGCGTCTTCGCCGCCACCTCCTCGATGTCCACGCCGCCGGCGGCGCTCACCATGTACACCGGACGCTGCGTCTCGCGGTCCATGATGAGCCCGACGTAGCTCTCGCTCGCAATCTCGGCTGCGGGCACCACGAGCACCCTGGACACGGGGAGCCCCTTGATCTGCATCCCCAGGATCCGGCTCGCGTGCTCCTTCGCTTCGGCCGCGCCCTTGGCGAGCTTGACGCCGCCGGCCTTCCCGCGCCCGCCCGCGTGCACCTGCGCCTTCACGACGACCGTGCCGCCCAGGCGCCGCGCGATGGCCTCCGCCTCCTCGGGCGTCGACGCGACGCCGCCGTCGGGCATCGCGATCCCCTGCGCCCGCAGCAGATCGCGCGCCTGATACTCGTGCAGATTCACAAGTCCCCCACGATGGTGGTTCCGGTTTCGCCCCGGAGCGCGGCGGGCCCGTCGGACAGCCGCGCGATGACGGCGCGGGAGCCGCCGCCGCGGACGAAGTCCGCCGCGGCCCGCACCTTGGGTCCCATGCTGCCCGCGGGCAGCTCGCCCCGATCGAGCATGGCTTCCGCGTCGGCGAGTGCGAGGTGCCGGAGTGGCCGCGGGGCCGGCGTGCCCCAGTCGGCGTAGACCGCATCGACGTCGGTGAGAATCATCAGGACCTCGGCGTCCAGCTGGCGGGCGAGCATCGCGGCGACCAGGTCCTTGTCGACCACGGCATCGATCCCCTCGAGCCCGAGCGCCCGGTCGCGGTAGACCGGCGGCCCTCCCCCGCCCGCCGCGATGACGACGACCCCGTCGCGAATCAGCCGCAGCACCAGCGGCGCCTCCACGATGCCGAGCGGCCGGGGGCTCCGCGCCATCCGGCGCCACTGACCCGCTCCGTCCTGCTTGACCGCGATGCCGGCCGCGCGCAACGCCTGCGCCCGCTCGTCGCTCAGCGCATGACCCACCGGCTTGCTCGGATCGGCGAGGGCGGGATCGGCGGGATCGACCAGGGTCTGCGTGACGACGGTGGCCACCTCGCGGGCGAGGCCGGCGCGGGCCAGCGCGTTCTGCAGCGACTGCTGCAGCATGTATCCGATCCACCCGGCCGTCCCGGCGACCAGGACGCCGAGCGGAAGCGGCTCGACGGTGCCGCGGGCCAGCTCGTTCCGCGTGAGCTCGTCACCCACCTGCGGCCCGTTGCCGTGGACGATCGCGATGTCCCAGCCGTCACGTGCCAGCTCGACGATCGGCGCGATGCTTTCCCGCGCGTGCCGGAACTGATTGGTGATCGTCGGCGGCTCGCCGGCGCGGGCCAGCGCATTGCCGCCCAGTGCGAGCACCGCGGTACGGCTCACGCGCCGCACCCCCGGCCGAAAAAGCGTAGCAAGGTAGTCCTCCGCCAGAGGGCCAGCAAGCTCACTGCCCCGCCGAATCCGGCGCCACGTCGAGCGCCTGCCGCAGCGCGTCGAAGGCGCGGCCGAAGGCGGACCACTCCCCGCGCCGGAGCGCGGAATCGGCGAGCCGGAGCCAGCGGCGCGCCTCACCGAGTGCACCGGCGCCGGCACCGGGGGGCAGCGGGCCGCTCGCGCCGCGGAGGTTGTCCCAGGCCGCGGGAAGCGAGCGCCCGGCCCCGAGGCGATCGCCCGCCGCAACCGCCTCCCATGCGACCACCGGGCGCACGCCGGCCCGCACCGCGATATGCGTCTGCGTCGCTCCGATTCCGTCCTGGCCGAGCCAGAGGCTGACCGGCCGTGCCTCGAGCCGCGAGCCCGCCGCGGCGACCGAATCGTGCAGCTGATCGAAGGTCGGAAACCGGCTCCAGCGGGCGGCCAGAACCGCAGCGGTCGGTAGACCCGCGGCACTGTCGACCCGGATGAGCTCGAGCCTCTCCCGTCCCCGCTCGACCGTTCCCTCCAGCACGGCACTGATGCGCCGCGACCCGCGGTCGAAGGCCGCGAGGAGCGAGACACCACGGCCGTCGGCACGCCAGGCTGGCTGCGGCTCCGCCACGTCCACGGGGGTGGTGGCCGGCCGTGCTGCGAGCGTGCCGGGGCCCCAGGGCGCGCGCTCAAGCGCGAGCGACTGCAGCCGGAACAGCTCTTCGGGATACGCCTGGACCGCGGCAACGGCGGGAGGGATCGCGACCGAGTCCTCCACGACTCCGCCGGCCAGCGAGGTCCAGGCGGCGCCGAGCGGACCGGCCCCCGGGCGGAGATAGACGTGCGTTTCCCCCGACTCGGCGTCGACCGTGCCGAGGAATGCGGCGCGTACGCTGCTGGACACGGAGCCGCGCCACTCGAGCGGCTCGACCAGCGGGAAGGTTTCGGCGGAGAGATAGCCGTCGGCGAGCCAGAGGAGCCGGCCTCCCACCACCGCCGCCGCGGCGCTCGACCACTCGCCGAAGGGCGCGAAGGCCGACAGCCGCTCCGACGGCCCGAGCCGCCACGCGACGCGCGCGCCGGCCGCCGCCGGCGCAAGCAGCTCGGGCGCCTGCAGCGCCCAGGCGAGCGCGGCCCGGCGCGCCCACCCGCCCGCCGCGGGGCCATGCGCCTCCGGCGACACCTCGTAGCCCGGTGCGGCGGGGTGCGCCGCGTGGACGGTCAGCTCGAGGAACGGGTACGGTGAGGGATAGGCGAGCGAGTCGGCCGCGCGATAGTACAGCGGGCCGCCGGCCGCGGTGACACGGTCGTCGGCCAGCGCCACGACCGCGCTGCCGGTGGCGGTCGCGCGGAGCACGAGCCAGGCGGGCCGCCGCTCGCCACCCGCGACGATCACCGCGGCGTCGGCCGCGATCACGGCGCGCTCGTCCTGCGCGACCGCGCGTCCGGCGCTCCCGGCGTCCCAGATCGACGCCCAGCGCGGCAGCCGCTGCGCCGGCGCGCTCCGCGTCGCCTCCTGCACGTCATTCAGGGAGAACGCGCTCTCGACGAAGCCGCGGGCCGGCGCGGGGCCGACCGCAGGCGTCGGATCGCGCCCCGCGAAGAGCGGGAGCAGGCGATGGCCGCCGACACTCGCGATCAGGAGCACGACCCACCCCGCCGCCGCGAGCGCGTGCCGTGGCCGCAGCGCCCAGAGCGCGGACAGCACCGCGACCATGAGCGCGGTTCCCGCCAGCGCCGGTGCGACGAGGACGGTGAGATCGAAGAGCTGCCGGGTGGGCACGCCGTCGGCGGCGGCAACGAGCTCGTAGGGCTCGAGCAGATAGCCCCACGCGAGGCAGGCGGCGAAGGCGGAGAGCAGCCAGCCGATGTGGGCGCGGGCGTGATCGTTCACGGCCACGCGCCCTCCCAGCATGCGCACGGCCCCGATCACGGTATACGACGTGATGACCGCGGCGAGCGCGACGAGGACGAGGAGCAGCGCAAAGGCGTGGAGCGCGCGCCAGAGCGGAAGCTGAACGACGTACAGCCCGATGTCGCGTGACAGGAGCGGATCCACGGCGCCCCACGATACGCCGCGCCACGCCAGGGCCACGGTCGGCCAGTAGTCGGACGCGTCCAGCCCCACGATGAGACCGAGCACGACGCCGGCGCCGACGCCGACCGCGAGCAGCAGGCCCGGGGTGAGTGTTTCCCGGAATTCGAGGTTGCCGACGTGCCGCGGCACCTGCACCGAGCCGACGGCGCGCGTCACGGCGATGAGGTTCGCCACGAACCACGCCGAAGCCGACAGGACGCCCGCGGCATCGAGCCCGAGACGCAGCAGATGGATCCGGGTGACGAGCCCGGCGGCGGCGGGGGAGAGCTGGCCGGCCCACCAGCGGTCGGCGAGGAAGACCGCGATCCAGCGGCCGGCAAAGAGAAGGATGGTGAGGACGAGCAGGGCGGGCAGGAGCCGGCCGCGGAGATTCCGCACGGTGCTACGCCGGGACGCCTTGCCCCGCGAGCCACTCCATCACTTCGGCCTGGTACGTCTCCAGCTCCTGCGGCGTCGTGGCCTCGAAGCGGAGCACCACGATGGGCTGCGTGTTCGAGGCGCGGAGCAGTCCCCATCCATGCGGGAAGGTCATCCGGACACCGTCAATGGTATTCACGGGATACCGGGCGGCAAAATGCCTGGCCGCGCGCTCCACCAGGCCGAACTTGACGTCGTCGGCACAGTCGAGGCGGATCTCGGGCGTGGCCGCCGTGTCGGGCAGATCGGCCAGCAGGCGTGCCACCCCGGATGGGCCGGTGGAAACGATTTCCAGCAGCCGTGCTGCCGCGAAGAGCGCGTCGTCGAAGCCGAAGTAGTCCCCGCCGAAGAAGATGTGCCCGCTCATCTCGCCCGCGAGGGGTGCGCCGAGCTCCTTCATCCGCGCCTTGATGAGCGAGTGGCCCGTCTTCCACATCACCGGCGCGGCGCCCGCCTTCTCGAGCGCCGCCGGCAGGACCTCGGAGCACTTGACGTCGAAGATGACCGGGGAGCCGCTGCCGAAGCGCCCGACCGCGTCGCGCCCGAAGATGACGAGGAGCTGATCGCCGAACAGCACGCGACCCGTCTCGTCCACCGCGCCGATCCGGTCGCCGTCGCCGTCGAAGGCGATGCCCAGCTCGGCGCCTTCGCGGCGGACGGCGGCCTGGAGGTCGCGGAGGTTGGCGGGGACCGTCGGATCGGGATGATGGTTCGGAAAGGTGCCGTCCGACTCGCAGAAGAGCCCGGTGACTTCGGCGCCCATCGCCTGGAGGGTGGAGACGGCGATGAGGCTCGACACCCCGTTGCCGCAGTCGACGACGACCCGCACCGGACGCGCGAGGCGGTTCCGGGCGATGATCGCGTCGCGGTAGCGGCCAAGGATGGAGCTGTCGCCCCGCGATGCGCCCTGCCCTTCATGCCACTGCTCGGTGGTGATCGTCTCCCAGAGCCGGGTGATCCCCTCGCCGTGGAGCGCGTCCCCGCCGAGCACCATCTTGAAGCCGTTGAACTCCGGCGGATTGTGCGAGCCCGTCACCTGGCAGCCGCCATCCACCTCGAGGACGCTCACGGCAAAGTAGAGGGCGGGCGTGGGCAGCATGCCCACATCCACCGCGGTCCCCCCCGATTCGGTAATCCCGCCGCGGAACGCGGCCGCAAGCGCCTCGCCGGAGGGCCGGTTGTCGCGCCCGACGGCCAGCACCGGCGCCCGGCCGCACCGCTCCCATGCCGCCGTCGCGAAGGCGCGCCCGAGCGCATGCGCCAGCGCCGGCGTCAGCTGGGAGTCGACGAGCCCGCGAACGTCGTATTCGCGGAAGATGGAGCGCGTGACGTTCATGCTATTCCTGCGCGGCGAGGGGCGCTGGCGCCTCCGACAGGGTGCCGCCGCTCCGGAGTCCCCCGTCGATCGCGGGCGACGGCCAGACGCCGAAGAGGATCACTGCCGCGACGGATACCGCGACCGCCGCCGCCGCGAACCGGCCGAACCGGCTGCCGGCGGCGAATTCGCTCTCGGCGCGGGGCGGCTTCATGTACATCGCCATGACGACGGGGAGATAGTAGCCCGCGGAGATCACGCTCGTGAGTACGAGGATGACCGGAAGGATCATCTGCTGGCGGCTCACCGCCGCCTGCAGGATGTACCACTTCCCGATGAAGCCGAAGGTGCCCGGGAAGCCGAGGAGCGAGAGCATGCAGATGCTGAGTGCGAGCGCGGTCCACGGGCGGCGGGTGCCGAGTCCGGCGATATCGTCGTTGCTCACCGTGCGCTCGCCGTCCCGGCCCAGACTCGCGAGGAGGCCGAACGACGCGACCGTCGTCAGGCCGTAGGCGAGGAGGTAGAGCAGCACCGCGCCCGCCCCGAACCGGGTCCCCGCCCACACGGCGACGAGGAGGTAGCCGGCGTGCGCCACCGAGCTGTAGGCGAGCATCCGCTTGATGTTCCGCTGGCTCAGCGCGACCAGGTTGCCGACGATCATCGTCACGAGGGCGAGAATCCCGATGACCGGCTGCCAGAGACTCGTCATCGAGGGGAAGGCCTCGAGGAGGAGCCGCATCAGTGCCACGAACGCCGCGGCCTTCACGCCGGTGGCCATGAGGCCGGTGACGGGCGTCGGCGCGCCATCGTAGACGTCGGGCGCCCACATGTGGAACGGCACCGCCGCGATCTTGAACCCGAAGCCGATGAGGAGAAGCCCGAGTCCGAGGCGCGCCATGAGCGGCGCGGCGCCGCTCGCGAGCGGCGCGCCGCTGAGGGTGAAGTTGGTGGTGCCGGTCGCGCCCTAGACGAGCGCGATGC
>JAICUF010000156.1 GCA_025935995.1 Gemmatimonadales bacterium
GCTGTTCCTCGCCGTCGCCGCTGCCGCCGGAGTTCTGGGCGCGCTCGCCTGCAGCGACAAGACCGAAATGAACACGTCGCCCGATTACGTCCGGGGCGGCACCGGCTTCACCTGCAATTTCACCACGACCAAGGCGGACGCTCGGGACTACCTGCCGTCGGCAGTGCAGACGGCGGCACAGGCGGCGCTCCGGGCGATGTCGGATGCCTACTCGTCCGGCGACAAGACGCTCACGACGAAGCTGGGCTTCGACTTCATGCGTGACTACATCGCGGTGGCGCATGACTCGGGAACGGCGATCGGCACGCCGGCGACCGGGTCGAAGCTCACCAACGACCTGATCGCCTGCATGGACGTCGGCGTGACCGCGGCGGTGGACATGAGTGGGGCGCTCGACAGCCTGGGCGGATATCAGGTCCGGGGCGGGACGGGGGATCCGACGACTCCGGTGGTCTCGCTACCCCTCAAGGCGGGCCTCATGCCGCCGTCCACCACCGACTATGCGACGTGGGTGGGCCAGCGCGTACTCTTCTATGGCGCGCCCAAGTCGAATTCGTTCATCCTGAACGAGACGCCGGTCAAGACGGTGGGCTTCTCCTGGTCCACGATCCCTGTGGATCACAGCTTCACCGCGCGGGGGCTCGTCGGCCTGTGCGTCAACGACACCGATCTCGATCGAGTCCAGGAGGTCAACGGGACCTCGGGCAAGATCCTTCCGCTCGAGACGTCGCTGACCGGGCTCGGGCTCGACTGCAGCACCCCGCTCACGGTCGCGACGCGCTCCGGCCTGCTGGACCGGGTCCTGCATTTGGCCGCCGACGCGCTGCTCCCGGAGCCGGCCTACGCGGCCAAGTCGGGCGGCGGGACCGGTGGAACCGTCAACGGTCTCAGTGACTTCGGCGTGGTGAACATCGGGTCGGTGGCCCTCACCATGGATCGGGTCAAGGACGCGAAGACCACGGTGGCGATCGACACCTTCCACGTGACGGCGAAGAGCGCGGGTGGCTCGCTCCTCCCGAGCGTGGTGGTGACGCTTGCCGTCACCGGCAACAGCGGCAGCTTCACCGTGACGCCGGCGGAGCCGACGGCGACGACGGACGCAAACGGCGTGGCGACATTCGCCGGCGTGAAGATCGACAAGGCGGGCGGCTACACGATCACCGCCTCGGCGACGACGGTGGGCATCGTCGGAACCGCCGCGACGGTCGCGTCAAACCTGTTCCACATCAAGCAGTAGCCCCATGCGGAATTGAAGAGGGGCGGCCTCCGCGGCCGCCCCTCTTTTTTTCTGCCTCATCCGCCCGCCAGCTTCCGCACCTGCCGCGTCAGCCGCCGCTGCGCCTCCCGGTCCCGCACCGCCACGAAGATCGTGTCGTCCCCGGCGAGCGTTCCCACCACCTCGGGCCAGGCCAGGCGGTCGAGGGCGGCGCCGACCCGGTTGGCCTCGCCGGGCGGTGTATGGAGCACCACGAGCGCATCCCCTGCCGGATCGATGCCGATCACCCCCTCGGCGATGCGCCGCTCGTCGGGATCTGCCGCTACCTCCTGCCGCAGGCGGGGCCGCTGGTAGACGCCGCCGACCTTCACGAGCCGCAGCGCCGAGATGTCCCGGCTCACCGACGACTGCGTCACCTCCCATCCCTCGCGCGCGAGCAGCTCGGCCACCTCCTCCTGGGTGCGGAGGGCGTGGGTGCTGATCAGCTCGAGGATCTTGAGGTGCCGCTTCCGGCGGTCGGAGGTCACGTCCGGCGCCCCGCGAGACGCGCCATCGCGCGATCGAAGCGCGCGCGCTCCCGCATCGCCCATCGCCGCGCGGCGCGGATCCGCTGCCTCACCTGGCTGAGGCCCGGGTTGCCCACGCCGCCGGTCGAGCGCCGCCGGGCGACCAGCGCCGCTGGCGTAGGCGCCGCGAAGGTCGCGCCCGCCCTGAGCTCGGCCGCGACGGCGCGATACGCTGCCCGGAACGGCTCGCCCTGCTCGACCCGCCGCATGACCTCATCGGTCGCGAGCGCACCGCCGGCGAGCGCCGCCCGCGCACGCCCGGCGTCCACCTCCAGCATCGGCACCGCACGCGCCATCATCGCGAGCATCTCGGCGGTGCGGTCAAGGCCGCGGAAGAGCGGCTCCTTGAGCAGCTGGAAGTCGCGATGATAGCCACCGGTGAGCTTGGCGCCGATCTGCATGACCGCCACGAGATCGCCCTCGAGGGCGGCGGCGCGCGCCCGGGTCAGCTCGAAGAGGTCGGGGTTCCGCTTGTGCGGCATGATGCTCGACCCGGTGGCGAGGCTCGCCGGGAGGACGAAGTAGCCGTACTCCTCCGCCGAGTAGAGGATCACGTCAGCGGAGAGGCGCGAAAGATCATGCCCGAGCTGGGCGCACCAGAAGAGGACGGCGGCCTCGAGCTTGCCTCGGCCGTTCTGCACGGTCGCCACGTTGTGGTCCAGCGCAGCAAAGCCGAGCGCGCGCGCGGCAGCCTCGCGCCGGAGCGGGAGCGGGACGCCATAGCCCGCGGCGCTCCCCAGCGGCGAGCGGTCCACCCGCGCCCAGAGCGCCGGCAGCGATTCCGCCGTATCCAGCAGACCCTCTGCCAGCGCGCCGGCCCAGAGCGCGACCGACGACGGCATCGCCCGCCGCTGATGGGTGTATCCCGGGAGCAGGACCCGGGCGTGCCGCGCGCCGAATGCCGCGAGGGCGTCCGCCACCGCGAGCGCGCCCGCATGAAGGTCGAGCAGCCCGTCCTTGAGATGGAGCCGGAGATCGCACGTCACCTGGTCGTTCCGCGAGCGGCCCGTGTGCAGGCGCTCGCCGGCATCGCGCCCGCGGCGGGTGAGCCACTGCTCCACCGCGGTGTGCGCGTCCTCGTCCGACCGTCCGATCCGGAGGCGGCCGGCGTCCACCGCCCGAAGCGCCGCCCGAAGCCCGGCCCGCAGCCGCGCGTGCTCGGCCGGCGTGAGCAGGCCGGATGCCCGGAGTCCCTCGGCGTGGCCCAGGCTCCCCAGCACGTCCCAGCGCAGGAGGCGCGCATCCAGCTCTCGATCGCTGCCGACGGTGTAGTCGAGCATCATGCGATCCAGGCGCGCCGGCGGCGACCAGAGTGTGCTCACGCGAGATACTCCCGGGCGGTGCGCCCGTAGAAGGTCCGGGCCGCGCTCACCTCGTGCAGGTCCACGTACTCATCGGCGGTGTGCGAGCGCCGGCTGGTGCCCGGCCCGCACTTGAAGGCGTCGCGGTCCCGCAGGAAGACCCAGTCGGAGCAGGTCGGGCTGCCGTAACGCTGCGCCTCCGGGCGCACCATGCCGGCCACCTCGAGGAGCCGCGACGCGGCCGGCGTTTCACAGGGCACGAGCCGCGTCGAGGTCACGACCACCTGCGAGACCAGCTCCGCCTGCAGTGCCGCGGCCAGCTCCTCGTGCGACCAGGCGGGCGTGCTGCGGATGTCGAGCACCGCGCGCGCCACCGGCGGCGTCACGTTCCGGCTGATCCCCGCCTCGACCATGGTGGGCGTGATCGTGGGGAGGCCGAGCACCGGGTGCGGCCGGTCGGTGGCGATCTCCTGCAGGCGGACCAGGTCGCGCGCCAGCTCCACCAGCGCGTTGGTGAAGCCGCCCTCGGCCGCGTAGCCGGCGTGGCGCTGGTCCCCGCGGGCGACCAGGTCCACCATCATGAGCCCGCGCTGCGCCACCGCGAAATCGAGATTGGTCGGCTCGCCCACGATCGCGGCATCCACCGGACCGGCGGCCGCCAGGGCCTCCGGCATCGAGGTGAGCTTCGTTTCCTCGCCATAGCCCAGGATGACGAGGAGGCGGCCGTGCGCAGGGCCGCCGGCGTCAGCCACGTCGCGCGCGGCACACAGCATCGCGGCGACCGAGGCCTTCGCGTCGCCGGAGCCGCGGCCGTACAGGCGGCCTTCCTCGATGGTCGGCCGGAAGGGATCCCGGGTCCATCCCTCGCCGGCCGGCACCACGTCGAGATGCGATACCAGCGCGAGCGTCGGGCCGGCCGACCCGCCGCGAACCTCCACGCGAACGCCGGCCGCATCGCGCTCGACGGGCAGTCCCCACCGGCGCACCGTGTCCTCGACGAGCGTTCCGACGGCCGCCTCGCTGCCGCTCACCGACGGCGTCGCGACCAGCGCGCGGAGGAGCTCGACCTCAGCCGGCCAGGTCAACGCCAAGGTAGGTCGCCTTCTCCTTTCGCCCGACGATCATGGTGCCGCAGCCGGAGCCGGTAAACACCTCGAGCAGGAGCGCGTCAGGCGCCCGGCCGTCGATGATGTGCGTGCGCTCGACCCCGCCCGTCGCCGCGCGGATGCA
>JAICUF010000068.1 GCA_025935995.1 Gemmatimonadales bacterium
CATGGAACCCGCTGATGGCGCCGCACGCGATGGTGATGAACGCGAAGGGGAAGAGCTTGCCCGCGAAGATCGGACCGGTGCCGCTGGTGAAGCGCGTGAGCGCCGGCAACCGGAGCGGCGGGAGCAGGATCAGGATCGCAAAGGCGAGGAGGAGGATGGTGCCGATCTTGACGAAGGTGGAGAGGTAGTCGCGCGGGCAGAGCAGCATCCACACGGGAAGCACGCTCGCGACGAAGCCGTAGCCGATCATGGTGTACGCGATCGTGAGCGGCGACCAGCTGAACCAGGCCGCGAGCGCGGGCGAGGTCGAGACCCAGCGGCCGGCCACCAGCGAGACGAGCAGGAGAGCGACGCCGATCGCCGTCGCCTCGAGGGTCCGGCCCGGCCGCCACACCTTCATCCAGAATCCCATGAGCAAGGCGATCGGGATGGTGCAGAGGATCGTGAACAGTCCCCACGGGCTGTCGCGGAGCGCGTTCACCACGATGAGGGCGAGCACCGCGAGCAGGATGATCATGATCGAGAGCACCGCGGCCATCGCGAGGTAGCCGGTGAGCGGCCCGATCTCCTCCCGCGCCATCTGGCCCAGCGATTTCCCGTCGCGCCGCGTGGACGCGAAAAGGATCACGAAGTCCTGCACCGCGCCGCCCAGCACCACGCCGAAGACGATCCAGATCGTCCCGGGGAGGTAGCCGAACTGCGCCGCGAGGACCGGTCCCACCAGCGGACCGGCGCCGGCGATGGCCGCGAAGTGGTGGCCGAACAGCACCCAGCGCCCGGTGGGCACGAAGTCCCGGCCGTTGGCGAGCCGTTCGGCGGGGGTGGCGCGGCGGTCGTCGAGGCCGAAGACGCGGTGCGCGAGGAAGCGGCTGTAGAAGCGGTAGCCGACGAGATAGGTGCCCACCGCGGCGAGGACGAGCCAGGCGGCGCTCACCGTCTCGCCCCGCGCGAGTGCCAGGACGCCCCAGGCGCCGGCGCCGGTCAGCGCGACGAGGACCCACAGGATGGCGGTCATGGTCCTCTAATGTACGGGCGTTCTTGCTCTTGCCAACGGCCGCCCGTACGTTCCCTCTCTCTATATGCCATTCCCTGCAGGAGGTCATCAGCCGGGCTGGGGCCCCGGTGGTCCCGCGCCCTCCGGCACCGCGCTGGCCGAGGCGGAGCCGCGGGCCATCGGGCCGGGATTCCGCGGCAAGGTCGCCGTCGTCACCGGGGGCGCCACCGGGCTCGGCCGGAGCATCGCGCTCGAGTTCGGACGGCTCGGCTGCCACGTCGCCTTCTGCTTCGTGAGCATGGAGGGGCGGGACGTGAACGAGCAGGCGCTCCTCACCGAGACGGCGCTTTCCGCCATGGGCGCGGGCGTGCTCGCCGCGCGCTGCGACGTGCGCGATCCCGCCGCGGTCGAGCGGTTCCTGGCCGACGCGAAGTCGCGGCTGGGCGGGCTCCACTTCCTCGTCAACAACGCGGGGATAGCGAGCGACGGCGCCCTCTGGCGGATGAGCGACGAGGCGTGGCACAAGGTGCTCGAGACCAACGTCACCGGCACCTTCAACTGCATCCGCGCCATCTCCACCGAGTTCCGCCTGCAGCACTACGGCAAGATCGTGAACGTGAGCGCGCATCAGGCGTCGCGCCCCGGCTTCGGCGTGAGCAACTACGCCGCGAGCAAGGCGGCGATCCTGGGGCTCACCCGGTCCGCCGCCGTCGAGCTCGGGCCCTCGAACGTGAACGTCAACGCCGTGGCACCCGGCTTCATCCGCACCGAGCGGCTCGGGCTGCTCCCGCCCGAGGTGATCGAGAAGGCCCGCCGGAGCTCCGTCCTGGGCCGCGTGGCCGAGCCCGACGACGTGGCGCGCGTGATCTCCTTCCTCTGTTCCGATGCGGCACGCCACATCACCGGCCAGACGCTGGTGGTGGACGGCGGCATGTCGCTGGAGTAGGCATGCTGAACCCGATGATCCGCCAGGCCCGGCTGCGACCGGAGTATGCGGCGCTCTATCCCGGCCTCACCGCCGATACGTGGATCCCCGCCGCGGAGGCCGCAGCCCAGGTGCTGGCCATGATGCGCGCGGCCGGCAAGACCTTCGAGGACCGGGTCATGAACGAGAAGCACTTCGAGTTCCGGGGCGGGCTGCCGGCGCCGCGGCCGCACGTGCGCTCGCGCCTCGCCGACCGCGGCGGCGGGTGATTACCTTTCGCGGTCCCGACACCCCCGGAAAACGCCCGTTGCCCACTTTCGATCGCCTCATCCGTCCGCCGGTTCACAGTCTCAAGGTGCTGGGCCTCTCCCTCGCGCTGGCATGCAGCCGGGGCCCGACACCCGCGAGCGCGCCCCCGCCCGCCGAAGCGCAGAAGCCCGCCGACACG
This sequence comes from Gemmatimonadales bacterium, assembly GCA_025935995.1. Taxonomy (GTDB): domain Bacteria; phylum Gemmatimonadota; class Gemmatimonadetes; order Gemmatimonadales; family GWC2-71-9; genus JAICUF01. The sequence continues at coordinate 2,368 of JAICUF010000068.1, forward strand.
CACGGGCTTGCCGTCGCGCCGCTCGCGGGGCAGGCGGTCGCCGTCCTTCCGATCACGATGGTCCTGGCCGACTCGGCCGCCGAGGGGGACTCCTCGTACGCGCCGTGGCACGATCGGCGGAGCGCCCTCGCGCGCGCCGATTCGCTGATCGCCGAGACGCTCACGGGACGCGGGCCCGAAGTGCACTGGGTGCTGCCGCCGGAGCTCCGGAAGATGGCGCGGCGCGCGCCCGGAATGCTCACCGATCCCGATCAGATGGGGCAGGCGATGATGCGCGCGCCGCAGCTCAACCGGCTCCCCGATCCGCTCCGCAGCTCGCTCCGGACCCTGGTCGCGATCGCGGGCGGGCGCATGGTCTTCATCCCGGCGGCGCTCGGCTTCGCGCGGGACGCGACGGGCTCGACGCACGCGACGCTGTCGCTCGTCCTCGCCGACGCGCGGAGCGGGAACGTGGTCTGGCGGAGCCTTGCCGCCGGCGCCGGCGCCACGCCGGACGCCGCGCTGGAACAGGCCCTCCGCACGATCTTCCCGGCCGAGTAGCCGATGACGCTCGACGTCACATTGATCGAAGGCGACGGCATCGGTCCCGAGATCACCGCGGAGACGGTGAAGGTGCTGGAGGCGACGGGCCTCCGTTTCAGCTGGGACCGCCGGCTCGCCGGCATGGCGGCGGTGGACACGGTGGGAACGCCGCTGCCGGACGACACGCTCGAGAGCATCCGCAAGACCTCGCTCGCGCTCAAGGGACCGCTCACGACGCCGGTGGGCACCGGCTACCGCTCGGTGAACGTGGGCCTCCGGAAGGCGTTCGAGCTGTACGCCAACCTCCGGCCCGCGCGCTCGATCGTGCCGGGCGGGCGGTACCAGGGGGTCGACATCGTGCTGGTGCGCGAGAACCTGGAAGGGCTCTACGTCGGCGTCGAGAACTACGTGCAGGTCGGCAGCGACCCGCGGGCGGTGGCGCAATCGATGGCGATCGTGACGCGGCTGGGCTGCGAGCGGATCGTGCGCTACGCCTTCGAGTACGCCGTGCGGCACGGGCGGAAGACGGTGACGATCGTCCACAAGGCGAACATCCTCAAGATGGCGAGCGGGCTGTTCCTCGAGGTGGCACGACAGGTCGCGACGGAGTTCGACGGACGCGTCGCGTCGAACGACATGATCATCGACAACACGGCGATGCAGCTCGTCATGCGGCCCGAGCAGTTCGACGTGATGGTGACGACCAACATGTTCGGCGACATCCTGAGCGACGAGATCTCGGGCCTGGTCGGCGGACTGGGCCTGGCGCCGGGCGCCAACATCGGGCCGTCGGCCGCCATCTTCGAGGCGGTCCACGGGAGCGCGCCGGACATCGCGGGGAAGGGGGTCGCCAATCCGTCGGCCCAGATGCTGGCGGCGGCGATGCTGCTCGATCACGTGGGCGAGGTGGAACGGGGCAACCGCGTGCGCGCGGCGCTGGAGGATGTCATCGTCGGCCAGAACATCCGCACGCGCGACCTGGGCGGCACGGCCGGCACGCGGGAGTTCGGGGATGCCGTCGCCCGGCGGGTGGGCTGAGGTTCCCTGCGCCCGCTGCGGCGAGCGGGAGGCGGGGGTCGCCTGGGGCGAGCTGTGCTCCAACTGCCTCAAGCTCCGCAAGCGGCGTGCAAACCGCCTCTCCAGCATCATCTCCCTCGCGGGGACCGCACTGGCCGCGGCCTGGGTCTCCCACCGGCTTCCCGCCATTCCGAATGCCCGCGTCTATGCCGTGGTGCTCGTGGTGGCCGTCTACATCATCCTCCGGCGGATCGCGACCCGCGTGGCGATGGAGTTCCTGCCACGGTAGCACCGCCACACCGGGAGAGCACACGATGTCCCTGACCCGAGCCGTGCTGGCGCTCGCCGCCGCCGGCACCCTCGCCGCCGCCGGCGCGAGCGCGCAGACCAGTCTCACGATCTACAACGACGGCCGCGTGCTGGTGCGGCGCACCGTGCCCGTAACGGTGCCGAACGGCGTCTCGACCCGGAGCGTGCCGCTCGGGCCGCTCGATCCGTCGACCATCTTTTCGCTCGATCCGGCCGTGCACGTGGTGCGCGCGGCATATGACGGCGCGGTGGACGAGCAGAGCGTCCTCCGGCGCGCGGTGGGGCGGCGGGTCACCTTCCGCACGCCTCGGCCCGTGCTCTCCGGCGTGCCGACCGTCGACACCCTGAGCGCGCTCGTGCTGAGTGCCGATCCGCTCCAGCTGCAGATGCCGGACGGACGGGTGACCTTCAGCATGCCCGGCCAGCCGCTCTATCCGGCCGACCTCGTGGTGAGCGTGCCGTCGGCCGCGCTCACGCTCGAGAGCGCGGGTGCGCGGGACAACCTCCGGCTCGGCTACTTCACGCAGGGCGCGCAGTGGAGCGCGAGCTACCAGGTGATCCTCGCCGGCACCGCCGCGCAGGGCGACGCGCGCGTGAGCGGGTCGGCGGTGGTGCAATCCGGAATGCTCCGGGCGGACAGCGCGGAGGTGCAGCTGCTGGCGGGGTCGGTGAATCAGGCGGGGCCGGTAGCGCGCGACGAGGTGGCAATGAAGATGCGGACCGGCATGGTGGCGGCCCAGGCGGCGCCGGCTCCGTACGTCCCGGTCGGTGAGCAGCGTGTCGGCGAGTTCCACCTGTACTCCATCCCCGAGAAGCTCACCATCCTTCCCGGACAGACCAGCTCGGCCCAGATGTTCGACCCCGCTACGGTGCATTACGAGCGGAACTACGTCGTCCACGGCCAGCTCCCCTTCTGGGGCTTCCTGCCGCAGCAGCCCAACGAGGAGGACGTGCCGGTCGAGGTGAGCTACACCCTCAGGCGTCCGCGGAAGACCGATTTCGGCGACCGGCCGCTGCCCGGCGGCGTGGTCCGCCTCTTCCAGGCCGACAGCACTGGGCGGCTCCAGCTGGTCGGCGAGGCGGGCACCGACCACACGCCGGCCGGCGAGGATCTGCGGGTGACCGCGGGCAACGCGTTCGATCTCACCGCGAAGCGCGTGCAGACGACCTACACCACACGGCGCGACAGCGTCCGCGCCGGCGTCTGGCGCACCACCGCGACGGCCGACTACCGCGTCACCCTCTCCAACGCGACCGACAGCGCCGCCGTGGTGGACGTGCAGGAGGAGCGCCGCGGCGACTGGACGGTGGTGTCGAGCTCGGTCAAGCCGGAGAAGGTGTCGTCCACCATCACGCGATTCCGGGTGAGCGTTCCCGCCGGGGGCGAGACCGTGCTCACCTACCGGGTACGGGTCGTCTGGTGACACCTGCGCGGAAGGAGGTCTCGGTCGTGCATCTCTCCGACGTGCATTTCGGGGTGGATGCCGACCTCGCGCAGCTCGAGCAGCTCGAGGACTACGTACCCGGTCTCCGGCCCGACGCGATCGTCATCTCGGGCGACCTGACCCAGCGCGCGCGGCATGGCGAGTTCATGGCCGCGCACGCCTTCGTCCGCCGGCTCGCCAAGGCGGCGCCGGTCCTCGTCGTGCCCGGCAATCATGATGTGCAATGGTGGGCGAGCCCGCTCGGCCTTCGCGGCACGGGGCCGCTCTACCGGAAATACCGCCGCTACTTCGGCGACGATCTCACGCCGGTGCTCGAGGTGCCGGGTGCCGTGATGGTCGGGCTCCTCTCGAGCCACGGGGTCTCGACCGGCTCGCTCACCTGGAATCTCCGCGACATCGCCGTGAAGGGACACCTGCCGAGGTCGGAGACGGACCGCGCGCGCGAGATCTTCGCGCGCGCGCCGGCATCGGCCGCGCGCTTCATCGTGATGCACCACAACGTGCTGCCGGGGAAGATCTCCGAGCGGCACGGGCTCGCGAACTGGCGCGAGGCGCAGCGGCGGCTGCAGGAGACGGGCGCCGACGTCGTTCTCTGCGGACACGACCACCAGGAGGCGGCGGCGCAGGTGGCGGGGCGCCTGCCGGTGAGTGCCGCGGGCACGCACACCTCGCGCACCCGGGGGCGCCGGCCGTCGGTCTTCAACATGGTGCGGGTGGACGCCGACTCGGTGCACGTGCAGCATTTCCGCTGGGAGTCCGCCGGCAAGAAGTTCCTGCGATCGGATCAGTACACCTTTGCCCGGCTTCCCTCGCGCACGCCGGTCGTCTCCTCCGGAAGTGACGATCAGCCTGTTTGAGCCGGAGGACCTGGAGTCGCGCCTCAGGCGGCTCGGGCTCACCGAGGTGGACGCGGTGCGGACCCACGCCAACCGGACGGTGATGCTCTCGCTCCGCCGCCGGGTCCTCCGGATTCACCGCGGCTACGCCCACGCGCCCGATCGGGTGCTCGGGGCGATCGTAAGGTTCCTCAGTCGAAGCGCCCGCCGTGAGGCGCGCCGCGCCGCCGAGCGCGAGTTCCTCGCCTTTCCCGTGCATCATCACGTGCCGCCGGCGCCGCATCGCGCGGCGGCGGAACGGCCCCGTCCGGGCGACGCCGCGGTGATCGAGCGGCTCCGGGCGTCGCACGCGGCGCTCAACGCCGTCCACTTCGCGGGGACCCTCGCCGACATCCCGATCCGGCTCTCCGGCCGCATGCGCCGCCGGCTGGGCGAGCTCGTGGCCGGTCTCGACGACGGTCGGCCCGTGGCGATCATCCTGAGCCGCCGTCATCTTCGGCGCGATCCGTGGCCCGAGGTGGAGCACACGCTCCTGCACGAGATGGTGCACCAGTGGCAGGCGGAGGAGGGACTGCCGCTCGATCATGGCCGGGCGTTCCGGCGCAAGGCGCGGGAGGTGGGGATCGTGCCGAGGGCGGTGAGGAGGGTGGACTAGAAGGCGGACGGGGCGGACGGGGCGGACGGGAGCGGACCAATTCGGCGCCCGCCTCGCCCGCCCCGCCCGCCCCGTCCGCCCTCCTTCTGTCCCCCTTTCCCCCCGCGCCGTATCTTATCCCACCGATCCCGAGGCCGCCGTCAACCGGAAGCTGGTGAGCCGATGACCGAACTTTCCCGGACGCCGCCGCAGGCCGTGGCCGAGCGGAAGCCGCGCGACGACGAGATCGACGTGTACGGACTCACGCACGCGGGGAAGGTGCGGCCGGTCAATCAGGATCACTTCCTGATCTGCCAGCTCAAGCGCGACCTCATCACCCACAGCACGAGCCTGCCCGACGTCAGGGAGCTGGGCGGCTCGCCCGAGCGACTGGCGTTTCTGGCGATGGTCGCCGACGGCGTCGGCGGCGGGCCCATGGGCGAGGAGGCGAGCCGCGTCGCCGTCGAGTCGATCACCGACTACGTGGCCCAGTGCGCCCGCTGCTATTACGCCGCCGTCACCACCGATGAAGATGAATTCACGGCGGCGCTCTCCGACGCGGCGCTCCAGTCGCATACCGCGGTCGCGAAGCGCGCCGAAGCCGACCCGGCCCATCGCGGCATGGCCACCACGCTCACGCTCTGGATCGGCGTCTGGCCCGACGTCTATCTCCTCCAGGTGGGCGACAGCCGCTGCTACATGCTGAAGGGCGACATCCTCACGCAGATCAGCCGGGACCAGACCATGGCGCAGGACATGGTGGACCAGGGGCTCCTCCCGCCGGCGCAGGCGGCGGCGACGCGCTGGGCGAACGTCCTCTCCAGCTCCATCGGCGGCCGGCAGACGTCGCCCGAGGTGACGCACCTCCGGAACGACTGGGGCACCGTCTGGCTCCTCTGCAGCGACGGGCTCACGCGGCACGTGACCGACGGCCGGATCCAGGAGCTGCTGCGGACCATGACGTCGGCGCGTCAGGTCTGCGAGCAGCTGCTGCAGGAGGCGCTCGATGGCGGGGGGAGCGACAACATCACGATCATCGTAGGGCGGGCCTTCAGGAAGGAGCCGGTATGAGGACGGGCCGAATGGTGCTGGGGCTCGCGGGGGGCGGGCTCGCGCTGCTGCTCGGGGCTCGCGGCCCGGGGGAGAGGCTCCGCGTCGTCGTGGCGAACGACAATCGGGTGCCGGCGGGCCGGCTCCGGGGCGACACGCTCGCGATCCGGCTCGTCGTCGGCCGGGCGACCTGGCGGCCCGAGGCCCCCAACGGGCCGGCGATCGAGATCGCGGCCTTCAGCGAGGAGGGGAAGGCGCCGCGGGTCCCGGGGCCGCTGATCCGGGTCCGCACCGGCACGACGATCGTGGCGACGGTGCGCAATGCCCTGACGGACTCCACGATCTCGGTGCACGGGCTCGCGACCCACCCGGCAGCCGCGGCCGACAGCATCGCACTCCGCCCCGGAGAGTCCCGCACCGTGCGATTCAGGGCGGGCGCCCCCGGCACCTATCTGTATGCGGCAATGCTGGGCCGGCGGCATTTCGACGTAGACGACGAAGCGGATGCCGCGTCCGGCGCCCTGGTGGTGGATTCCGCGGGCGGGTCGGCCCCCGACCGGATCCTCATGCTCAACATCTGGGGAAAGACGATCGACTCGTCCACCTACCGGAACGCCCTCGCCATCAACGGCAGGTCCTGGCCGTGGGACGAGCGCATGCAGATGACGGTCGGAGACACCGTGCGCTGGCGCGTGATCAACGCCACGGTCCGGAACCATCCGATGCACCTGCACGGCTTCTTCTTCGACGTCACCGCGCGCGGCAACCAGCTGGCCGATACCACCTACGCCGCCGGGGCCCGCCGGTCGGTGGTGACGGAGGGAATGCTGCCCTATACCACCATGGACATGGCGTTCGTCCCCGACCGGCCGGGCAACTGGCTCTTCCACTGCCACATCGGATTTCACGTCGTGCCGGACACGCGGCTCGATCCGCCGGGGCCGTCGGACCATGACCGGATGTCGGACGATCCCGCGGTGCACATGGCGGGGCTCGTGGTCGGACTCGTCGTGAAGCCGCGGCCCCACGCCGTCGCGCCGGACCGGCGCGGCGCGCGGGAGCTTCGTCTGTTCGTGGACGAGGGCGTCCCCCGCGGCCGGGCCGCGCGCGCGCTGAGCTTCGTGCTCCAGCGCGGCGACCGGCCGCCCGCGGCCGATTCCCTCGAGCCGCCGAGCAGCGTGCTCGTGCTCACGCGGGGCGAGCCCACCGATATCCACGTCATCAACCGGCTCAACGAGAGCGCCGCCATCCACTGGCATGGCATCGAGCTCGAGAGCTATTCGGACGGAGTCCCCGGCTGGAGCGGGGCGGGGAGCGCCGTGGCGCACATGATCCCTCCGCGCGACTCCTTCGTGGCGCACCTGACGCTGCCGCGCGCCGGCACGTTCATGTATCACACGCACCTGAACGACTTCGAGCAGCTCACGTCGGGACTCTACGGCGGCATCATCGTCCTCGAGCCGGGGCAGACGTACGATCCCGCGCGTGACCACCTCTTCGTCGCCGGCTGGGACGGGCCGGGCGGCGCGATCCGGACGCGGCCGCCCACGGTGGTCAACGGCGAGGCCCGGCCCGCGCCCCTCACGCTGGCGGCGGGCGTGCCGCACCGGCTGCGCTTCGTGAACATCGGCGTGGCGGGACGGTTCGCCTTCTCCCTCTTCCAGGACTCGACGCTCGCGACGTGGCGACGCCTCGCCAAGGACGGCGGCGACCTGCCCGCGAGCCAGGCGACGCGCGGGCCCGCCCGTCAGCTGCTCGAGGTGGGCGAGACGTTCGACGCGGAGTTCATCGGGGCGCCGGGCGAGTATCGGCTGGTGGCCGGCCCGCCCAAGGATCCGCTGTGGGTGCAGCGACTCATCTTCAAGGAGTGACACCATGATGCGAAGCGTCTGGCTGGCGATGGGCGTGACGGCGCTGGCCGGTCTCCGCGGAACCGCCCAGACCGCGAGCGCGCCCGCTGCCGGCGAGCCCGCCGGCCGGTCCGCCGCGTGGCAGATCGCGGCCGCGGTCCTGCCGCTCCCCGACAGCATGCGGGCCGGCGCCGCCGTGCTGGGCTACCGCGACGGGAAGCTGGTGCGCCTCCGGGCCGGCACCAACGAGATGATCTGCCTGGCCGACGATCCGGCGCAGAAGGGCTTTGAATCCTCCTGCTACCACAAGGCGCTCGAGCCGTTCATGGCGCGCGGCCGGGCGCTCCGGGCGTCCGGGGTCACGGAGCGGCATGCGATCGACTCGCTCCGCCTGGCCGACATCAGGGCCGGCCGGTGGCGCATGCCGGGCGGTCCGACCATGCTCGCCTCGCTCTTTGCCGAGAGCGACAGCTTCGATCCGGCGGCGGGGCGGCCCGAGAAGTCGAGCATGCTGCACGTGATCTACCTGCCCTACGCGACGGCGGCGTCGAGCGGGATCAGCGCGGCGCCGGCCAAGGACCGGCCCTGGCTCATGTACGGCGGGAAGCCGTGGGCCCATGTGATGCTGCCGTGAGCCGGCGGCGTCATCCCCTCGCGCTCGCGCTCGCGGTCGTCCTGACGTTCCTCGGGACGGCGGCCGCGCGGGCGCAGGCGGCGCCCGGCTCGCCCCGCCGGCAGATCGAGCCGCTGCTGGCGGAGATGACGCGCGCCGCGAACGCGCACGACACCGACCGGTTCCTGGCGACGTACCTGCACGATTCGACGCTGGTGATGGTCTTCAACGGCAGCGTCGTCACCGGCTACGATTCGGTGCGGGCCCTCCAGCTCCGGTGGTGGAACAACGGCCGCAGTGATGTCGTCTATCGGATGCAGGGGCCGGCCCGCTTCACCGTCCTGGGGACCGGCGCCGTCGTCGTCACCCACGGCCTTCACGCCCAGCGGACGGACTCCTCCGGCGTGCTGCGGCAGAGCGAGCTGGCGGTGATGTCCGTCTGGCAGAAGCGCCCCGAAGGCTGGAGGATCGTCGCGGTGCACGAGTCGACCAATGGCCGCTGAGACCACCGGCGAGCGCGCCGGCATCACCGCCGAGCTCCAGTGGGTCCGGCCGAAGGACGTCGAGCTCGACCTGTTCGGGCTCACGCACATCGGCCGGGTGCGGCGGGAGAACCAGGACCACTTCATGCTCTGCACCGTGCACCCGCAGGTCGTGGTGCACGGGACCAGTCTGCCCAGCACCGACTCCCTGCCGCTCCGCGGCGAGCGGCTGGCCACCTACATGCTGGTGGCCGACGGGGTCGGGGGCGGTGCCGGCGGCGGCGAGGCCAGCCGGCTCGCCGTCGAAGCGATCATGCAGTACGTCGCCTCGTCCCTCCGGTCCTACCACGCGGCGGGCGGCGCCGGCGACGCCGCGTTCCTCGAGGCGATGAGCGCGGCGGCGCTCGAGGCGCACGCGGCGGTGCGCGAGAAGCAGCGGAGCAACCCCGACGCGAAGATGGCCACCACCCTCACGCTCGCCGTCGCCGTCTTTCCCTGGATGTACGTCACGCAGGTGGGCGACAGCCGCTGCTACCGCTACTGGGAGGGCGAGCTGCTGCAGGTGACGCGCGATCAGACGATCGCCCAGAGCCTGGTGGACCAGGGCATCCTTCCCGCGGAACGGCTGGACAAGTCGCCCTTCAGCCACGTGCTCGCGAGCGCCATCGGCGGCGAGGAGGCGATGCCCGTGGTGAGCCGGGTGGACATCCCCCGCGGCTGCGTGCTGCTGCTCGCGACCGACGGGCTCACCAAGCACGTGGAAGACCACGAGATCCAGGCCCGGATCGAGGCGATGACCGGCTCGGAGCAGCTCTGCCGGTCGCTGCTCGACCTGGCGCTCGAGCGCGGCGGCAGCGACAACATCACGCTCATCGCCGCGCGCGCGCCGCTCCGGCCGGGGGTTCCACGTTCCGCTCCCCGCTGAGCTGGCGCTCGTCTGGCACCTGCTGAGCCGGCTCGCGTACGTCGGCGGGGTCGGCTGGGCGCTGCGGCAGGAGGAGCGGCACCGGCGCCTGACGCGAGGACGGGGGGTGGACGCCGGGTTCCGGCGCTTCCGGCGGATCGCCTCGACGGTGATGAACACCGACGCCGTCAGCTTCGTCGTGCTGTGCCTCCTGACGCGGGGCAGTCTGGGCGACCGGATCGCGCCGCAGGTGCTGATCCCGGTGGGGCTGGCGCTGGTGGCCGCGGGGGTGGGCATCAAGGTCTGGGCCGCGCGCAGCCTGGGTGCCCCCGCCTACTACTGGTACGACTTCTTCGCCCCGGAGTCGGCACGGCCGCCCGATCCGCCGGGCCCCTACCAGTACCTCGACAACCCGATGTATACGCTGGGCTACCTCCACGCCTACGGCTTCGCGCTCATCTGCGCCTCCGGGTGGGGCATCGCCGCGGCGGTGTTTGATCAGGCGGCGATCCTGCTCTTCCACCACATGGTCGAGCGGCCGCACGTCGAGCGGCTCTTCGCCGGGCGTCCCGGGGCCGATTAACTTCCGGTACACCCGCTATCGAGGCTTCGCATGACTTCCCCGGCTGACACCCCGGTCGCCATTTCACCGGACGGTGTGCTGGACGCGCTCTCCCGGCACATTCTGGTCGACGGCTATCACGTCGTCATGGATCTCGAGCGGAGCCACGGCTCGTACCTCCACGACGCGCGGAGCGGCCGCGACCTGCTCGACTTCTTCACCAACTTCGCGACCATGCCCGTGGGCTACAATCATCCGGGCATGGCCGATCCCGAGTTCCGCGAGCGGCTCATGGCCGCCGCCGTCACCAAGCCGGCCAACAGCGACATCTACACCGGACTCTACGCGGAGTTCGTCGAGACCTTCTCGCGGCTCGCCATCCCGGCGAGCCACGCCGACCACCTCTTCTTCATCGAGGGCGGCGCGCTCGCGGTCGAGAACACGCTCAAGACCGCCTTCGACTGGAAGGTCCGGAAGAACATGGCCCG
>JAICUF010000197.1 GCA_025935995.1 Gemmatimonadales bacterium
CGAGCAGCTGGTGATCGGCGACCTCGGCAGCACCTTCGGCGGCGGGCCGGTGCCCTGCGCCGCCGCCCTCGCGACCATCGGCGTGATCGAGCGCGAGGGACTGCTCGACAACGTGAAGGCGGTGAGCGCCCACCTCCGTGAGGGCGCGCTCGCCCTCGGCATCCCGGGTGTGCAGGGGCGCGGGCTGCTCCTGGGCCTCCGTCTCGGGCGGCCGGCCGCGGCGGTGCAGCGCGCCCTCTTCGGGCGGCGCGTCCTCACCGGCACGGCGTCGGACCCCGAGGTGCTGCGGCTGCTGCCGCCGCTCTCGTTCTCGCTCGCCGAGGCCGACCTGCTGCTCGATGCTCTCAAGGAGGTGCTGGCGTGACCGACCGCGACTTCCTGGCCATGGAGGACTGGTCACCGGAGGAGATCGGGGCGCTGCTGGACCTCGCCGCGCGGGTGAAGCGCGGCGAGGTGAGCGGCGGCCTGGAGAAGAAGGTGCTCGCGATGGTCTTCATGGACCCGAGCCTCCGCACGCGGAGCAGCTTCGAGGCCGGGATGTTCCTGCACGGCGGGCACGCCGTGGTGCTCGAGCCCGGCAAGGGGAGCTGGGCGCTCGAAACGGAAGAGGGGGCCGTCATGGACGGCACCGCCGTGGAGCACATCGCGGAGGCCGCGCGGGTGCTCGCGCGCTACGCCGACGCGCTCGCCGTGCGCGCCTTTCCCCGCGGCACCGACTGGGCCCGGGAGCGCGAGGACCGCGTGGTGCGGGACTTCGCGCGCTACGCCGACAAGCCGGTCATCAATCTCGAGTCGTCGCGGCGCCATCCCTGCCAGGGCCTGGCCGACGCGATGACGCTGCGCGAAAAGCTGGGCGAGACCCGCGGAAAGCGATTCGTCCTCTCGTGGGCCTGGCATCCGAAGCCGCTTCCGACGGCCGTTCCCGCGAGCGCCGCGATTGCCGCCGCGATGCTCGGGATGGACATCGTGATCGCCCGGCCGGAGGGATACGATCTCGATCCCGACGACACCGCGCTCGTCCGGCAGATCGCGCGGCAGAACGGCGGCATGTTCCAGCTGAGCGGGGACTGCGACGATGCGCTGGTCGGCGCCGACGCGGTGTACGTGAAGTCATGGGGCTCGCTCGAGCACTTCGGCCGTCCCGAGGACGAGGCCGAGCTCAGACGCGGCCTTCGCGACTGGCGGCTCACCGTGCCGCGCCTCAGGAACACGCGCGGCGGCAAGGGCATCGTGATGCACTGCCTTCCGGTGCGCCGGAACGTCGAGATCGACGAAGCCGTGCTCGACGGCCCCAGCTCGGCGGTGGTGGACGAGGCGGAGAATCGTCTGCACGCGCAGCGCGCGCTGCTGCTCGAGCTGATCGGCACGGGGAGCACCCGATGAGCATCGACCCCGCCCGCGGAATCGCGGGGCTCAAGGGCGCGCTCCGGTACGTGCGCGCCTATCGCGATCAGGTCTTCGTCGTGAAGCTCGGCGGCGACGTGCTCAACGATCCCGACGTCCTCGACCAGGTGGCGGCGCAGATCGCGCTGCTGTCCTCGCTCAGCATCCGGCTCGTCGTGGTGCATGGCGGCGGCCCCCAGGCCACCGCGCTCTCCCGTCGCCTGGGCCAGGAGCCGACCATCGTCGCGGGTCGCCGCGTCACCGACGATCACGCGCTCGACGTGGCCAAGATGGTCTACGCCGGGGTCCTGAGCACCGACCTCGTCGCGGCGCTCCGCGAGCACCGGGTGCAGGCGGTGGGCCTGAGCGGCGTCGACGCCGACCTCATCACGGCACACCGGCGCCCGCCGGTCTCGCTCGTGGACGACGCCGGCGCCACACGGCAGATCGACTTCGGCCACGTGGGCGACGTGGACCGGGTGGATCCGCGCGTGATCACGACCCTGGTCGAGGCGCGGTTCGTGCCCGTCGTCGCCAGTCTCGCCGGCGACGACGACGGCAACGTCTACAACGTCAACGCCGACACCGTCGCGGAGTCCCTCGCGGTGGCGCTCCGGGCCCAGAAGCTGATCTTCCTCACCGGCGCGCCCGGAGTGCTGCGGGACCGGACCGACCCGTCCACCCTCGTCACCTTCGCCGATCCCGACGATCTCGCGGGCCTGATGGCGAGCGGTGCGCTCGCGGGCGGCATGCGGCCCAAGGTCGAGGCGTGCATCCGCGCGGCGACGGGCGGGGTCGAGCGCACGCACATCATCGACGGCCGGGCGCCTGACGCGCTCCTGCTCGAGGTGTTTACCGGCTCCGGCTGCGGCACCATGATCGTCGGGCGGAAGGAGAAGGCGACCTACCTTGGCGTTGACCTGGCCGGCTGAGGTCGAGCTCCTCCGGGAGCTGGTCGCCACACCGTCGGTGAGCGGCAGCGAGACGGCCGTCGGGTCGCTCGCCGAGGAGACGGTGCGCCGGTGGGGACTGCCCGTCGAGCGCGATGCGGCCGGCGTTCGCGTGGAGGTTTGCGGCGGGTCGGCCGGCCCGACGCTCGCGCTGGTATCGCATCTCGACGGGGTGCCGGCCGGCGAGGGATGGACCCGGGATCCCTTCCGGCC
>JAICUF010000181.1 GCA_025935995.1 Gemmatimonadales bacterium
AAACATGGATGCTTCCGGTGAAATCACCGTGACATGCATCACGCGCTCGCGAGCTTCTGGGCCTTCGCGACCGCCTCGTCGATGCCGCCGACCATGTAGAACGCCTGCTCGGGCAGATGGTCGAACTCGCCCGAGAGCACGCGCTCGAAGCTCGCCACGGTGTCCTCCAGCTTCACGTACTTGCCGGGGAAGCCGGTGAACTGCTCGGCCACGAAGAAGGGCTGCGAGAGGAAGCGCTGCACCCGCCGCGCCCGCGCGACGATCAGCTTGTCCTCCTCGCTCAGCTCGTCCATCCCCAGGATCGCGATGATGTCCTGCAGGCTCTTGTAGCGCTGCAGCGTGCGCTGCACGCCGATGGCGACGTTGTAGTGCCGCTCGCCGATGAACTGCGCGTCGAGGATGCGGCTCGACGAGTCGAGCGGATCCACCGCGGGGTAGATGCCCAGCTCCGAGATCGCGCGCGAGAGCACGACGGTGGCGTCGAGGTGCGCGAAGGCGGTGGCCGGCGCGGGGTCGGTCAGGTCGTCGGCCGGGACGTAGATGGCCTGCACCGACGTGATCGAGCCCTTGCTGGTCGAGGTGATCCGCTCCTGCAGGTCGCCCATCTCGGTGGCCAGCGTCGGCTGGTACCCCACCGCGCTCGGCATCCGGCCCAGGAGCGCCGACACCTCGGAGCCCGCCTGGGTGAAGCGGAAGATGTTGTCGATGAAGAGGAGCACGTCCTGCCCCTCGACGTCGCGGAAGTACTCGGCGATCGTGAGCCCCGAGAGGCCGACGCGGAGGCGGGCACCGGGCGGCTCGTTCATCTGCCCGTACACGAGCGCGACCGAGTCGAGGATGTTCGCTTCCTTGAACTCGAGGTAGAGGTCGTTCCCCTCGCGCGTGCGCTCCCCCACGCCGCAGAAGACCGACCGGCCCCCGTGGCCCTTCTGCACGTTGTTGATCAGCTCCTGGATGACGACCGTCTTGCCGACGCCGGCGCCGCCGAAGAGCCCGATCTTGCCGCCCTTCACGAACGGGGCGATCAGGTCGATGACCTTGATGCCGGTCTCGAAGATCTCGGTCTTGGGCTCGAGGTCGGTGAACTTGGGCGTCGGGCGGTGAATGGCCCAGCGCTCGGTCCCCGCCGGGATCGGCGGTCCGCCGTCCACCGGGTCGCCCAGCACGTTGAGGATGCGGCCCAGCGGCGCGTCGCCCACCGGCACGGTGATGGCGCTCCCGGTGTCGGTCGCGTCCATGCCGCGGGTGACGCCGTCGGTGCTGCTCATCGCCACCGCGCGCACCTGGTTCTGCCCGATGTGCTGCTGCACCTCGGCCACGATCCGGATCGGCGGATCGGCCTCGGGGTTCGTGATCTCGAGCGCGTTGTAGATCTCCGGCAGGTGCTCCGGCTCGAACTCGATGTCGAGGACGGGGCCGATCACCTGGACGATCTTCCCGACGTTCTTCACGCTCTCGCGCGCGGCGCCCTGCGCCTGCTCCTTGACTGCCGTCGCCATCATGACTCCCTGGTTGTGTTAGCCCTGCAACGCCGCCGCGCCGCCCACGATCTCGGAGATCTCCTGCGTGATCGCCGCCTGGCGCTGCCGGTTGTAGGTGCGCTTCAGCACTTCGAGAATCTCGCCCGCGTTGTCGGTCGCGTTCTTCATGGCGGTGCGCTGCGCGCCGTAGAACCCCGCCACCATCTCCACCAGCCCCCGATAGACCGCGTTCCGCACATAGAGCGGCAGCAGCTCGGTCAGGATCGCCTCAGCGCTCGGCTCGAGGATGTAGTCGGGCCGCACACCGCGCGACGACTGCTCCGCCGGCGGCTCGACCGGAAGGATCCGCACCGTCGTGGGCGGCGCCTGCAGCGCGCTCTGGAAGCGTGGGTGGATCAGGTCCACGCTCGCGAGCTCGCCCCGCTCGAAGGCGCCGATCAGCTGGTCGCCGATCTCGTGCGCGTGGTCCACCGTCGGCTTGTCGCCGATGTCGATCCGCTCGAGCGCGAAGGGGCGGCCCAGGTAGCGGAAGTAGCCGATGCCCTTCCGGCCGACGCCGTAGAGCTCCACCTCGTAACCCTCGCCCTCGAGCTGCTCGATGCGGCGCCGCGCCTCCTTGATCAGGTTGGCGTTGAATCCGCCCGCGAGCCCGCGGTTCGAGGTGAGGAGCACCACCGCCGCGCGCCCGGGCCCGCCCTTCGCCGGCGCTGCCGGCCGCCGGAGGAGCGGAAACCGCTCGGCCAGCTCCGGCGTCACCAGGTCGGCGATCACCGCCTGCAGTGCCTCGGCGTACGGCCGCGCGGCCACGACGCGGTCCTGGGCGCGCTTGAGCTTCGACGTGGCCACCAGCTCCATCGTCTTGGTGATCTTGCGCGTGTTCTGGACGGAACGGATCCGTCCCTTGAGCTGCCGTCCCTTGGCCATCAGGCCGCCACGAACATCGACTGGAACGAGGTGATCGCCGCCTTGAGCTTCGCGGTGAGATCGTCGTCGAGGGTCTTCTTCCGCCGGATGCCGTCGAGGATCTCGGGGTGCTGGGCATCGAGGTAGCCCATGAACTCCCGCTCCCACTGGCGGATGTGCGGCACCTCGACCTCGTCGAGATGGCCGTTGGTGACGGCGAAGATGATCGCGACCTGCTTCTCGACCGGAACCGGGTGGTACTGCGGCTGCTTGAGCACCTCCACCAGCCGGGCGCCGCGCGCCAGCTGCTTCTGCGTCGCGGGATCGAGATCCGAGCCGAACTGGGCAAAGGCCTCCAGCTCGCGGTACTGCGCGAGGGAGAGGCGGAGCGGGCCGGCCACCTGCTTCATCGCCTTGATCTGCGCGTTGCCGCCCACCCGGCTCACGCTGATGCCGGCGTCCACGGCGGGCCGCACGTTCGAGTAGAACAGGTCCGTGGTCAGGAAGATCTGCCCGTCGGTGATCGAGATGACGTTGGTCGGGATGTAGGCCGAGACGTCACCCGCCTGGGTCTCGATGATGGGAAGCGCCGTGAGCGAGCCGCCCGGCACCTTGATGCGCGGATCGAGCTTCGCCAGCTCCTTGTCCTCGGAGATCTTGGCCGCGCGCTCGAGGAGCCGGCTGTGGAGATAGAAGACGTCGCCCGGATA
>JAICUF010000155.1 GCA_025935995.1 Gemmatimonadales bacterium
CCGATGGGACGAGGAGCGCGGCGACGATCGCGGTGCGGCGGACGGTCGGAAGGGCGGCGGAATGGGACAAAGTTCCCTCGTGCTCGGGGCCAGAGTGGCTTGGGTCGGCCTTCCATAGGCAACTTCGGCGAGGAACGCGGGAGTCGGGCCGAGTGTGACGCTGTGCAGGCAACTCCGAAGCCACGGGTTTGCCTCTTGACTTTCGCGGCTTAGTGTTGAAATATCAGCACAGCCGCCGGCCCCGCCGGCCCCGACCACCGCGCCCTGGGAGCCGTCGCCGAAATGTCCAAGCGTCCACCCACTGAAGACTTGAGCCGCCGCGAGCGGCAGGTGATGGAGATCCTCCACCGCCGCGGGGAGTCCACCGTCGCCGAGATCCTCCAAGCCTTGCCCGACCCGCCGACATACTCCGCGGTGCGCTCCATTCTCCGGATCCTGAGCGAGAAGAAGCTGATCGAGCACAAGGAGGACGGGCCGCGTTACGTGTACTTCCCGGCCCGGCCAACCGACAAGGCGCGCGACGACGTGCTCGCCCACGTGGTGCACACCTACTTCGCCGGGTCCACCGAGCAGGCGGTCACCGCGCTGCTCCGGCTGTCCGACGCCGACATGGACGACGCGGAGATCGCCCGGCTGCGCGACAAGATCCGCCGCGCGCGCCTGAGCGGGAGGTAATCCATCATGCCACGGCTCGAACCGTTCGCGCTGCCCGCGCTCGTGCTCCTGGTCAAGGCGACTTGCCTCCTGCTCGTCGCAGTTGCCGCGTCGCTGCTGCTGCAGCGCGCCTCGGCGGGGTCGCGGCATCTCGTGTGGCTCGTCGCGGTGGTGGGGCTGCTGGCGCTGCCCGCGATGTCGGCGTGGGCGCCGGTGCGCGTGCCGGTACTGCCGGCGCCGCTCGGGGCCGCTGCCTCGGAAGCAGGGGCCGCCGTTGGCACGGTCGACGCGAAGGCGGCCGGATCGCGGCTCGATCTCCCGACCGTCGATGTGGGCTCCGATGACTCCAGGCAGGCGTCGAGCGCCGCCGCGGCGACGCCCGAGACCCTCGCCGTCTCGCCGCTCGGACTCGGCACGGCGCTGCTCGCCGCATGGGCCGCCATCGCGCTGACGCTCGTGCTGTGGCTGGCGTACGGCGCCTGGTCGGTGCGCCGCATCGTCCGGCGCGCCGAGCCGCTGGACGATCCCGACTGGCAGACGCCGCTCTACGAGATCGCCGACCGGCTCGGCCTGGAGGCCGCACCCCGGCTGCTCCGGAGCGAGGACGTTCGGATGCCGTTCGCCGCCGGGGTCGTTTCCTCTACCGTCGTGCTCCCCGCGGAGAGCGATGGCTGGAGCGCCGAGCGCCGGACGGCCGTACTCATCCACGAGCTGGGCCACGTGCGCCGGCGCGATCTCATCGGTCACACGCTCGGACGCGTCGCCTGCGCGTTCTGGTGGTTCCATCCGCTGGCCTGGACCGCCGCGCGCCGGCTCCGCGCCGAGAGCGAGCGCGCGTGCGACGACCTGGCGCTGGTGTTCGGCGCGCGCCCCAGCGAGTACGCCGAGCACCTGCTCGACATCGTGAGCTGCGTGCGAGATCACAACACGCCGGCGGTGGCGCTCGCCATGGCGCACCGCCGGGAATTCGAGGGACGCATGCTGGCGATTCTCGATCCGGCGCTGGAGCGCCGCGGAATGGGGCGGCTGCAGACGGTCGGGCTGGTAGGCGGGCTCGCGGCGCTCGCGCTCGCGGTGGGCGCGGCCGCGCCGGTGCCGCGCACACCCGCACCCGTCGCGCAGGCTTCGGGCACGCGGGTGGCGGTGGCGGACAGCGATTCCGATATCGGCGTGCTGGTGGACTCGACCGGCATCCGGGTGGCCGTCAGCGCGAGGCACCCGGCCGCGCCCTCGAGCACCGCAGCCTCGCGGCAGACGAGCGCCGCGAACCGCACGGGGCCCGACGCCGGCGCCGTGCGGTCCGCCCTCGCGATTGCGAGGGGCGACACCAACCACTCCAGCCGCCGCGCGGAGGTGCTCGCGAAGATGCTGCGGAGCGACTCGAGCGCCGAGATCCGCCGCATCGCCGCGTGGGGCCTCAACGACTACGGCGAGAACACCGCGGCGGTCGAGGCGCTGGCGGCGGCCCTCGGGAGCGACACGGACGCCTCGGTTCGCGAGATGGCCGCGTGGTCGCTCTCCGACGCCGACGAGAGCTCGGCCGCGACGGCTGCGCTGGTCAAGGCGCTCCGGCAGGACAAGAATGCCCGCGTGCGCGCCACAGCGACCTGGGCGCTCGGCGAGGTGGGCGACGCGAGCGCGGTGGACGCGCTGGTGCCCGTACTGAGCGATGCGAATGCCGACACCCGCGAGCTGGCGGCCTGGTCGATCGGGAGCTGCGAGCCGAAGAAGGCGCCGGCCGCGCTGGTCGCGCTGCTGGGGGACCGCGACCGCGACGTCCGACTCTCCGCCACCTGGGCGCTCTTCAGCATCGAGGATCCCGACGCGACCGGCGCGCTCGAGGCGGCCTACAAGCGCGAGACGGATCCCGAGGTCCGGATCGGCATGATCCGCGCGCTCGGCGCCATGGGCGAGCGTTCGGTGGACGCGCTGCAGGGGCTGGTGTCGTCCTCCGACCCGCAGATCCGGAAGACCGCCGTCACCGCGCTGGCGGGCGGCGAGGCGTCGGGTCCGTGGCCGTGGCCGCGGCCCATGCCGCGCCCGTTTCCGGATGAGCACGATGACGAGTAGGCAGGCGCGCCCGCTGCCGGCTCATTGTCGTAGCCGTGAGTGCTGATTTTTCACCATCAAGCCGTGAGGAGTCATCCTGAGCGAAGCGAAAGGAGGCATGCGTCAGCTCATGCCCCCTTTCCCCCTCGCTACGCTCGGGGTCAGGGTGACTCGACAGGAGATCCCATGATGCGCAACGCCGGAATCGCCGCCCTCGCCGTGGTGGGCATGCTGTGGAAGGAGCCGTGGGGGTCCAGGGTCGTCTCCGCCGCGGCCGACAACATCCGCGACCTCATCGCCGCGGCGCAGGGCGCGCCGCCGGCGGTGTGCGGGCTCGCGGCCGATGCGGTGGGGAGCTGGTGGGGCGACGCGGGCGACGCGCCGGTGACGCCGCTCGGCGAGCACCGCATGCCGAAGCGGTCGCGCGGCCACCGGCGGTACGACATGTCGGCCGACGACGTCCGCTTCCTGCTCGAGAGCCTGTCGCAGCGCGACGCGTGCGTCCGCGAGCTGGCCGTCCGCCTGCTCGGCACCCAGGGTGGCGACGAGGTGGGGCCCGGCTTGCTCCAGCGGCTCGCGTCGCCCGACTCCGGCATCCGGAGCGTCGCCGCGCTCGGCCTCGGCCTGGCGCAGCCGGCCAGCGCGGTGGACGCACTGGTGCGGGCCACCGGCGACCCGGCGACCGGCACCCGCGCGAACGCCATCTGGGCGCTGGGCCGGATGGAGGACGGCCGGGCCGTGCGGCCGGTGACGAAGGCGCTCGGCGACGACTCGCCGCTCGTGCGCGAGGCCGCGGCCGGCGCGCTCGGCCACCTCGACTCGGCCAGCGCGGTGCCCGCGCTGCTTCGCGTGCTCAAGAACGATCCCGTGGCCTCGGTCCGGCGGACCGCCGCCTGGGCGCTCGGCCAGCTCGAGGCGACGGACGCCGCCGATGCGCTCGCGGCGTCGCTCCGCTCGGACAAGGACCCCGACGTGCGCGAGATGTGCGCCTGGGCGCTGGGCGAGATGGACACCCGGCGCGGCGCCGACGCGCTGCTCGCCGCGGCGAAGGGTGACGAGGACGACGACGTGCGCGAGACGGCGGTGTGGGCGCTGGGACAGCACGGCGACGGATCGGCCGCCGGCGCGATCGGCGAGCTGCTCGCGGCCGAGAAGAGCCCGGAGGTGCGGGCGACGGCGGCGTGGGCGCTGGGGCAGCTCGACATCGGGTCGGCGCCCAAGGGGCTGATCTCGGCCGTGGGCGACCCGAACACTGACGTGCGCACCCGCGCCGCGTGGGCGCTGTCGGAGATCGGCGACGGCGCGGCGATCCCCGCGCTCCGCACGGCGCTCGCGAAGGAAGGGGACGCCGAGGCGCGGAAAGCGGAGGTGCGGGCGCTGATCCATTCGGGCGAGCGGAGCGAGCGGCTCACCGAGCTGCTCGAGTCGAAGGATCCAGAGGTTCGGGCCGCCGCGATCCGCGGGGTGGCGGGGAACGATGGGGTCGATCCCTGGCCCTGGCCGGAACCGCGGCCGCGGCCGTTTCCGTGAGGGCTTGATGGCGGCGTGAACGGGGGAACCGGATATGTGGATCTGCTGCCGTTCTGACGGCCCACGCGCTACCTTATCGCCGTGTC
>JAICUF010000040.1 GCA_025935995.1 Gemmatimonadales bacterium
CGTCGAACATGAACCGGCGGCCCTCCCGGTTGAGCAGCACGCCGCCCTCGCCGCGCACTCCCTCCGTCACTAGGATCCCGCGCACGCTGGGCGGCCACACCATGCCGGTCGGATGGAACTGCACGAACTCCATGTCCATCAGGTCGGCGCCGGCCTGATAGGCCAGGGCATGGCCATCGCCGGTGTACTCCCAGCTGTTGCTGGTGATGCGGAACGCGCGACCGACGCCGCCGGTGGCGAGCACGATGGCGCGCGCGCGGAAGAGACGAAACCGCCCGCGCTCGCGATCGTAGCCGAACGCGCCGGCTACACGGTCGCCATCCTTGAGCAGGGTGACGACGGTGACCTCCATGTGCACGTCGATCCCCTGGTGGATCCCGTGATCCTGGAGCGTCCGGATCATCTCGAGACCGGTGCGGTCGCCCACGTGGGCCAGGCGCGGATAGCGGTGGCCCCCGAAATTCCGCTGGAGTATGCGGCCATCCGGCGTGCGGTCGAACAGGGCGCCCCACGCCTCCAGCTCGCGCACACGGTCCGGCGCTTCCTTCGCGTGGAGCTCGGCCATGCGCCAGTTGTTGAGGTACTGGCCGCCGCGCATCGTGTCGGAAAAATGAACCCGCCAGTTGTCGCGGTCGTCCACGTTGCCGAGCGACGCCGCCACGCCCCCTTCGGCCATCACCGTGTGGGCCTTGCCGAGGAGCGACTTGCACACGAGGCCGACGGAGACGCCGCCCGCGGCCGCCTCGATCGCCGCGCGCAGGCCCGCGCCGCCGGCGCCGATCACGAGGACGTCGTACTCGTGCGTCTGGTAATCAGCCATTGGCCCGCCCGCTCCGCGTCACAGGATGCGCCAGTCGTGCCAGATGCCCATCGAGCAGAGCCGGACGTAGATGTCGGCGAACGCCACGCCGAAGAGGCTCATCCAGGCCCAGCGCATGTGCCACCGGTTGAGGCAGCTCGAGCAGTCGTAGGCCAGCTTCCGCACGGGACGGCCGGCGAGGCGGTCGAGGTAGCCGCCCGTGATGTGCCGCATCGAGTGGCAGCCCAGGGTGTAGCAGCCGAGCAGCACGACGTTGAGCGCCAGCACCAGCGTGCCCACGCCGATGCCGAACCGCGTGATCCCGTCGGCGTCGGTGAACCACAGCGCGTCCCACACGTCGCTCGCGAGAATGACCAGGAAGATCAGCGCGATGTAGAGGAAGTACCGGTGCACGTTCTGAAGGATGAGCGGCAGGTAACGTTCGCCCAGGTAACTCTTCCGGGGCTCGCCGACGGTGCAGGCCAGCGGGTCGCTCCAGAACGCCTTGTAGTAGGCACCGCGATAGTAGTAGCAGGTGAAGCGGAACAGCCCGGGAAACGGAAGGATGATCAGCGCCGGCGAGAACGGCAGCAGGCCGGGCCACCAGGCGGGCTTCGGCCCGAACCACGCGTGGGGCGAATCGCCGAAGAGCACCGGCGAGTAGAACGGCGAGAGGTATGGCCCGAACTCGTAGTGCGCGTTCTGGAATGCCGCCCAGGTAGCGTACACCAGGAACGCGGACAGGATGACGAAGACCACGAGCGGCTGCACCCACCACGCGTCCCGGCGCATCGTCTCCCCAAAGCGGCGCCGGGTGAGCGGCACCAGCACGGGAGCGCTCACGGCGTCATCGCCTTCGGCCGCACCGGCTCCATCCGGACGATCCAGAGCCCGTTGTTGTCGTCGTTCACGTAGGCCAGGCCGTCCTTGACCACCACGCCCCACGTCATCGCCGTGTTCTGGACGTGGCCGTCCATGTCGGCGGTGTTGACGTGCGCCATCTCGCGCGCCTGCGCGCGCAGGTCGCCGCGCAGCTCGCCCGAGATGTCGAAGGCGCGGAAGCCGGCGTTGTAGGCGCCCATGTAGAGCGTGTCTCCCGCCACCCAGACGTTGTGCACGCCGCCGTACTCCGGCTCGTACCAGGCCACCGGCGTCGGGTGCATGAGGTCGCTCACGTCGAGCACCTGGAGCCGTCCGTACGCCCGGCCCGCGGAGGCGTCCTTCCCGCCCTTCACCTGCGCGCCGGGAAAGACCTCGTCCGCGATGAAAACGTACTTCCCGTGACGCCACGCCGTGTGGGTGCCGCGGATGAAGCCGGGCCCGGTGCTCGCCTCCACGTCCCGGTACAGGGCGTTCAGGTCGTACTTGTACTGAGTCACGAGCTGCGGACTCGAGGGGCTTCCGCCCTTCACTCCGTTTCCGATATCGAGAATGACGAGCCCGTCGTTCCAGTAGCTCAGGTACGCCAGGCCGTCCTGCACGTCGATGTCGTGCAGCGTACGCCCCGCGTCGGGCCGGGCGGTCCGCCACTGCGCGACTTCCTTCGGATGGTACGGGTCGTTGATGTCGATCACGTGCATCGCGCCGGTGCCGTCGTTGGTGAGATAGACGTGCGTCCCGTACTTCGCCTGCCGGTAGACGAACGCGGAGTGCACGCCCGACGTCACGCCGTCGGTGAACTCGGCGATCGGCTTCGGATGCGCCGGATCCTCCAGCGAGGCGATCACGATGCCGTTCTTCCGGTCGGAGGCGCCCTCGCGGGTGAAGACGAGGAACTTCCCGTCCGGCGTCGTCATCACGTCGTTCACCCGCCGCGTGTTGGCCACCACCGAATCGGTGACGGTCGGCCTGGCGGGGTCGCTGATGTCCACCGCGTACATTCGGTCGCCGCCGCTGCCGGTGCCGAGATAGAGGTGCTTCCCGTCGGGATGCACCCACACCTCCTCGGTGCTGAAGAGGCTCCGCGGCAGGCGACCGACGATCGTGACCGGATGCCGCACGTCGCGCACCGAGAGCGTGACCGGCGCTTCGGCGGTGCGGCTGCCGAAATTCGCCGTCACGACGTAGTCGCCGGCGTGGTATCCGACGAAGGCGCCGTCGGCGTCGATCTGCCCGTCGCCCGGCGAGATGCTCCACTGCGGCCGGAGCCCGGGGATCGGCCGTCCGCCCGCGTCGCGCGCCGTGGCGCTGAAGCGGACGACGTCGCCCTGCCGCGCGGTCACGCGGCCAGGGGTGAGGGCCACCGACGCGATCGGCGTGGCGACCACCTGGAGCGCCACGGCTTCGCGGGCGCGGCCCGCCGTCGCCGTGACGGTGGCGCGGCCGGGCGCGAGCGCCGTGACGACACCGTCAGCCGACACCTGCACGACGCCGAGCGCGGAGCTGCGCCAGACGACGGCGTCGGTGCGCGCATCGCCGGCTGCGGAGAAGGCGGTGGCGCTGAGCCGGAGCCGCTGGCCGCGCGCGAGCCGCGCCACGTCGGGCGAGACGCTGATCCGCGCCGCCGGCCCGGGCACCATCACCACATCGAGGCGCTCGATCACCGGCCGCGTCCCCGGCACCGACGCGACCACCGTCACGGGAATCGTGCCGGTCGAGCCCGAGCGCACGAACCCGGCCGAGTCGACCCGGCCCTCGAAGCGCGCGCTTCCCGCGGCGAAGAACCGGAGCGCGGCGTTCGGCACCGGCTTCCCGTCGGCGTCGCGCGCCTCGGCGGCGATCTGGACGCTGTCGCCGGCCTGCAGCGTCATCCGGGGTCCGCTCGCGATGACGATCTTCGCGATGGGCGAGGGCGCGAGCGCGGGAGCGGCGGGCGCGGGCGTGGCCGGCTGCTGGGCGAGCGCCAGGGCGAGGAGCGGTGCGATGAGCATGTCGGTCGCGTGTGCGGGGTAGAAGAGTGGAGGAACCTCGGAGTATAGCGCCGCCCGGGTGCCGCGCCAGAGGAGCGGTCAGCTCCCCGCGTCGATCGCCGGCACGGCGATGATGCCCTGCCGCACGTAGATCGGATGCACCAGTTCCCGGAGCCGCGGGAGCCGCAGCGCGAAGACGAGGCCGCCCAGCATGCAGGCAGCGCCGCCTGCCTGGATCGTGGCCGGCGCGCCGATCCGGCTCGCGAGCACGCCCGCGAGGAGGCTGCCGAGCGGAGCCGTCCCGAGAAAGGCCATCGCGTAGAACGCCATCACCCGTCCGCGCAGCTCCTCCTCCACGATCGTCTGCACGATGGTGTTGGTGCCGGCGAGCGCCAGCATGAAGGCGCCGCCCACCACCGGGAGGATCGCGAGCGAGAGGAGGAGCTGGTGCGAGGCGCCGAAGGCCAGGAGCCCGGCGCCGAAGGTGGTGACGGCGATCGCGATCGCCCGGCCCAGCCCGAGGACGGTGTGCCGGGAGGCGAGGTAGAGCGCCGACGCGAGCGCCCCGACGCCGGTCGCGGCCATGAGGAAGCCGAGGGTGTTGGGGCCGCCGTGCAGGACGCGGGTGGCGATCTCCGGCATGAGCACCGTGTAGGGCATCCCCATGACGCTCACGAGCGCGAGCAGCAGGAGGAGCGTGCGCACCGGCACGAAGGAGCTCACGTAGCGGAAGCCCGCCCGCAGGTCCTCGTCGACGCGCGCGGCCGGACGCGCGCGCGACTCGGGCTCGAGGCGCATCGCGAGGAGCGAGGCGATCACCGCCACGTAGCTCACCGCGTCGAGCACGAAGCACCACCCCTCCCCCACCGCGGCGATGATGATGCCGCCGATGGACGGCCCCACGATCCGGCTGCCGTTCACCATCGACGAGTTGAGGGCGATCGCATTGGGCAGGTCGGCGCGGTCGGCGATCATGCTGACCACGAACGCCTGGCGCGCCGGCGTGTCGAAGGCGTTGATCACCCCCTGCGCCACCTGCAGCACCAGGATGTCCACCACGGTGATGACGCCGAGCAGCGTGAGCACGCCGAGGGCCGCCGACTGCACGAGCGACAGGACCTGGGTGATCAGGAGCACCCGCCGGCGGTCCCAACGGTCCACGAACACGCCGGCGATCGGCGCGAGGAAGAGCGTCGGAATCTGCCCGCAGAATCCCACGACGCCGAGGAGAAAGGCGGAGCCGGTGAGCCGGTACACGAGCCAGCTCGTCGCGATCCGGGTGATCCAGGTCCCGGCCAGGGACACGCTCTGCCCGCCGAAGAAGAGGCGGTAGTTCCGGTGGCGGAGGGCGCGAAGCAGTCCGGGACGGGGAGCGGCCATGCGCAATGATAGCGCTGGCCGTCAGCCGGCGTTGAGCTCCCGCGTGACGTCCTCCGGGGAGCCGAGACCGCTCCGGACACGAAGCAGCTGGAGGCGGACGCGCTCGAGGATCGCGCCGATCGCCTCGCGGCGTTCGGCGGCCGCCCGGCGCGCGGCACCGACCTCGTCGAGGAGCGCCCGATGCCCCTCCGCCGTGGCGGCGCTGGCGCCGGCGGGCGCGCCGGCATCGGTGAGCGCCGCCTCGAGCTGCGCCTCGCGCAGCGTCAGCTGTGAGGCCTCCTCCTCCAGCCGGCGGATGGCGCTCTCGACGCCCGCGAGCCGGCGCCGCGCCGTGCGCGGCAGCGTGGCGAGGATGCCGCGTGCACTGCCCGTCGGAATCGCGGCCGGCATCGTGCTCCGTCCCCGGGAGCCGCCGACGCCCCGTGCGGCCAGCCCGAAGATCCGCCGCCCGAGCGGACCGCTCCAGAGCCAGTCGAGCCGCCGGTTGAATCGCGCGGCACCGCCTCCGCCGGCCACCGCGAAGACCAGCGTCGTCATTCCGAGCATCGCGCCGAGCAGCACCAGAGCCATGCCGCCGTAGCCGATGCTGTACATGCCGCTCGGCCGGGGCACGCGCAGACTCAGGCTCCACACCACCATTCCGATGGCGGTGGCGAAGCCCAGCAGCAGCCAGATCCAGCGGCGGCGCCGGCGGCGGGCCCAGTCGGGAGCGGCCACGAGCTGCGCCCGCGCTTCTCGTTCTTCGGCGGCCATCACCCCCGCGGCGTCGCGCAGATCCTCGAACCTGAATCCCTGCCGGGCGAGCTCGCGCATGCGCACGAAGACCTGCATCAGGAGGGCGAGGGCGGCCGCGAGCAGCATGGCCAGCATCACGATCCGGTCCACGGTCCCGTGGGCGCTGCTGGAGATGTACCCGGCAAACACCAGGAGGAGGAGGGCGTTCCGGATCACCTGCCGCGCGCTCTGCTGGAACAGCCGGATCGCGGGCGCCACCTCCGGCCGGCTCGACCGGACGGCGTCGAGGGCCTCGACCAGCGCTTCGCCGGTCGGGAACCGGTCTGCCGGATCCTTGGCGAGGAGCCGGTCCACCGCGCCCGTCAGCGCCGACGGCAGGTCCGGCCGCTCGGCGGCCAGCGCGGGTGCGCTCCGCGTGAGATGCATGGCGAGAATCGCCGGCGTGCTGTCGGCATCGAACGGCACGTGGCCGGTGGCGGCCGTGAAGGCGACCACGCCGAGGGAATAGAGATCGCTCCGCGCGTCGACCACGTCGCCCGCCGCCTGCTCGGGGCTCATGTAGTGCGGCGTCCCGACGACCTCGCCCACCCGGGTGAGGCCCGCCGATGCACTCGACGCGGAGCGCGCGATGCCGAAGTCCATCACCAGCGCGCGTCCGGTGGCGCGCTCGATGAGGATATTGTCGGGCTTGATGTCGCGATGGATCACGCCGCGCCCGTGCGCGTACGACAGCGCCCACGCCACCTCCTGCATCATCCGGACGATCTCGGGTGCCGGCAGCGGGCCGGCGCGGCGGATGCGCTGCGCGAGCGTCTCACCGTCCACGAAGCCCATGACGAAGCAGAGAACGGCGCCGCGCTCCTCGACGGCGTGCACCGGCACGATGTTGGGGTGCGAGAAGGACGCGGCCGTCCGGGTCTCGCGGAGGAAGCGCTCGCGGAGCTCCGGCCGGACGGCCAGCTCCGGCGGCAGCACCTTGATGGCGACGGGGCGGTCGAGCGCGAGGTCACGCGCGAGATAGACGGCGCCCATCCCGCCGCGACCGAGCTCGCGCTCGATGGCGTAGCTCGCGCCCAGGGCCCGCTGAACTTCCTCGGATTCGGAGGATGACGGCATGGCCGCAGAGTACAGCGCGGCCGATGCGTGCGCTAGACGCCGCGCACGCGCGCGATGCGGTGTTCGATATCCGCCACGTCGGCGCGAGCGCCGAGGCGGCTGAAAAGCGAGGACGCGTTGTCGAGCTCGGCCAGGGCATCGGTCGAGCGGCGCTGCCACCGATGGAGCTCGGCGAGCTCGCGGCGCGCTTCGGCCTCACCCAGCGGACACCGCGTGCTCACCGCGATCTCCACCGAGGAGCGCAGCCGTGATTCCGCCAGCGCGGGCCGCCGCGTCTCGCGGAACACGACGCCGAGGACGCGGTTGGCCGCGCCCTTCTCGCGCAACGCGTCGAGCCGGTCGAACAGGTGCAGCGCACGCTCGGCGCCGTCCCGGGCCTGGTCCCAGCGCTCGAGCGCCACGTGCACGCCGGCCTGACTCAGGAGGCAACGCGCCTCCAGATAGGTGTCGCCTTCGCGAAGCGCGATGCCGCGGGCGCGGCGATACTGGCGGTGTGCTTCCTCAAAGCGGCTCTGGCGCGCGGCCAGCAGGCCAAGATCGTGGTAGGCGCGCGCGGCGGCGGCATGGTTCCCGTGCAGCTCCGCCAGCGCCGCCGAGCGCTGGCACAGCGCGATGGCCTCGGGCCACTCCGCGCGGACCGCGTGCAGGAGGCCGGTGTTCCGATCCACCTTCATGACGAGCTCGGGATCGGCGGCTCCGAGCTCGAGCGCCGATTCGAACCGTTCACGGGCTTCCGCGAGGTCGCCTGCCTCGAACGCGAAAACGCCCAGGACAGTGAGGGCTTCCGCGGCCGGCACCGGCAACCCGGCTCTCATGGCCACCGCTACCGCCCGCAGCGCGAGCTCCCGCGCCGCGATCGCTTCGGCGCGCCGGTGATGCAGCCCGGCAAGGCGTCGGAGCGCCTCGCTCAGGAGCGCCCCTTCGTCCGGCCGCGCCGCGTCGATGGCGGCTGCGTACGCGTCGGTGGCGAGCCCGACATTCCCCCGCCGATCCAGGTTCCGACCCGAAGCGAGCAGTTCCGCGGCGGTGCATGGGGCCGGCGCGGCCACTGCGGTCGCTCGCTCCGGGGCTGCCAGATCGATCATCATGGACAAGTAGCTCACCGCGTAGCGCGAAAGGTGGCTGGTGGTGCCCTGCATCGTCGCCCGGCCTGCGGTCGGCCCCATACCGCGTCGTCTCCGGGCCGGCCGACGCATCGGGGCGGGCGCTGGAGGGCAACTATGGTACCGCTCCCCGCAGACCGATGTTCGATTCTTCGACGCGCAATTCACGGTCTGTGCGGCAAGCCACTGGCAGATGACGCGTTACCTGAGGAATAGGTATCCCGGCCGCAATTCACCGCCGTGCACCGCTCCGTTCGGCTTTCGGACACCCGGAGCGTCCTCGCCGCTGTCGCCCGTCTGCCGGGCGCCACACCGATTTCGTGGGGGACGTCCCACAACCGCTCGCGAAACCGCGCCCGACCGAGTAGCGTACGAGCCATTTCCCGGACACTCCACCCGGCCTCGTCCTCCCTCTTCCGGATCGTTCATGCGCTGCCTTCCAGCCCTTGCTGCCTGCCTGCTCCTCGTGGCCCGGCCGGCCGCCTCCCTCGCGGGGCAGGAGCCCGCCCGCATCGCCACCGAGTCGTACACCCTGCCGAACGGCCTCGAGGTGATCCTCGCCGAGAACCACGCGACGCAGGTCGTCGCGGTGGACGTGTGGTACCATGTGGGCTCGCGGAACGAAGTCGCCGGCCGCACCGGCTTCGCCCATCTGTTCGAGCACATGATGTTTCAGGGCTCGGCCCACGTGAAGAAGGGCGAGCACATGGCACTGCTCGAGCGCGCCGGATCCGAGGGGTTCAACGGCAGCACGGCGGAGGACCGCACCAACTACTACGAGCCGCTGCCGTCCAACCGGCTCAACCTGGGACTCTGGCTCGAGGCCGACCGGATGCGCTCCCTCGCCATCACCGACTCGTCGTTTCAGAATCAGCGCGAAGCGGTGAAGGAGGAGCGCCGGCTCCGGGTCGACAACCAGCCGTACAGCCGCTCGATCTTCGAGGAGGCGTACACGCTGATCGACCCGAAGGCCTGCTTCCCCTACTCGCATTCGATCATCGGCTCGATGGACGACCTCAACGCCGCCCGCACCGGCGATGTGCAGGCGTTCTTCGATCTCTACTACGCGCCCAACAATGCGACGCTCGTCGTGGCGGGGGACTTCCAGCCGGCGGAGACGAAGCGGCTCATCGAGCAGTACTTCGGCTCGATCCCGCGGAACCCGCGCGCGATCCCGCCCGTCAGCTGCGAGCAACGATTCGGCACCGGCGTCGTGCGCCGCCAGGTGAAGGATCCCAACGCCAACCTCCCCGCCGTGCTGCAGATCTTCCGCGTGCCGGCCTACGACAGCGCCGACTACCCGGCGCTCGAGCTGCTGAGCGTCATCCTGGGCCAGGGCGAAAGCTCACGGCTCAACCGCGCGCTGGTCCGTGAGTCGAAGCTCGCCGCGGCGGCGCCCGTCCTGCTCAACCCCTTCGGACCGCGCCGCGGCCCGGGCGAGCTGATCGCGTTCGCCATCACCAACCAGGGTATCGCCCTCGATTCGCTCGATCATGCCCTGTCTGCCGAGCTCGCCCGCGTGGCGCGCGAGGGCGTGACGGAGGCGGAGCTCAGCAAGGCGAAGAACTCCTACCGCGCCGGCGTCATCACCGGCCGGCAGACGCCGCTCGCCGTCGCGGAGGCGCTCCAGAGCGCCTCGCTCTTCCTCGGCTCGCCCGACGCCGTGACCACCGATTTCCAGCGCCACATGGCGGTGACGGCCGCCGACATCCGCCGCGTGGCCGGCGCCTACCTGCGCCCGGACAACTCGCTCACTCTGCTCGTCTCCGCCGAGGCCGCCAAATGAAGACCGCCCGCGCGCTATCGCTGCTCCTGGCCATCGGCTCCCCCGCCGCCCTCGCCCAGGCGCCGACCTCGCCTCCGCCGGCGGCGCCGGTTCGTCCGGCGAGTCTGCCGCCCTTCCAGGAGGCGGTGCTGCCGAATGGACTCCGGCTCCTCGTCGTCGAGAGTCACGAGCAGCCGATCGTGTCCATGTCGCTGTCGTTCCCGGCCGGACGACGCTACGACCCCGCCGGGCATGAGGGACTGGCCGAGATGGTCGCGGGCCTGCTCACCAAGGGGGCCGGCGGGAAGAGCGCCGACGAGGTCTCGGCGGCGATCGAGGGGGTGGGCGGCTCCATCGGCGCATCCGCCGGGCCCGATTTCCTGACCATCCGCGCCGACGCGCTGACGCCCAATCTCGGCCTGGCCTTCGGTCTCATGGCGGACGCGGTGATGCGACCCGCCTTCGCGCCGGCCGAGCTCTCGCTGCTCCGGACGCAGACGCTGTCGGGACTCAAGCTCGAGCTCGCGCAGCCGTCGTCGCTCGCGTCGCGATACTTCGCGCGGGAGGTCTACGGAGCGAATCCCTACGCCCGCCGGCCGGTCCCGAAGTCGATCGAGGCGATCACGCGCGACGACCTGGTGCGCTTTCAGCGGCTCCGGCTGAGGCCCGGTGGTGCACTGCTCGTGCTCGCGGGCGACGTCAGCCTGGCTGCGGCGCGGCAGCTCGCCGCGAAGGCGCTGGCCGGCTGGACCGGCGCGGCTCCCGTCGCGACACGCGCGGCCGCCCCGCCGGTCCGCACCACGACGGATATCCTGCTGGTGCACCGGCCCGGCTCGGTGCAGTCGAACATCGTCGTCGGCAACACGACCTTCGCGCCGACCGATCCGCGCTTCTATGCCCTCACGCTGGCCAATCGCGTGCTCGGCGGCGGCGCCGCGTCGCGGCTCTTCATGATCCTGCGCGAGCAGAAGAGCTGGACCTACGGCGCGTTCTCGAGCTTCACCCGGCCGGCCGGCATCGGCGCCTTCCACGCCAACACCGAAGTGCGGACCGAGGTCACCGACTCCGCGCTCCGCGAGATGCTGACTCAGCTCCGGCGCGTCGGCGGCGAGCCGGTGCCGGCGGCGGAGCTCTCGGCGGCGCGCGACGCGCTGGTGGGAAGCTTTCCGCTCAGCCTGCAGACCGCCGACGACGTCGCCGGCGCCGTGGCCGAGGCGCGCCTCCTCGGGCTTCCCGCCAACTACCTCGCCACCTATCGCACGCGGCTCGCGGCGGTGCCGGCGACGGCCGTGTCGGCCGCGGCCCACTCCGCCATCCGGCCCGACCGCGCCGTCATCGTCGTCGTGGGGGACGCCACCAGGCTCTACGATCGCCTCAAGGCGATCGCCCCGGTCCGGCTGGTCGACGTGGATGGCAATCCGCTGCCGCCGTCCCAGCTCACCGCGCAGGCCGCCGCGCTGCCGCTCGACCTGGCCCGTCTCGTCCCGAGGAACGACAGCTTCACGGTGATGGTACAAGGCCGGCCGTTCGGCTATCAGCGCGGCGTGCTGGAGCGGACTGCCGACGGACTTCGCTACACCGAGGAGACGGCGATCCCCGCGGCGGGCGTGCAGCAGACGACGACCCTCACGCTGGCGGCCGACGGCGGCATGCGCGAGGTGCACCAGACCGGCAAGGCGCAGGGACAGGACACGAAGATCGACATGACGTATGCCGGAGGCCGCGCGAAGGGCTCAGCCACCACGCCGGGTCAGGGCGGCGCGAAGACGATTGCGGTGGACACCACCGTCGCCCCGGGCACGCTCGATGACAACGCGATCCAGGCGCTCCTCCCCGCGCTCCCGTGGGCGGCCGGCGCGCGCTGGACGGCGCCGGTCTTCGCCTCGGGGCTCGGGACGAGCCTCACGATGACGCTGGCGGTGGCGGGAGAGGAGTCGGTGACGGTGCCGGCGGGCACCTTCCAGGTCTTCCGGGCCGAGCTTACCGGCGGGCCGCAGCCGGTGACGTTCTACGTGACGAAGGCGGCGCCGTTCCGCCTGGTCAAGGTCGCGATCGCGGGGACGCCGATCGAGATGCAGCTCGTGAAGTGATGGCCCGCTCCCGCCCGACCTGGGCGGGGGCCTTGTCGTGCCGGATGCCGATGAATCGAGGGTGGCGCAGCAGTCCGCCCGGCGTCCATTCGGCGAAGCCGACCTGCGCGACGATCGCCGGCGTGACCCAGTGCACGTCGCCGCCGGTGGGCGCGGCGCCGCCGAACGGCGACGTACGGCGCTCGATCCGCTGGAGCGCCGCGTGAATCGTGAGCAGGGTATGGCGATCGTACCCAGTGCCCACCTTGCCGGCGTAGCGCAGGATGCCGCCGTCGTAATACCCCACCAGAAGCGCCCCGAAGCCGTCACGATCGCCCTTGGGGTCGGTGTAGCCGCCGATCACGAATTCCTGCTGGTTCACGCACTTGAGCTTGAGCCAGTCGCCGGAGCGGGTGCCGGTGTAGGGCGACGCGGCGCGCTTGGCGATGATCCCCTCGGCGCCCCGCGCGCAGGCCTCCCGGTACATCGCCTCGGAGCCGGTCGACTTGTACGGCGTGAACCGGACCTGCTCATCGAACCAGACTACGTCCCGCAGGACCGATTTCCGGTCGAGGAGCGGAAGCGACGTCAGATTCACTCCCTCGTAGAAGAGACAGTCGAAGAGGTAGAGCACGACGGCCACCCCGCTCCGCCGAGCCGCGACCGCATTCCGGATTCCCATCCGCCGCTGGAGCAGTGCGAAGCTCGGAAGGCCCGTGGCGGGATCGATCGCGACCACCTCTCCGTCGAGGATCGCGTTGCCCCGCACCCCCGTCTCGAGCGCCTCGACCAGCTCGGGATACGCGGCATCGAGCGGCTTGCGGTTCCGCGACATGAGGCGCACCCGGCCATCCTCGGCGAAGACGAGGCAGCGGACGCCGTCGAGCTTGGGCTCGTAGATCCATCCGTCGCCGGCCGGGCGCGCGTCGGTGAGCGTGGCGAGCATCGGCTCCATCCAGAGCGGCTGCGGGATCTTGAGGACCTTGGTCATCCGGCCCTCGCGAGCCGCGCTTCGAGATCGCCCTTGGCGTCGAGGATCCCGGCCCAGGGATCGCCGCGCCTCGCCATGATGTCCGGCACCGTGGCGAGGGTGAAATCGGTGGGGTAGGCGTCGTCGAGCTCGTCCCAGGCGAGCGGCATCGAGACGGTCGCGAGCGGATGCCGCCGCGGGGAGAAGGCGGCGGCGAGCGACTTGCCGCGCACGTTCTGGTTGTAGTCGAAGAAGATCTTGCCGCGGCGGCGCTCCACCGCCCACTCGAGCGTCACGTCGCGCGGATGCCGCGCGCGCAGGTGGCGGCCGATCGTTTCCGCCATCGCGCGCACCTCGCCGAAATCGAAGCGGCGGCGAATCGGCAGGTAGAGATGGAGTCCCGTCCGGCCGGAGGTCTTCACGAACACCTCGAGACCGAGCGAGCCCGCGATCTCCCGGAGGTCGTGCGCCAGTCGGCGCGCGCGGCGGAAGGCCGGCCGATAGAGCTCCGGCTCCTCACCCTTCGCCTCCCGTCCCGAATACACGTAGGGATCGAGGTCGAAGACCATGAAGTCGGGGTAGTTGAGCCGCGACTTCTCGAGCGCGGCCTCGGACGCGCCGTATCGCGTGCCGAGCGACCGGCCGTCCCGCCCGACCAGGATGCTCGAGAACCAGACGTGCAGCTCAAGTGCCGCCTGCTGGCCGAGCCAGAGGAGGGTGGCGAGGTTGGCGCAGAGGAGATAGTCGCGCGCCTCCCCGTTGTCCGTGGACCAGATCGAGACGGTCTCGACGAAGGCCGGCCGGTCGTCCCACACCTTCTGGTAGAAGCTCTTCCCCGAGATTCCGTTGGGCCAGCGCGTCACGAAGACGGGCCGGCCGGCGAGGTGCGGCAGCATCCACCGTCCCACCGAAGCGAGATAGATCAGCAGCTCACGCTTCGTGCGGCCCGGCCAGAGGGGCTTGTCGAGATTCGAGACCGGAAGCTCGTGCCCCTCGACGCGGAGCACGGCAGAGGCGCCGGCCGATCGAAGCTGGCCGACTACGGAGCTGCCCGCGCGGCGGGTGGTCACCCGGCCTTCCGCCGCTGGGCCCTGGCCGGCGGACGCGCCGCCGCGCGCGCGGGCTTCCGCCCGCCCTTCTTCGCCGCGGCCACGCTCCTCTTGAGCGCCTCCGCCAGGTCGATGACCTTCGCATCGCGCGGCGCAGGCGATCGCACGACTTCCTTGCCCTCGAGCTTGGCCTCGATCAGCTCGCCCAGGGCTTCCCGGTAGTGGTCGTGATACTCCTCGGGATCGAACGGCTTGCGAAGAAGCTCGATGAGGGTGAATGCCATGTCGAGCTCGCGGTCGGTCACCTTCACCGCGCCCAGATCCACGCCGCGCTCAGCCGACACCTCGTCGGGGTAGAAGAGCGTTTCCAGCATGATCGTGCCCTCGCGCGGCCGGATGGTGCAGAGCTGCTCCTTCTTCCGGATCGTGATCGTCGCGATGGCCGTAAGGTGCTTCTTCTCGAGCGCCTTGAGCAGCAGGGCGTAGGGTTTCTCGCCCTTCTTGTCGGGCTCCAGGAAGTAGCTCTTCTCGTAGAAGACCGGATCAATCTCCGACTCCTCGACGAACGCGCTCAGCTCGATCGTGTGCTTGCTCGGCAGCGGCAGGCTTTCGAAATCCTCGTCGGTGAGCGTGACGTACTCACCTTTCGCGTACTCGTAGCCACGCACCGTCTCGCTCCACGGCACCTCGACGTCGTCGGTCGGGCACCACCGCTTCTGCTGGAGGCGGGTCCCGCAGGTGGCATGCAGCAGGTTGAAGCTGATGTCCCGGCTCTGCGTGGCGGAGTACAACTTGACCGGGATCGTCACCATCCCGAAGCTGATCACGCCACTCCACATCGCTTTGGCCATCGCTCACTCCTTGCGCCGTATGTGCCGTGAATCGCCCGGTGTGGAGAGTGTTCGGTCATCCGCTACAGCCGGCCGGTGGCCTCGACAGCCTTCCACAAGGTTTTCCACCGGTCTCAGGATGTTCTCCACAGCAACGCACATGGTTTCCACAGAGTTGTCAACATAAGTCATTGTCCAGCAATGACTTACGCACATGATAATGCGCGTGCGGAGGCGGGCAAGCTGTGGGGTGAGTCACACGCGGAGGCACGCAGGAAAAAGAGGCGCCGGCCACCCGGCCGGCGCCTCTCCGCTGCAGCGACGAGACCCGCGAGCGGCGAT
Organism: Gemmatimonadales bacterium; assembly: GCA_025935995.1. Lineage (GTDB taxonomy): Bacteria > Gemmatimonadota > Gemmatimonadetes > Gemmatimonadales > GWC2-71-9 > JAICUF01. The sequence continues at coordinate 15,008 of JAICUF010000040.1, forward strand.
CAGCCCTTCGGGTGATCCGCCGCCGCGGCGATGAAGAGTGCGGGCTGGGTCGTCGCGTTCCGGAGGAGATCCACCGCCCGGCGGAGCTGGGCGTCCGAGTGCGCCGTGCGCCGGAAGGCGCTCGAATCGCCGAAGGCGAGCGTCGCGAGCTGCTGCTCGAGCAGCCGATCCACCAGCGGACGCGCGGCGTCGAATTGCACGCGGGTCACCGGCGCACCCACCGTCTCGAGCCGCTGGAAGAACTCGTCCCGCCACTCGGGTTGAACGGTGAACGTGGACTGCACCCGCGGGCGAAGCTCGAGCGCCAGGTCGTAGAGCGCGCGGTAGCTCTCACGCGCCTTGGGGCCGAGTGCCCGCAGGAAGGTCTGCTCCGCGGTGGTGATGGTGTCCGCCGGCACCACGACGTCCGGCGCGATGCCGCCACCGCCGTATACCGTGCGGCCGGCGTCCGAGTGATAGGCCGGCCGCGCGCGCCGCGACGAATCGGTCTCGAGCGAGTCGGGCCGGACCTCGACCAGCTGCCCGTTCCGGATCACCCGCTCCCGCTGAATGCTCCGGCCGCTCGGCGTGTACCACTTGGCGGTGGTGAGCTTGAGCGCCCATCCCTGGTGCAGCGGATAGATGCTCTGCATCACGCCCTTGCCGAACGAGGTGGTGCCGACGACGAGGGCGCGGTCGTGATCCTGCAGCGCACCGGCCACGATTTCCGAGGCCGACGCGGCCCCGCCGTCCACCATCACGATCATCGGCTCCGCGATATGGACGCCGTCGTTCTCCGCCCGGCGCTCCTCGGCTTCGCGATCGCGGTAGCGGACCGAGACGATCTCCTGACCGGGATGCAGGAAGAGGTTGCTGATGGCGACCGACTCGTCCACGCTGCCGCCGGGATTTCCCCGCAGGTCGAGCACGAACGAGCGCGCGCCCGCGCTCCGGAGCCGCGCGACGGCGTTCATCACGTCGGCCGCGGACGCCTCGTTGAAGCGCTGCAGCGGGACATAGCCCACGCCGTTGTCGAGCATGAGCGCATACGGCACGGCGGGCACGTGGACCACCGCGCGCGTGAACTTCCGCTGGATCTGCGCGTCCTGGCCCGGGCGCGCGAAGGTGACGTTGACCTGCGTGCCGGGCTTGCCGACCAGCTTGCCCGACACCTCGTCGATCTTGAGGCCGCTGACGGCGCTCGTATCGACCATCAGGATGCGATCGCCCGCCTGGACGCCTCCCTTCGCCGCCGGCGAATTGGGGAAGACCGCCGCGACGACGATGATGCCGAGCTGATCCTGGATCTGCATGCCGACGCCGGCGTAGTCGTTCCGCAGCGTGTTGCGGGAGAAGCTCGCCAGCTCTTCGGGGGAGTAGAGCTCGGCGTAGGGGTCGTCGATCTCGTTCACGAGGCCGCGGGCGGCGTTCTCGTAGATCTTGTCGTCGCTGAGCGAGTCGACCGCCGCGCGGGCGACCCGCGCGCGGACCTCCTCGAAGAGAAGCTGGCCGTCCACCGGCGCATGCGTCCGGAGACCCAGGCCGGCCAGGAACGGGATCAGCATGAGCGGGGCGAGGACCCAGAGGTGCTTGCGTCGCATTGATGACTCTGAATGAAAGGAAACACGGAACCGCAGGCTGATCCCTACGGCTCCCGGAGAGTAGCGGATTCAGAGTGGCCGTGCCACGCGTGCAGTGAGACCGCGGCGGTCGCGCCACGGATCGCGACACTCACGATGCAGCCCGGAACGACCGCCGGCCCCAGCGTGAGGATGGACCATCGCTCACCGCGATCGGCGACCTGCAGCCACTGGCCGCGCGCAGGATCGAGATCGAGCGGCGCCGGCGGCGACACGAGCCCGCCGCCCTCCGCCTTTGCCAATGCTTCGTATCGCGTCCAGTGCACCAACAGCGACAGATCGCGTTCCGGTTCCCGCTGGAGCCGCCAGCGGCGAAGCCGCGCGGGCGCGAGGATTCGTGCGGCAATCGCGTCGGCGTCCGGCACCGGGTGTTCCGGCTCCAGGTCTACACCCACCTCCTGATCGGCGACCGCGCATACACCCATCCCGCCGGAATGAGACAGGCTGAAAGCCGTCCCCACGACATCCTGAAGGCGCGGCTTGCCGTGCGCGTCCCGGACGAGCTCGAGCTCTCGAGGCCGGCGGCCGACCCGCTCGGCCAGGACCGATCGGAGAAAGAGATGCGCCGCGAGATGACGCCGGCGATGCATTGCGTGGACGAATCGCGCTGCGCGCGCGAGCTCGTCGGCGGGGAGCTGCCGGACGAGCTCGTCGTCGGTCTCCACGAACGTATCGAGGTTCGCGGCCCACAGCTCGAGCGTGGTCACGCCTCGTCCAGTGCCGCGAGGCACTCCTGCAGCACCCCGGGAACGTGGGCCGTCACCACCGCCTGATGGTCGAGCGGTGTCGCATGCAGCGTGAGCGATCCGACGCAGTGCTCCCACCGGCGGGCCTCCGGCTGTCCACCCAGGATGCGATTCGAGATGACGAGGTGCACCGCACCGCCGTATGCGCGCGGCACATACGCATTGACGGCGCGGCTCACGAACTGCAGGTCGGGATTTGGGAGACTCACCGGGCAGGCTCCGTGAGGCGCGTTTTCCGCTGCCCTGCGGAATAGTGCCGCCGCCTTGCGCCGGAGAACCCGCAGGCGGTCCGCCGGTCGCCGCCGCCAGAAGATGCGCCAGCGCTGCGTCAGATCGGCCGCGCCCCGGAGCACCGCCGCGCGCTCGCCGACCGCCGCAGGCACCTCGGCAGTCCCGCCCTGGTGCAGCAGACCGTCAAGCCATCCGAGGCCGATGTTGCGGCCCGCCGTATCGATCAGGAAGACGAGCTCGACACGCTCGCCGCGGCGCTCGAGCCGCCGCGCGATCTCGTACGCCACGAGGCCGCCGTTGCAGAAGCCGGCGAGCCGGTAGCGCCCACCCGCCATTCGCCGGATCCAGCGCAGCTCCGCCTCCGCCATCCCTTCGATGGTGGCCCGCCCGCCGCACCCCCTCGGGGCCACCACATGCACCGGCTGATCGGGCCCGAGCCGCTCCGCCACGGCGCGGCAATAGAGTCCCGCGCCGAGAATGTCCCCGTGGAAGAAGATCAGGGGCGGCCGGGTGCCTGCAGGATTGAGGATCAGTGGCCCGTTGGTCTCGGTGGGCGCTGCGGCTCGGATCAGCGAGGCGGCGAGCTGTTCGATCGTGCTCGCCTCGAAGAGCAATCCGAGCGGAAGGCGGAGGCCGCAGGCCTTCTCCACCTCGTGCGCCATGCGGACCGCGAGCAGCGAGTGGCCGCCGAGCGCGAAGAAGTCGTCCCGTACGCCAATCGGCCGAACGTCGAGCAGCCGCTCCCAGATCTCCACCAGCTGGAACTCGAGCGGGGACCGAGGGGGCACCTGCGCGGCCATATCGGCGGCCGCCGCGGCCGGCGAGGGGAGGGCTGCGCGATCCAGCTTTCCGTTCGGCGTCCGGGGAATCGTATCGAGGCGAACCAGCTGCGGGATCATGTATGACGGCAGCCGGCGGCGAAGGCGCTCGGTGAGCTCACCCGGGTGGTCCGGATTGCCCGCCCCTGTCCGCTGCACGATCCACGCGACGAGCCGCTGCTCGCCGGTAGCCATCGGCCGCGCCTCCACGACGCACTCCGCCACGAGCTCCGACGCGAGCAGCGCCGACTCGATCTCGCCGATCTCGACCCGGAATCCGCGCACCTTGACCTGGCGGTCGAGACGGCCGAGGTGCTCGAGCTCGCCGTCCGCACGCCAGCGGACGAGATCGCCGGTGCGGTAGAGGCGTTCGTCCGGCACGAACGGATTGTCGATGAATCGCTCGGCCGTGAGCTCCGGCCGGGCGAGATAGCCCAGCGCTATCTGGGGTCCACCAATGCAGAGCTCGCCAGGGGTGCCCAGGGCCGCGAGCCGGCCCCGCCGGTCGAGGACGTACACCCGCGTGTTGGCATTGGGACGCCCGATCGGCACGCTGCCGCCTGCGGCATCGACGTCCGCCGGCACGCGGTACCAGGTCGCGTGCACCGTGGTCTCGGTCGGCCCGTATGCATTGAGCAGCGCGGCCCCGGGAGCCACCCGCGGCCAGAGCGCCGCGCGCTCCGGCAGCATGCGCTCGCCGCCGGGGGCCATGAGCCGGAGCGTCGCCGGGAACGATCGACCAGCATCGGCCAGCGCGGCGACCAGCTCGTGCCAGAACGCCGTCGGAGGGACGGCGAGGGTCACCTTCCACCGGATGCAGCCCTCGAGGAATCCGGCGGCGGAGGCGGCCATGGCCGCGTCACGAAGGACGACGGCGCCGCCCGCGGCGAGGGTCGGAAAGATCTCGATCACCGACGCATCGAAGTTCGGCGTCGAGAACTGCAGAAAGCGATCGGCCGCCGATACGCCGAAGCCGTCGATCGTGGTAGTCGCGAAGGCTGCGAGCGCTCCATGGCCAACGACGACTCCCTTGGGCACGCCGGTCGAACCCGAGGTGTAGATCACGTAGGCGGGGTCGTCCGCCGCCGCGGGACCGGGCGACCAGACGCCCTGCGCCGGGATTCGACCGAGCACGACGATCGGCGCCGCGATGACCCCCGCGAAGCGCCGTTCCGCCGCCCGATCGGCCACGACGCATCGCAGGGCGGCGTCATCCGCCATGAACGCGATGCGCGCGTCCGGATAATCCGGATCGAGGGGCACGTAGGCGCCGCCCGCCGCCATGATGCCGACCATCGCCGCGACCAGATCAGGTGCGCGCGTCACCGACAGGCCGACGCGGTCGCCTCGCGCGACACCCCGGCCCCGCAGGGCCTCGGCAATCGCCGACGCGCGCGCCATGAGCCCGGCGTAGGTCAGCTCGCCGGCGGGGCCGGTAACGGCAACGGAATCCGGCGCAGCGGCGGCGTGATCGGCAATGAGATGGTGCACGCACGGCCGCCGCGGAGACGGGCCGCTCGTGCCGGCGCGCACGTGGAGGAGCTCGTCCCGCTCGTGATCGGGCAGCATCGCGAGCGACGCCGCGTCGCAGGCTGGATCCGCCGCCGCCGACTGGAGCAGCAGAACCAGATGGTCAGCCATCCGCTCGACTGACGCCCGGTCGAAGAGGAGCTGGGGATAGATGAGCGAGCCCCGCAGGGACTCCCCGGTATCGACCACGTCCACGTCCAGGTCGAACGGCGCGTCGGCGGGCGCGACATCCACCTCCTCGACCAGCAGGCCGTCGAGCGACGGCGTCGCCGCCGGCAGATTCCGGTAATTGAGGAGCACCTGGATGCCCGCGCTCGCGAGGCCGCCGTCCAGGAGCCGAAGCACGTGCTCGAACGGGACGGTCGCATGCGCGAGCGCTTCGGCCGCCCGCCGCTTCACTCGCTGCAGCAGCTCACGGAAGGACGGGCTGCCGGTCAGATCGGCGCGGAGCGCGAGCGTCGTGATGAAGCAGCCGATGAGCTCCTGCGTCTCGGCGCGTCCGCGCCCGGCGACGGGAATACCCACGAGGAAGTCTTCCTGCCCGCTGTAGCGGGCCAGGAGAATCTGGACGGCGGCCGCGACGGTGGTGAAGAGCGAGACGCCCTCGCGCCGGCTCAGCTCGCGGAGCCGGCGCGCGAGGTCCGGCGTCAGCTTCAGCGGGACGCGGCCGGCTGCACGACTCTGGCCCGGCCGGCGCGGAAAATCCAACGGCAGAGTCAGGACCGGCTCGACCCCCTGAATGGCGGAGCGCCAGTACCCGGTGTCCGCGGCGGATGGTGCCTCGGTGGGACCGGCGCCGTCGTGCGCCGCTTCCACCAGGTCGCCGCATTGGATGGGGAGCTCGTCCAGCCCGCCGCCGCGCCGAGCTGCCGCATAGGCACGGGTCAGATCGCGGAGATAGACGCCGGCCGACCAGGCGTCGAACGCGACGTGATGAAAGACCGTGAGAAGGAGGTGCCGGTCCGGCGCTTCCCGGAGGAGCCGCACGCGCACGGGCGGCTCGCTCCGGAGATCGAAGGCGCGGCGCGCCTCGGCGAGAAATGTGCCGGGAGACGTCTCGATCGCGAGGGGCGGAAGCGGCTCGTCGAGGATGCGGAACTCCGGCAGGCCGTCCGCCCCGTCCACGAGGCGGGAGCGCAGCACTTCATGCCGCCGGACGATCGCCGCGAGCGCCCCTTCGAGCGCGGGCAGGTCGAGCGGACCGGTCAGCCGCAGTGCCACGGGCCGCACGTACGCCAAGCCGCCCTCGAGCTGATCATGCAGCCAGATGCGCTGCGGCGCGGACGTGAGCCGCGCGCGCGACCGGTCCGCGCGCCGCGGGACGGCACTCGACGCCGCCGCGGCGGCGGTGGCCCGTCGCGCGAGAAGCTCCAGCGCCTCGGGAGAAAGTGGTCGCGCGGGCGGCGCCGTCGGCCGGCTCATTCCTCGCCGTCGATCGAGTGCAGAACCACCTCGGGCGCCCGCGGCCGGGGCC
>JAICUF010000030.1 GCA_025935995.1 Gemmatimonadales bacterium
CGGGCTTCACCCGCACCAGGTCGCCCGCCTTGCCGAGCGACTTCACGTCCTCGCGCAGGATCACTTCCATCATCGGTTCACCCCTCCAGTTGGCGGCGGCGCCGCGCGCCGCCGGAAATCTACCCAGGAGTCCGCCAGGCCAAGCAGGGCAAGCCCGCTCACGGCGAACGGAGACAGCACGATCGCGACGAGGGTCAGCACGAGCACGATGGCCCGCGGCGCGGCCCGCGCCACCGTCCAGAAGACGGCGAGTCCGCGCGCCGTATACAGCGCGACGGACACGAGGAGGACGTTCCGGGCCAGCGCCTCGAGCGAGAGGTCGCCCACCCGATCACCGACCGGCAGCACGAGCACGGCCAGCGCGAGGACGGGGATCCAGACGAGCTGATCGCCGAAGCGGAACGTGGCGAAGGACCCGCCGGTGAGCGCCAGCGGATGGGTCGCGACTTCCGCGTAGATCCTCCACGCGAGCGCGAGGCCGGCGATCGCCGCGAGCGTGAGGATGGCGGGGAAGAGGGTGGCGACCGCATCGGCTCGCTGGGCGAGTCCCGCGAACATCTGCCGTGCCGGGTCTCCCGCCGAGCCCTGCGCGGCCGCCGCGCTGGCCTGCGCGGCGAAGAAACCCCGCGTCTGGGACGCCGCGGCGGACTGCACCGCCGGCCACCCGGCGCCGAACGAGGCGCCCCAGAGGTAGGCCACCAGCCCGGCGACGGCGACGGCGAGCAGCGCGCGCGGGAACACCGGCCCCGGCCGGACCAGCATCGCCACCGTGAACGCGCCCGCCAGAAAGGCGCCGGTCGCGCGGACGAACTGGGCGAACAGATCACCGCCTCCGCCCACGAGCGACACCACGAGCAGCGCCCCCGCGACGGCCAGCGTCAGCCACTCGCGGCGGCTGGCCGGCCGGGACACGCCCAGGAGGAGCACCAGCGGGAAGAGCAGGTACACCCGCGGCGCCATCAGGGCAAAGACCGCCGCGAGCAGCAGCGGCCCGGCGAGCCCGCGGCGGACGGTCAGCCCGCGAACCCCTTGATGTACGGCAGCAGCGCGAGCTGGCGCGCCCGCTTGATGGCGGTGCTGAGCTGCCGCTGGTGCCGCGCGCAGGTCCCCGAGAGGCGGCTCGGCAGGATCTTTCCGCGCTCGGTCAGGAAACGCGACAGGGTGCGCTCATCCTTGAAATCCACGACCCGGACGCCGGATTCGCAGATCGCGCACGTCTTGGCGGCGCGCTTCATTCGTCATCCTCCTCGTCGCCGGTCTTGGCGACGGTCGCGGGCACCGGCTGGGCGCCCTCGTTCACCACGACGAGGTGGCGCAGCACGCCCTCGTCGAGCTTGATCGCGCGCTCGAACTCGGGAAGCGCGGCGGCGGCGGTCTCGAACTTGGCGACCGCGTAGTACCCGGTCTCGTGCTTCCGGATCGGGTAGGCGAGCGCGCGCTTGCCCCAGTGATCGACCGTGGGGGGCTCGATGCCGTCCTGCCGGATGAGAGCGTGGAAGCGCTCGAGGCGCTCGTTGATGGCCGCATCTTCGAGCGCACTGTCGAAGATGTAGACCACCTCGTACTGGTGGGTCATGACACCGTCCTTTGGACGAGTGCCGAAGCGGAGCTTCGGCGGTTGCGCCCCGGCCCTGGTGCGGGGCCGAGGAGGAGATTTGTGAGCGCGGAAGATAGTCGGGCAGGGCGCGGCCCGGTAGCCGCGGTCAGGAGCTGAAGCGGAAGAGCATCACGTCGCCGTCGCGCACCACGTATTCCCTGCCTTCGGCCCGGGCGAGCCCCTGGTCGCGCGCCGGCTTCCAGCCCCCCACGCGCACGAAGTCGTCGTACCCGACCGTCTCTGCCCGGATGAAGCCCTTCTCGAAGTCGGAGTGGATCACGCCTGCGGCGGCCGGAGCCTTGTCGCCGCGGTGGATGGTCCAGGCCCGCACTTCCTTTTCCCCCGCGGTGAAATAGCTCTGGAGGCCCAGCAGGTGATACGCCCCGTGGGCCAGGCGATCGAGGCCCGACTCGGTGAGGCCGAGCGACTCGAGGAACTCGCTCCGATCCGCCGGCGGCAGCTCGGCCAGCTCCGCCTCGACCTTGGCGGAGAAGGTGACGGTCTCCGCGGCCTCGGCGTCGGCCGCGAGGGCCTGCCGCAGTGCGTCCACGTGGCGGTTGCCGCCGGCGATCTCGTCCTCGGCCACGTTGGCCGCGTAGAGCACGGGCTTCGACGTGAGGAGGTTGAAGGAGCGGTAGGCCGCGCGCTCCTCCTCGGTGGGCGTCACGGTGCGGGCGGGCCGGCCCGCCGCGAGCGCCGGCTGCAGCGCCTCGAGAAGCCGAAGCTCGAGCCGCGCCTGCGGATCGCCGGAGCGGGCCGCGCGGGCCGCCTTGTCGAGCCGCTTCTCGACGCTCGCGAGGTCGGCGAGGCCGAGCTCGATGCCGATGATCTCGCGATCGCGCACCGGATCCACCGTCCCCATGACGTGCTGGATGTCGGGATCCTCGAAGCACCGCACGACATGCACGATCGCGTCCACTTCGCGGATGTTGGCGAGGAACTGGTTTCCCAGCCCTTCGCCCTGGCTCGCGCCCTTCACGAGCCCCGCGATGTCGAGGAATTCGACCGTCGCCGGCACGGTCCGCTCGGGGCTCACGATGGCCGCAAGGGCGTCGAGCCGTGGATCGGGAACCTGCACTACGCCCGTGTTCGGCTCGATCGTGGCGAACGGATAGTTCGCCACGAGCGCGCCCGCGGACGTCAGGGCGTTGAAGAGGGTGGACTTGCCGACGTTGGGAAGGCCGACGATGCCGAGTCTGAGCATGATCCTGCGTGCGGTTCAGCGGTTGAAGCGGGACATGGCGAGCTCGATGCCGTCGGTGAGCCATCCCTCGACGGCCTCCGCCATCGGATCGAGCAGCGTGTCCACGGCGGCCCGCTCGTCGCGGGTGAACTCGCCCAGCACGAAGTCGGCGAGGTCGCCGGTATCGGGCGGCACCGGGCCGACGCCGATGCGAAGCCTGGCGTAGTCCTGACGGCGAAGCGTGCCTTCGATGCTCCGGAGGCCGTTGTGGCCCCCGCTCGAGCCCGCGCCGCGGAGGCGGAAGCGACCCAGCGCGATGGCGACGTCGTCCACCAGGACGAGGAGGTCGCGCGCGGGATCGAAGCCGGGGTCGTCGAGGAAGGGGGCCAGTGCCGCGCCGCTCCGGTTCATGTAGGTCTGGGGCTTGAGCAGCTGCGCCTCGCGCTCGGCGACCATGCCCGACGTTTCGCGGGCACGCTGGCCGCGCCGAAAGGCCGGGAGACGCCAGCGTGCCGCCAGATGGTCCACGAGAAGAAACCCGGCGTTGTGCCGGGTTTCCGCGTACTCCGGGCCGGGGTTTCCCAGGCCGACGATCGTGAGCAGGGCTCAGGCCTTCGGTTCGGTGCCCTCGTCCTCGGCCTTCGGCTTCCGGATGAGCTCGGGCTCGGTGGACGGCGCCTCTTCGATGGCGGCGGGCGCGGCCTCTTCGGCCCGCGGCGCGACCACCGTCACTACCGGCAGATCCTCGTCATTCAGGATTTCGGCCTTCTCGACCTTGATGTCGCGGACGTACAGCGACTGGCCGATGCCGAGCGGGGTGACGTCGAGGTCGATGCTCTCCGGGATGTCGCCCGGCAGCACCTCGAGCTCGAGGGTGCGGAGGATGTGGTCGAGCACGCCGCCGAAGTTGCGGACGCCGTCGGCCGTGCCGGTGAGGTGGACGGGAACCTCGACGGTGATCTTCTCGTCGGCGTGGATCTCGTAGAGGTCCACGTGCATGATGTCGGCCGGGCGGACGGGATTCCGCTGGATCTCGCGGATGAGCGCCTTGACCGGCGCGCGGCCGTCCACCGTGACGTCGACTACGGTGCTGCCGGCGCTGATACCCGTCAGCATCCGGCTGAGTGCCGGCGCATCGACCACCAGCGCCTCGGGCTCACGGCCGTGGCCGTAGATGACCGCGGGAACCTTGCCCGCGCGGCGGAAGGTGCGCGCCGCGCCCTTGCCGGTATCACTCCGCGTGGCCGCCTGAAGACTCACCTGTTGTGCCATGGTCCGATCCTGTGGTTGTACGCCTGCCGGCGCATCGTCAGTCGAACAGCGAGCTCACCGACTGATCGCTGTGCGTGTAGCCGATCGCCTTGGACAGCAAGCCCGCGATCGAGAGAACCTTGAGCCGGTCGAACCGCCGCTCGGGCGGCAGCGCGATCGTATTGGTGACGGCCACTTCCTTGACCGGCGAGGCCGTCAGCCGTTCCACCGCCGGCCCCGAGAGGAGCGCGTGGGTGGCGCAGCAGTACACGTCCTCCGCGCCCAGCCGCTTGAGCGCGTTGACGGTCTCCGCCATGGTGCCGGCGGTGTCGATCATGTCGTCGGGGATGATGCAGTCCTTCCCCCGCACCTCGCCGACCACGTTCAGGACCTCCGCCACGTTGGCCGACGGCCGCCGCTTGTCGATGATGGCGAGCGACGCGTTGAGCCGCTTGGCGAATCCCCGCGCCATCTTGGCCGAGCCGACGTCGGGCGCCACGATCACCAGGTCGCGGAGCGACTTCTGGCGATAGTGGTTGACGAACACCGGCGCGGCATAGAGATGGTCCACCGGCAGGTCGAAGAACCCCTGCAGCTGATGCTGGTGGAAATCCATCGCCAGGACCCGGTCGGCGCCCGCCATCGAGACCATGTTGGCCATGAGCTTGGCGCTGATCGCGACGCGGGGCTGGTCCTTCCGGTCCTGCCGCGCGTAGCCGAAGTACGGGATCACCGCCGTCACCCGCGCCGCGCTGGCCCGCTTGGCCGCGTCCATCAGGAGCAGGAGCTCCATCATGTTCTCGGCCGGCGGGTTGGTCGGCTGGATGATGTAGACGTCCCGCCCGCGCACGTTCTCGTCGATCTTCACGAAGAGCTCGCCGTCGGCGAACCGCCGGATGGTCACGGCGCAGAGCGGCTGGCCCAGATGCCCCGCCACCTCTTCAGCCAGGGGGCGGTTGGCAGAGCCGCTCAGAAGCAGCATCTGGCTTCGCGACAGCGAGAGCTCGGTCATGATACAGCCCGACAAGCTACTCCGGTGAGCGGGGTTGCGTCAACTCGCCCGATGCGCCGGCTGAGGCGCGGGCGCATCGCTCCGGACGTGCGGCAGGTCACGGCCCAAGCTCTTTCGCGACCGTATGTTGGGCACGGTTCCCCTGTCCGCACTCTCACTTTCGAGGAATCGTTCATGACCCCGATCCGTGCCGCCGCCGCCCTCGGTGCCGCGCTGTCGGCCTTCGCGATGGTGTCCTGCAAGACCGGAGACATCCCCACGGATCCGGGGAGCGGGCCACCGGTGGTCACCGAGCTCACGTGCAGCGTCAACGGGACCCCCGGCGCCTGCACGCTGCCGATCGACGCGGCCATCAACTCCTTCGACGTCACGCTCAGCTCCTCCAGCTGCAACGCCAGCAATGACCGGCTCCGCGTCGTGGCGCCGGTGGAGAAGGATCTCACGAGCGACGCCTGCCACGAGAGCCTGAACAAGCACTGGTCGGTGGACGGCCCATTCACCGCGGGCTCGGCGATCGACGTCCAGATCATCTCCAGCCAGCTCGAGCGGGCGCCGTCGCTGGTGGCGACCGGCCAGTTCCCGAACTGGACGCTGACCTTCGAGGACGGCGGCGACAACGACATCAATGATGTCGTGCTCTCGGTGGTTGCACACCCATCGTGACCGCGCGGTGACGGGCAATGAAAACGCGGCACCGATGTCGGTGCCGCGTCGCTTTTTTTCGGACCCGCGGGCGCCGTCATCGGGCCGTGCGCTTCTTGAGCTCCTTCACCGCGTCCGGCTGATTGAGGGCCGCCGCCGTCCGCAGCCACTCCATCCCCGCCGAGTCGTTCTTTGCCGTGCCGCGGCCCTTGAAATACATCTGCGCCGCCTGCCAGGCCGCCATGCTCGAGCCCTGCGCCGCCGCCTTCCGGTACCAATCGAGGGCTTCGGCCTCGTTCTTGTCGACGCCGCGTCCCTTCGCGAGCGCGTCCGCGAGCTTCTGCTGCGAGATGGCGTCACCCCGCTCGGCGGCGCGCCGGTACCATGCGGCGGCCTCCTGCTCGTTCTTCCGGACGCCGGTGCCGGTCTCCAGCCGGAAGGCCAGGACCTGCTGCGCGCGAAGCCAGCCCCCGCTCGCGGCGAGCCGCAGGTGCACGAGCGACTCGGCGCTGTTCTGCTGCGTGCCGCGGCCGATGTCCAGCATCTGCGACAGGAGAAACTCGGCCTCCGCGTCGTTCGCACCGGCGGCACGGCGATACCAGCTGACGGCCTCGGTCGGATTGGCGGCGACCCCGTTCCCCCGATCGTACATCATGCCGAGCGTCCGGGCCGCGGTCGCCGAACCCGCATTGGCCTCGGCCAGACACGTCGTCGCGGCGACGCTCCAGTTTCCTCCGCCGGCGGAGCGGGCGCAGGTCGGCGTTTCGGCCGCGGCCGCCGACCGGCTCTGCTTCCCGCTCGCCGTGGTGCGCGCCGCGGGCCTGGTCGAGGCGACCGCGGGCTTCGGCTGCGGTGACGCGGTGGATGGGGCAGGGGTGACGGGCTTGGCCGTATCCGCCGGCGGCAGCGTATCCCGCTTCGCCGGCGGCGAGGCGACGGCGACGGGAGCCGGCGAGACCACCGGTGCGGCCGGCGCGGCCCGCGGCCGCGCGAGCAGCCATGCGCCGGCGGCCACGATGAGCACCGCGGCTCCCGCCCCGGCGAGGAGCCGACGCCGGCCGGCGGCGGGCGTCGCGCGCTGCGCCGGCATCTCCTCGGTCGGCTCGCTCGCGAGCGGCAGCGATTCGTTGTCGACCATCGCGGCGAACTCGAGCATGTCGGCGAAACGCTCCGCCGGCTCCTTGGCCATGGCGCGCCGGATCGCGTTCGCCAGTCCGCCGGGCACGCCCTGCACCTTGGTCTCGATCGGCGGCGGCGTCGCCACCAGCTGCTGATAAAGGACGGCACGCGTGGAGTCGCCGCCGAAGGGCAGCTCGCCGGCGAGCATGCGATAGCCCACGACCGCCAGCGAATACTGGTCGCTCCGCGCATCGATGGACTTGTCGCCGGCCGCCTGTTCCGGGCTCATGTACTGCGGCGTCCCGATGATGATGCCGGTGGTGGTCAGCGTCGTGCCCGGATCGCCGTCGGTGGCGGCCCCGACGGCCTTGGCGATGCCGAAGTCCATGAGGAGGACACGCTTCTCGCGGCCCTCGAGCATGATATTCTCGGGCTTGATGTCGCGGTGGATCACCCCCGCGTCGTGCGCGGCCGCGAGGCCCAGCGCCGCCTCGCGCAGGATGCGGCGAACCTCGGCCGGCGGCATGGCGCCGTCACGGTCGAGCGCGGCGCGGAGACTCTCGCCCGAAATAAGGGGCATGATGATGAACGCGAGTCCCTGCGCCTCCCCGATGTCGTAGACGGGGACGATGTGCGTGTTGCGAAGCGTGGCGATCGTCTCGGCCTCGCGGCGGAAGCGCTGCACCAGCTCGGGCGAGAGGCCGAGGTCCGGCCGCAGCACCTTGACGGCGAGATCGCGCTTGAGGCGGAGGTCGCGCGCCCGGAAGACCTCGGCGAAGCCGCCCGCGCCGATCCGGTCCTGCAGCTGGTAGCCCGGGCCGAGCGCGCGCTGGAGCTTCCGGATCAGGTCGGCCTGGCCGATGCCGGCCTGGCGGACCGTCGCGACGACCTCGCCCGTGTGCTTGTTGAGCCCCGCCGGTGTGGCGGTGCCGCACACGTAGCAGAAGGACGCCATGCTCGGGAGCGGCGTCTGGCAGGTCGGGCACGCCCAGGTCGGCTGACTCATGAAGGAAGCAGCGGGTCTCCGAGTGTAGTGCCTAAGTCACGGTCGTCAAGGGAGATCGCACGATTGGCCCTGGTGGATTCGAACCACCATTCGCGGATCCAAAGTCCGCTGTCCTGCCATTGGACGAAGGGCCAGCGGATCTCAAGCTACACGGGCGGCGGCGGTCCGGCCAACGTATCGGCAGGAAGGACCGTGCCATGGCGGCGGCCGAGCTGCATGGCGGCGTCGTCCCGGTCGCGAGTCGAGCGGTAGACCGCAAAGAGCGCCGACCCCGAGCCGCTCATCCGGCACACGAGCGGGTGCGTCCCCGCCATCGCCTCGAAGGCGCTCCGCAGCTCCGGCCGATGCTCGAACACGGCCGCCTCGAAGTCGTTCCCCGCCATCCGCGCGACGTCGCCCCAGCCGGCCAGGGCCGGGAGATCGAGGGCCAGGGCGCCGCGGCGGAAGCCGGCGTGACGCGCCGCGTCGAGCCAGCCGTACGCCTCGGTTGTCGCGACCGCTCGCGGCGGCGCCAGGATCAGGATCGGAGCCGCGGGAAGGGGGTTCAGCCGGATGAAGCGATCCCCGCGTGCCCAGGCGAGGGCGAGCGGGGCGTCGGAAAGCAGGAACGGGACGTCGCTGCCGAGTCGTGCGGCGAGCTGCAGCAGCTCGTGGCGGGGGACCGCGTTGTCCGCGAGCGCGTTCACGGCGACGAGGGCCGCCGCACCATCGCTCGAGCCGCCACCGAGTCCCGCGCCGACCGGAATCCGCTTCTCGAGCCGGATGCGAACACCGAAGCGATGCCCGGTGGCGTCGAGGACCAGACCCGCGGCGCGGACGGCGAGGTTCTCCGCCGCCGGCCCGACCGAGTCCGACGAGGACTCGAGCTCCACGCCGCGCGCCGTGCGCTCCACGGTCAGCTCATCGGCCAGGGAGATCCGGCAGAACAGCGTCTCGATCGAGTGAAAGCCGTCGGTTTCCCGCGCGAGCACGCGGAGAAAGAGGTTGACCTTGGCATGGGCGCGCAGCCGGATCGCGTCAGCCATCGAGCGCGGGCTCCTGCCTCATCTCTCCGAGGGTGAGTCCGGTGCGGGCAAGCGACCAGGCGCCGAGGAGGATGATCGGGAGGAAGGTGGTGGCATGGTAGACGAGGGCGTAGGCCGCGCCGCGCGACGCAGGCACGCCGTAGAGGAGAAGCACCGCGCCGATCACCGCCTCGAACACCCCGACGTATCCCGGCGTCGAGGGCACGGCGATGCCGAAGACGAGCAGCCCCTGCAGAAGCAGCGCGCCGGCGAAACCCACCGGCAGGCCAAACGCGGCAAAGGCGATCCGGAACGATGCCGCGTTCACCAGCCAGAGGACGAGCGACCACGCGACGACACCGGTGAGTCGGGTGGGGGAGCGGAGCGTCGCGAGCCCGTGCCGGAACCCTTCGATCACGCTGATCAGCCGCTCGGTGAATCGTCCCGCCGGCAGCAGACGGCGTACGAGCGACTCGGCGCGGTCCGGCGCCAGTACGACGGCGAGCGCGATGGCCAGTGCCGCGGCGGACAGCGTTCCGGCGATCCACGCGGCGCGCGCGATCGACACGGGGACGCCGCCGATCACGATCGAGGACGGCAGGTCCGCGGCGAAGAGTGCGAACGAGAGGAGCGCGACCACGGTGAGGCCGTCGAACACGCGCTCGACCGCGACCGAGGAGATCGCCGCGGTGAGTCGCTCTCCCGTGAGCCGGGCCGCCGCGTAGCAGCGTACCAACTCCCCCGCGCGGAACGGCAGGAGATTGTTGGCCATGAACCCGATCGCGACCGCGTGCCAGAGCGGTCCCGCGGGAAGCGGCGCGCCGTCGGCCGCTCGCAGGAGCAGGCGCCAGCGGAACATCCGGATGGGGAAGGTGGCGGTCGCCACGGCGACGGCGAGGAGGAGCGGCAGCGCGCGCGCGCGGGAGATCTCGGCGCCCAGGCGGTCCGCGCTGGTGCCGCGCAGCGCCCATGCCAGCAGCAGGAGCGAGATGATGACGCCGAGAAGGGCCGCCCAGCGGCGGCGCGCCCGCGACGAACTAATCGGCGGTGTCCAGCGCGAGCGGGACGAGATCGATGAGCTCGCGGACGAGCGGCTCCACGCCCGCGAGCCCCGCGCCGGCGCCGAGCTCGGTCACGAGGGCGTCGCGCACGGCGACCGCGCGCTCGAGTGCGCCACGTCCGCGATAACAGAGGGAGCGGATGTCCACTTCCGGTTCCGGCGATGCGGTCACGGGCGGCGCCGGTTCCACCGGCGGCTCCCGTACACCGGCCGGCGTGGCCTGGCCGCGGAGCAGTCGGGTCAGGGTCGCGTACGCGGCGGCGAGGGGGTCCCCCGCCGGCACGGCACGCTCCGCCTCCTGCCCGGCGACCGGTGCGAGCGACTCGATCGCGACGGCGTCGTCTTCCGGTTCGATCCCGCCGGGTGCCTCAGTGTATTCCAGCGACTGGATCGGAACGACGTCGGAGTCGTCCTCTGGCGGAGCAGTGTCGGCCGTCCGCTCCACGCCCAGGAGATCGAGCCGGTTGGCCAGATCGAGGAGCCGGCGGCCCACCGCATTCTGGTCGCCGCCGTCGGCGAGACTCCGGAGGAGCGCGCCGGCGTCGCGCAGCACGTGCCCGAAGTCCTCGTGCATCCGGGCCGCGGCGCCCGACGCGATCGCCTCACGCGCCGAGCGGGCGAGGACGCCGAGCGCCGTCGCGACGGCGTCGCCGCCGGCGCCGATCGACCGGAGGGTACCCACCAGCGCATAGAGCCGGAGGTCCCTGATCGTACCCGATTCGGCCTGGCCGACACGGTCCGCCGCCTGGGCGAGGTGCTCCCCATAGCTGACGAGCTCGACCGGGCCGGGCGGCGCGGGCGGATGGAACTGGGGCTGCGACTCGGGACGGCGGAGCGGGGTTTCATCGCCGTCCACGTACAGCGACTCGATGGGAACGACATCGCGCTCGACGGCAAAGGCGCGGAGGAGGTGCTCGGTGAATCGGCGCGCCTCGGGAGGATCGGCGTCGGGCCGGCCGGCGCCCGCCACGTCGCGCGCGATTCCGGTGAGCGCGCCCGCCGCCGCTTCGAGGAGCCGATCCACCTCGGGTGGCGGCGCGAACAGGCGCGTGAGGTCGCCCACCGCGAGCTCGATGCCGTCGAGCACCTCCGGCAGCGGCGTCAGATCGGACAGCTCGGCCAGCCCGCGCAGCGACTGCATGCGCCGCAGCACCGCGTAGAGCGGTTCGCGCGCGCCCGGTGTCTCCCGCAGGGCCTGCGCCGCGCGGTCGAGGGCGCTCGCGATGAGAGCGCTCTCGCGCGCCACGAAGGCGCGCACGCCGGTGTTCAGTTCGGCGGGCTCCGGCGGGGGCGCGGCGGGCGGGGCCGCGGCGCCCCCCGCCAGCGCCTCGAGGTCGGCGGCGAGCCGGGCCGCCCGACCGGCGTCATCCGAGGTCCCCGCGCGTGCGGAGCGGACGAGGCCCCGGAAATCGTCGAGCGCCTGGCCCGCTCTCTCGCGCGCGCCGGCGTCCCACGGCCGGGCGCCGTCCCGGACCGCGCGGGCGACGGCTTCGAGCCCCGCGGCCGCGCGGGCGATCGCCGGATGGTTCGCCATGAGGGCGGAGCCGCGGAGCGCACGAGCGGTGCGCAGCATCTCGTCGGCCGGCGGACCCTCCGGCCGCGTGACGAGCTGCTCCAGCCGGTCGAGGCACTCGCCGGCCTCGAGGGCGAAGAAGTCGGCGCCGCTGCCGAGTGGCTGAGTCATGCTGGAGTCTACGGATGCCGGAGATCGGGGTCAACGCGGGCCGCACGGACCAGCGCGGCCATCTCGCTCACAGCACGGTCGATTCCAACGAGCACCGCGCGGCTCACCACGCTGTGCCCGATGTTGAGCTCCTCGATCCCGGCGATGGCAGCCACAGGGGTGACATTGTCATAGGTGAGCCCATGCCCCGCGTGCACGTCGAGACCGAGGTCGCGTGCCAGGGCGGTCGCATCGGTCAGCTGGCGCAGCGCGGCGTCGTCCCGCCGCCACGTATGCGCATAGCGCCCCGTATGCAGCTCGATCGCCGGTACCCCGAGGCGGTGCGCGGCCCGGATGGCCGCCGGCTCCGGATCGATGAAGAGCGACACACGGCAGCCCGCATCCGCGAGGCGGCCGATGGCCGGTGCGATGGGCGCGGGCCGGTCGAGATTGAGCCCGCCTTCGGTCGTCACTTCCTCTCGTCGCTCCGGCACCAGCGTCGCCTGCCACGGCCGGAGCCGGCAGGCGAGCGCGACGATGTCTTCGCTGGTGGCGAGCTCCAGGTTGAACGGTTTCGTCAGCCGCTCGCGCAGCGCGACGATGTCGGCGTCCTGCATGTGCCGGCGATCCTCGCGGAGATGCGCGGTGATGCCGTCCGCTCCGGCGCGTTCCGCGCGCAGCGCCGCGTCCACCGGATCGGGCTCGTCGGTGCGGCGGGCCTGCCGTACGGTGGCCACGTGATCGATATTGATGTAAAGCCGGAAGGGACTCATTGTTCCGCCGCCGCCGCAGGGTTTATGTTCGCCACCCCACTCCCGGAGCACCGCGTGCGCCAGCGCCTGCCTCTCGCCTTCCTCGTCAGCCTCACCCTCGCCGGCTGCAGCGGCGGCCGCGCCACGAGCGCTGCCGGAGCGCCGGCCCCGGCAGCCTCGGCCGAGCGGGCGGTGCAGGAGTTCATGCAGGCGGTCGCCGACAGCAACCTGGCGAAGGTGGCCCAGCTCTGGGGCTCGGCCAAGGGGCCGGCGGCCACGACGCACGAGCCCGCCAACTACGAGCAGCGGATCACGATCATCCAGGCGTACCTGCGCGGCTCCCAGTACCGCATCCTGTCGAATGATACCGATCCCGCGGCGCCGGAGCAGCGGCTGCTGCAGGTCGAGCTCACCCGCCCGAACTGCCAGAAGATCGTGCCCTTCAGCCTCGTGCGCTCCGGCAATGCGTGGCTGGTCAACCGGATCGACCTGACCGCGGCCGGGAGCCCCGGGCGTCCCTGCGACTCGGCGCCCTCGGGCTCGCCCTGACGCGGGAACCCGCGGCTGTTTACTCGGTGAGCTCGAGCAGGATCCCTCCGGTGGCCTTCGGATGGACGAAGGCGATGCGATGGCCGCCGGCTCCGACGCGCGGGACCTCGTCGACGAGCTGATAGCCGGCCGCGCGGCAGGCGTCCAGCGCACGATCGAGGTCCGCGACGCGGTAACAGATGTGATGGATCCCGGCGCCCCGTCGGGCGATGAAGCGCGCGATCGGGCTGTCCGGCTCGTGCGGAGTGAGCAGCTCGACGTCGGTGTCGCCGAAGGGCAGGGAGACGATCGTCGCCCCGTCGGCGCGCTCCGCGGGGCCGGGAGCGAGGCCGAGCACGTCGCGATAGAAGGCGAGGGCCGAGTCCATGTCGGGCACGGCGACGCCGATGTGAGCAATGCGGGGCTCGGTCACGCCGGGTTCCGCTCCGGACAGGGTTAACTTGCCAGCCTCACGCGGGCTGTCTACGGATGAATGGAGAATAACAGGATGAGCGCAACCAATACCCAGACGATGCAGGTCACCGACGCCTCCTTCGCGGGCGACATCGAGCAGTCTTCCGGCCTCGTGCTGGTGGACTTCTGGGCCACCTGGTGCGGCCCGTGCCAGATCGTGGCTCCGATCCTCGATCAGCTCGCGACCGAGTACAACGGCAAGGCGCGCGTCGCGAAGCTGGACGTGGATGCCAACCAGCGGACCGCGGCGCGGTTCAACGTGCGCTCGATTCCCAGCATTCTCTTCTTCAAGAACGGCCGGCATGTCGACACCGTGGTCGGTGCGGTGCCCAAGGCGACGCTCGAGGGGAAGATCAAGCAGCACCTGGGGTAAGTGCCTGCCGGCACCCTGTACGTCGTCGCCACGCCCCTTGGCAACCTCGGCGATCTGACGCCGCGCGCCGCGGAGATTCTCCGCGGCGCGCCCGTCGTGGCCGCCGAGGACACGCGCCGCACGCGGGGGCTCCTGACCCATCTGGGCGCCTCCCCGCGACTCCTCAGCTTCCATCAGCATTCCGATGACCGCCGGCTCGAGCTGATCCTCGACATCCTCGCGGAAGGGCGGGACGTGGCCCTCGTCTCCGACGCGGGCACGCCGGTGGTGAGCGATCCGGGCGCCGACCTGGTCGCCGCGGTGCGCGCACGGGGCGGCACGGTCGTCCCCATTCCCGGTGCGTCGGCGGTCGCGACGACGTTGTCGGTCTCCGGCTTCGTCGGCGATCGCTACCTCTTTCTCGGCTTCGTGCCACGGCGGGGCGCCGATCGCGCCCGCCTCCTCGGCCGGGCGGCCACCGAGGAATGGCCGGTCGTCTTCTTCGAGGCCCCCAGTCGCCTGGTGGCGCTGCTCACGGATCTTGCCGCCGTCGCGGGCGGATCGCGGCGGGGGTTCGTCGCCCGCGAGCTCACCAAGCTGCACGAGGAGCTGAGGGCGGGACCGCTCGACGAGCTGGTTCGCTATTTTTCGGAGCGGGAACCGCGCGGCGAAATCACCGTAGTACTGGAAGGGGCCGCCGGGCCTGCCGCCCCGCCCGATCGGAGCGCCGAGGCGGCCGAGCTCGCGGCGCTGCTGCTGGCGGACGGGATGTCGCGACGCGACGTGGTCGAGCGGTTGATCGGAGCTCTCGGGTTGCCGCGCAACGAAGCCTACCGGCGGGTCATGGAGATGCGGGAATGAGCTGGCGACGGATCAGGTGGATGGGACTGCTGGCCGTCGCGTGGGCGACGGTCGGCGGCCGCGCGGCCGCGCAGGGCGGCGAGCCGACGATGACGATCGGCCGCCTCCACTACGATGGCGGCGGCGACTGGTACGCCAATCCGTCCAGTCTCCCGAACCTGCTCGAGGCGATCCGGTCCCGGACCCCGCTCCGGGTCGCACGCGAGGAGAAGGTCGTGACGCTGGCGGGCGACGAGCTGTGGAACACGCCGTACATCTACATGACGGGCCACGGCAACGTGCACTGGAGCGACAGCGACCTCACGACCCTCCGCCGGTACCTGGAGCAGGGCGGCTTCCTCCACGTGGACGACAACTACGGGATGGATGCCTCGATCCGGAAGGAGCTGGCGCGCCTCTTTCCCGGCCGTGCGCTCGTCGAGGTCCCGCTCAATCATCCGATCTATCACCTCGTCTACGACTTCCCGCGGGGCATCCCCAAGATCCACGAGCACGACGGCAAGCCGGCCCAGGGCTTCGGCATCTTTCTCGACGGACGGCTGGTCGTCTACTACTCGTATCAATCCGACCTGGGCGACGGCTGGGAAGACCCCGACGTGCATCACGACCCGCCGGAGAAGCACGAGGCGGCGCTGCGCATGGGCGTGAACCTGTACGCCTACGCGGTCGGATTCGGCGGATGACGGCGACCCGCGGGGCCCTCGAGCGGATCATCGCGCCGGTCGTGGCGCTCGATCGCGTCGGCTGGTCGGCCCTGGCCGTCGGCGGCATGACGGTCCTCCTGGGCGCCGCCGCCTGGACGGCGCGGCTGCACTGGTTCGACGCACCCTGGTGGGTGCTGCTTGCCTGGGGCGTTGCCGTCATCGCCCTCGTGCTGACAGTGCTGGCGGCGCGGCGGGCGGCGCCCGGTCTCGCGACTCCCGTCGTGGCGCGCCGCCTCGAGTCGGGCGGGGGGTGGCGAAGCGGCGCGCTCACGTCGCTGCTCGTGCCGCCGGCGTCGGGCGGGAGCGATGCCCTCTATGCGTCGGCCGACCGGACCGGCGCCGAGACGGTGCGACTGCGGGGCCCCGATGCCCTGGGGCCGATCGCGCTGCCGGTGCGCCGGCGCGCGATGGCCGGACTCCTGTCCGCGGCCGCCGGCTTCGCGGCCATCGGTACGGCAGGGCCGGTCCGCGGAACGGCCGCGGCACTCTGGCACCCGCATCGGGCCTGGGAAGCGGCCCGGGCACCGGTGCGGCTCCGTGCGTCGGCGGCGGCGGTGGATCGCGGCGCGTCGGTCTCGCTCGCGATGGACGCGCTCGGCCGGCGTCAGGCGACCCTCTGGCTGCGTGCGCCCGGCGAGGGGTGGCGCCCGCACGCGGTCGCGCTCGACTCGACGGGACACGCCGACCGGCGGATCGGGCCGCTCGAGAGCGACCTCTACGCGCGCCTCACGAGCGGCACCCGAAGCTCGGACACGGTGCTCGTGCACGTGCGGCTGCCCGCCTTCCTCGGATCGCTCACCGTCAGCGCACACTATCCGCCGTACCTCCACCTCGAGGACGAGCCGCTGCCCGTCGGCGGCGACACGATCGTCGTCCCGGCCGGCACGAGGCTCGACACGCGGGGTGAGGCGACCGCCGAGCTTCGCGCTGCCGCCTGGGCGGCCGGTGGGGAATCGCATGAGCTGGCGGTGGACGGCGCCGCCTTCGCGGGCAGCATCGTACCTGCCGCGAGCGGCGCGTGGACGCTGTCACTGGTCACGGGGAGCGGCGCGCCGATGGGCGGCGACACCGTCCGGCTTCCCATCCGGGTGCTGGCCGACAGCGCGCCGCACGTGGAGATCCCGGTGCCGGGCGCCGACACCGTGGCGCCACTCGATCTCCACGTGCCCCTCGTGATCGACGTGCGCGACGACCATGGCCTTGCGACCGTCACCCTCGAGAGCAGGCGGGTGAGCCGGCTCGGCATCGGCGATTCGGTCGTGCGCGAGACGATTCCGCTGCCGGCCGGCCGCCCGGATCGCGCCATCCTGTCGTGGAACCTCGCACTGGAGCGGCGCGGACTGCTCCCCGGCGACTCCCTCCGCTACCAGGCGGTCGCGGGAGACAATGCGCCGGCGGCGCACATCGGCCGGTCGCGCGAATTCGTCATCCGCATTCCGACCGCCACCGAAATGCGCGCCGCGCAGCGTGAGGCGAGCGACGCGATCGCCGGCCGCCTGGACTCGATCGCGGAGCGCAGCGCGCGGCTGGAACGGCAGTCGGAGGACCTCGCCGCGGAGCAGCCGCGCCCGAACACCACGAGCCAGACCGGCAGCGAGCGAACGCTGCAGTACGACCAGGCCCGGAAGGCGGAAGCGGCCGGTCAGGCGCAGGAGCAGCTGGTGCGCGAAGCGGAGACCCTCAAGCAGTCCATCGAGCAGCTCCAGGAGAGCGCGCGTCAGGCCGGACTCAACGACCCGGAGTGGCAGAAGCATCTGGACGAGATTCGCCGTGAGCTCGACCAGGCGCTGACCCCCGAGATGCGGGAACGGCTCGCCGAGCTGCAGGACGCGCTCAAGCAGCTGGACGCCGACCGGGCGCAGGAGGCGCTCAAGGGCTTGGCCGATGCCCAGCGGCAGCTCAAGGAAGCCCTCGAGCGCGCGCGCGAGCTGTTCAAGCGGGCGGCGCTCGAGGGCGAGCTCGCCAATCTCTCGGAGGAGGCGCGCGACCTCGCGCAGGAGCAGCGGCAGTGGAACGAGCAGGTGGCTCGCGCGGATTCCGCGCGGGCGGCCTCGGCGGAGCAGGAGCTCGCGGCGCGGGCCGACTCCCTCGCGTCCGCGCTGCGGGATGTGGCCGAGCAGGCCGGTGACTCGGCCCATGCGAAGCCGCTGGAAGGCGCGGCCCAGCGGGCGGAGACAGCGGCGGGCCAGATGAAGTCGGCCGCGCAGTCGGCGAGCGCCGGGCAGCGCTCCCGCGCCGGCCAGCAGGGGAAGCAGGCGGCCGAGTCGCTGGAGCCGATGAGCGCCGACATCGACCAGATGAAGGAGGCGATGCAGGCCGAATGGCGGCAGGAGGTCGCGGACGCGCTCGACCGGTCACTGGCGGAAACGTCCCGGCTCACCGAGCGCGAGCTGAAGGTGCAGCAGCAGTTCCAGCAGGGCGGAAACGTGGCCGGCGCCCGCGGGGACCAGGGGGCAGTCGAGGAAGGAGTGCAGAAGCTCCTCGACCAGCTCAGGCAGGCCGCAGGGAAGAACGCACTGATCTCGCCGCAGATCGGGGCGGCCCTCTCCGCCGCCCAGCAGCAGATGGCGCAGGCGCGCGAGGCGGTGTCGTCCGCGTCGCCCAACGCGCGGGAGGCGGCGGAGCGTGCCGGTGCGGCGGTCGACGCGCTCAACGCGGCAAGCTACGAGCTGGTCCGGTCGCGAAGCGACGTGTCCGGCGCGCAGTCGGGCAGCGGGATGGCGGAAGCCATCGAGCGGATGGGGCAGATGGCGCGGCAGCAGGGACAGCTCGGGCAGCAGGGTGCGGGGATGCTGCCGATGCTCGGTGCGGGCGGAATGGAATCGGCCATGCAGCAGCTCGGCGCGAGACAGCGCGCGCTGGGCGAACAGCTGGAGCGGATGCGGGCGCAGGGCAACATGCCGGGCGCGGGCGAGATGGCGAATGAAGCCAAGGAGCTCGCGCGGCAGCTCGAGGCGGGCCGGCTCGATCGTCGCACCGTGGAGCGGCAGGAACGGCTCTTCCGCCGCATGCTGGACGCAGGCCGCACGCTCCAGGGCCGCGACGAGGACGAGAAGAAGGAGCGGCAGAGCACCACGGCCACCGACGACAGCGTGAGCCTTCCCCCGGCGCTTCGCGCGCGCCTCGAGGACGACGCCGGCCGGCCCCGGATGCCCGGGTGGGACGAGTTGCAGCGGCTGTCGCCCGAAGAGCGCAGGCTCGTGGTGGACTACTTCCGCCGTCTGGCCGAGCCCGGGCCCCGATGAGTCGCGTCCTTCGTCTCCTCAGCATCCTGCTCCTCGCCGGCGCCGGCGCGGCCCGCGCGCAGCAGCCCGCGCTCGCCCGCGCACTCGACCTCGAGCGGCAGGGCAATTTCGCGGCGGCCGCGGAGGCATTTCGATCGGTTCTCGCGGTGCATGCGGGCGACCCGGCCGCGCTCCTCGGGCTCGAGCGGGCGCTGGTGCCGCTCAATCGCACGGGCGAGCTGCTGGCGCCGGCCCGGGCGGCGATCGCGGCGGGCGCGCCGCCCGCCGTGGGCTATGCCGTATTGATCAGAGTCTGGTCCGCGATCGGACCGGCGGACAGCCTGCGGGGTGCCGTGGATCGCTGGGCCGCGCTCGCACCCGGGGACGAGGCGCCGTATCGCGAGTGGGTCGGCGCCTCGATCGGCCGCGGCGACCGTGCCGCGGCGCAGGCCGCGATCGCGGTCGCGCGCCGGCGGCTCGGCCGCGCGGATGCGCTCGCGCCGGAAGCAGCGCAGACGGCGGTGGCGGACGGGAGCTGGACGCTCGGTACGACCGAGTGGCTCGCCGCCATCCGTCAGATGAGCGGCTTCCGCTTCGCGGCGCTCGCGATGCTCTCACCGGCGCCGGAGCGGGTGCGGCCGGACATCCTGCGGCAGCTCGAGCAGGATGGGGCGGGCGAGGGGCGGCGGCTTGCGGGCACGCTCGTGGCGCGCTGGGGCGATCCCGTCGGTGGGTTCCGGCTCATCGCATCGTCCCTTCCGGCGGAGAACGGCGACGCGATCGAGCGGCTCAACCAGTTTCTCGAGGCGCTGCAGCTGAGCCCCGCCGCCGCGGCCACGGCGGCGCGGCAGGCGCGCGGCATGGCGCTCGAGGCGATCGCCGTCCGGACAAGCGCCGGCGCCGCGACGCGGGCGAGGATGCTCGCGGCGCAGGCCTACGCCGACGCCGGCGACACCGAGTCGGCGCGACGCATGCTCGACGGCGCGGGGCCGGGTCGGGAGGACGGCGCGCCGGCGAGCGCCGTCGGCACGGCGGTGAGCGTTCTCCTCGGCGAGGGGAGGGCGGACGAAGCGGAGCGCCGGCTTCAGGCCGCGCGCGCGACGCTGCCACCTGAGGAATACGCGGTGCTCGCGCGCCGCGTGGCGTGGGGCTGGGCGCGCCGCGGCGAGCTGGCCCGCGCCCGGTCGCTTCTCGCCGCCGACAGCACGGTGGAGGGCCTGGCCGTGGCCGGCCGCGTCGCGCTCCTCGGAGGCGACATTCGCGGTGCCACCGAGCGGCTCCGGGCCGCGGGCCCCTACACCGGCACGCGCGAGGAGGCGGCCGCGCGCGCCGCGCTCCTCGCGCTGCTGCAGCGCATCGAGGCGGACAGCGCGCCCGCGATCGGCGCGGCGTTCCTCGCGCTCGAGAAGGGCGACAGCGCGGCGGCGGTGACGGCGTTCGTCGGCGCCGCCGACAAGCTCCCGCCCGAGAAGGGCGGAGCCGAGCTGCGTCTCCTCGCGGGGCGCATCGAGCTCGCGCGGGGCCGCTTTCCCGACGCGGAACGCCTGTTCAAGGCCGCCGACCTCGAGCAGGCGCCGGCGACGGCACCGGCCGCGGAGCTCGAGCTCGGCCGCCTGCTCGTGAGCCTCGGCCGGCGTGACGAGGCCGTGGCGACGCTGGAGCACATGATCCTGACCTACTCCACGAGCGCCCTCGTGCCCCAGGCCCGACGCGCTCTCGACGAAGCGCGCGGCGCGGTGCCCCGCACATGAAGCGGCGCGACTTCGTTCGCGCGGCAGCCGGTGCGGCGGCCCTGGCGCCGCTCGGGCGGTTCGCGCGGCTCGCGGGCACCGGAGCGGCGGCCTGGCTCCTCGTCCCGATGGACGATGCCCAATCCGACCACCTGAAGGCGTACGGACTCGCGTACCGCGCCCTCGAGCGCGGCGTGCGGGTGGAGTGGCTCATCAACTACCGGGGCGGTTCCTTCCTGCTGCCGGCCGAATCGGCGGCGGCGCGCGACGCGGCGCTCAACGGGATCAGCACCGAGAGTCCCGACGACGGGCGCGTGACCCGGATCCGGGGCGAGATCCAGCAGGGGAACATGGACGCGGTCCCGCTCGAGAAGGCGCCGAAGGTCGCGGTCTACGCGCCGCCCAATGCGGCGCCCTGGGACGACGCCGTGACGATGGCGCTCGACTACGCCGGCGTGAAGTACGACAAGGTCTGGGACCCGGAGGTGATGGGCGGAAAGCTCTCGACCTTCGACTGGCTGCATCTGCATCACGAGGATTTCACCGGGCAGTACTCGAAGTTCGTGCTCAATTACGCCGGCGCCCCGTGGCTCGCGGAGATGATCCAGCGCAACACCGCGACGGCCAGACAGCTGGGCTTCGCCAACGTGCCGGCGGAAAAGCGGGCGGTGGCCCAGCGGATCAGCGCCTTCGTCGAGCGGGGCGGGTTCCTGTTCGCGATGTGCACCGCGACGGAGACCCTCGACCTGGCCCTCGCGAGCGAGGGCGTCGACATCGCCGCGGCGTATGCCGACGGCACGCCGATGGATCCGGATGCCGCCGCCAAGATGCACTGGGACAGGGCGCTCGCCTTTCAGCACGCCCAGCTCGAGCTCAGCCCGACGACGCCGTCCTACTCCGACATCGACGGGCATCAGGTCAACGCGCCGGACCGCCGTCAGCCGCTCGGTTCGTTCACCCTGTTCGGGTTCAGCGCGAAGATCGATCCGGTGGCGTCGATGCTGGTGCAGAATCACCGTCAGGTCATCCCGGACTTCTACGGGCTCACCACGTCCTTTACCCGCCATACGCTCAAGCCCGCCGTGACGGTGCTGGCCGACGAGCCCGGCGCGCCGTGGACCAAGTACATCCACGGGGAACACGGGCAGGGCACCTGGACGTTCTTCGGCGGCCACGACCCCGAGGATCCGCAGCACCAGATCGGTGACGCGCCGACCGACCTGTCGCTGCATCCTCACTCGCCGGGTTACCGGCTGATCCTCAACAACGTCCTCTTTCCGGCTGCCAAGAAGAAAGAACTGAAGACGTGAGCGAGCGGATCGCCCCCGGGGTCCGCGCCCATCTGGCCGCCGAAATCGCGGCGGCGGGAGGGCGTGAGGTGTCGTTCGTCGCCCGGCTGGACCGCGACGGCGTCGTCACCGACGCGCGCGTGGTCGCGCGCGGCACCGTCGAGATGGTCCTCGCGCTGCCCGGTACCGCCGAGCGGGGCGAGATGCTGCTGCACAACCACCCGAGCGGTCGGCTCGATCCGTCGGCGCCCGACCTGGCCCTCGCGGCGCGCCTCCACGACGGGGGGGTGGGCTTCGGGATCCTCAACAACGACGCGACCGAGCTCTACGTGGTCGTGGAGGTTCCGCGCGACCAGCCGACCACGCCGATCGACCCGTTCGACGTCATCGAGTCGCTGGGGGAGGACGGTCCGATCGCCCGGCTCATGGGGCAGTACGAGGACCGCCAGAGCCAGCGGGACATGGCCGCCTACATCGCCGACGGCTACAACGACGGAGGCACGCTCCTGCTGGAGGCGGGAACGGGTGTCGGGAAGTCGTTCGCGTACCTCGTCCCGGCGCTCGCCTGGGCCCGTGCCAACGGGCAGCGCACGATCGTCAGCACCAATACGATCAACCTGCAGGAACAGCTGGTCGGCAAGGACCTGCCGCTGCTCCGAAAGGCGCTCGGCACCGAGGAGCACACGCCCACGTTCGCGCTCCTCAAGGGCTGGCGGAACTATCTCTGCCTCTCGCGCATGCATCAGGCGGTGGCCGCGCAGCGGACGCTGCTCGAGCAGGACAAGCTCGAGGAGCTGTACGATATCGCCGAATGGGCGGGCCGCACTCCGGACGGCACGCTGAGCGATCTGCCGGTCCAGCCCACCGGCGAAGTCTGGGACGAGGTGAGCGCCGAGCCCGACCTCTGCATGCGGATGAAGTGCGAGCACTTCGACCGCTGCTTCCTGTTCCGTGCCCGCCGCCGGGCGGCGGAGGCGGACATCGTCGTGGTGAACCATCACCTCCTCGCGGCGGACCTCGCCGTGCGGAAGGAACAGGACAACTGGACCGAGGCGGCGGTGCTGCCGCCCTATCGCCGGCTCATCCTCGACGAGGCACATCACCTCGAGGATGTCGCCGCGAGCCACCTGGGCGTGCAGGTGTCGAGCCGCTCGGTGCGGCGGCTCATGGGACGCTTCGAGCGGAACGGTCGGGGGCTCGCGCCGACGCTGGCTCACGAGCTCGCCGCGCGCGCCGACCTCATGAGCCGCGCCAGTCTCGATCTCCTGCGGGAGCGGCTCCTGCCCGCCGTCGCCGACGCGCGCCGCTCGACCGAGCAGCTCTTCCTCCGGCTCCACGCCATGCTGGAGGGAGTCGGCGGTGCCCAGCTCCGGTTGGATGACACCTTCGCCGGGCATCCCGTCTGGGGCGAGGGGCTGGGCGCCGAGCTCGACGCGGCGCTCACGGCATTCCGGGCGCTCAAGGAGCTGGTGGAGACGATCGCCGACCGGCTGGGTCAGGCCGAGGAGAGCGAGCGACGCGGCCCCCTGCTGCAGGAACTGCGGGGGGTGACGCGGCGCCTCGACGGGGTGGCCGACGCGCTCAACCGCACGCTCCGGCCGGCCGCCGGCGGCCCTCCGATGGTGCGGTGGATGGAACGGAGCGGGAGGCGCTCGCAGGACGTCGCGCTGGCGGCGGTGCCGCTCGATCTCGCGCCGGTCCTCCGGGAGCTGATCTTCGACCGGCTCGACACGACGGTGCTCACGAGCGCCACGCTCGCGGCCGGCGGCGACTTCGATTTTCTCGAGTCCCGCGTCGGACTCGGCGGCGAAGGGTCGCCGGTGACGGTGCGCGAGATCTTCCCGTCGCCGTTCGACTACCCCTCGCAGTGCCTCTTCGGAATCCCCACCGACATTCCCGAGCCTCGCGAAGACGAAGCAGGACACTCGGCAGCGGTCGCGCAGGTCGTCACCGACCTGGCCTACGCCTCCGACGGCGGGATGTTCGTGCTGTTCACGAGCCACGCCGCGCTGCAGCGCGCCGCCGCCTCGCTTCGCCACGCGCTCGGCACGCGCTGGCCGCTGCTGGTACAGGGAGAGGCCCCGCGGGACGCACTCCTCCGCCGCTTCCGCGAGCTGGGCAATGCGATTCTCCTGGGCACCGATTCGTTCTGGGAGGGGGTGGATGTGCCCGGTCGCGCGCTCCGCGCCCTCGTACTCAACAAGCTACCTTTCAAGGTGCCGTCGGAACCGCTCACCGCGGCGCGACTCGAGCGCCTGGCGGAGCAGGGGGAGGACGGGTTCACCGGCTACCTCGTGCCGCACGCCGCGCTCAAGCTGAAGCAGGGATTCGGCCGGCTCATCCGGAGCCGGCAGGACGCGGGTGTGGTGATCCTGCTCGACAGCCGCGTCATCAGCAAGCGATATGGACCGATGGTGCTGCACGGCCTCCCGCGCGCCGAACGCATCGTGGGCACGTGGGCACAGGTTCGCACCAAATGCGAGGATTTCTTCGCCCGGAACGGAATCGGAGCCGCCGTATGATCCCGATCACGCCCTCGAAGATCGTCTGCGTCGGCCGGAACTACGTGGCCCACGCGAAGGAGCTGGGAAACGAGCTTCCCGAGCGTCCCATGCTCTTCTTCAAGCCGCCCAGCGCGCTGATCGGGAGCGGCGACGCGATCGAGCTGCCGGCGGCGTCGGCGCAGGTCGAGTACGAGGGAGAAATCGGCGTCGTGATCGGGCGGCGGCTCCGGCGCGCGGACGGTCGTGCGGCGGAGCAGGGGATCCGGGGCTACATCTGCGCCAACGACGTGACCGCGCGCGATCTGCAGAAGCCCGACGGACAATGGGGGCGGGCCAAGGGGTTCGACACCTTCTGTCCCGTGGGCGAGCGCGTGGCGGAAGGACTCGACTGGCGCGCACTGAGCGTGGTGACGCGGGTCAATGGCGACGAGCGCCAGCGAGCCCCCGCCGCCGACATGCATTTCTCCATTCCCGAGCTCCTCGCCTACATCAGCGGGGTGATGACGCTCGAGCCGGGCGACCTCATCCTGACGGGGACACCGGCCGGGGTGGGCCGGCTGTCTCCGGGCGACGTGGTCGAGGTCGAGATCCCGGGTGTCGGCAAGCTGTCCAACCCCGTTCGGAGCGCACCGGCGACATGATCACCTTCAGCAATCGTCTCGAGTCCCTCCCCGGATACCCGCTGGCCGAGATTCCGACGATCAAGCGCCGGCTGATCGAGTCGGGAATGGATGTGATCGATCTGGGAGCCGGCGACAACGACACGCCGCCGCCCGCCATCGTCGTCGAGGCCATGCGCTCCGCGCTCGGCAACCCGGCGCTCAGCAAGTACGGCTTCCAGCAGGGACTGCTCGAGTTCAGGCAGGCCGCATCCCGCTGGGTCGAGCGGCGCTTCGGCTTTCGCTTCGACCCCGTGACGGAGACGCTGCCGCTCATCGGCTCGAAGGAGGGACTCAGCCACCTGCCGCTCGCCGTCATCAACCCGGGCGACATCGCCATCGTCCCGGAGCCGGGGTACCAGGCCTACCTGGGCGGAGCGCTCCTGGCCGGCGCGGAGCCGTACATCGTCCCGCTTCGCCCCGGGCATGACTTCCTGCTCGAGCTGGACGCGCTGCCGGCCGACGTGCTGCGGCGAGCCCGCATCGCGTTCGTCAACTATCCGAAC
>JAICUF010000096.1 GCA_025935995.1 Gemmatimonadales bacterium
CGCCGCACGAGGAGCTCCCCGAGTCGCGGGATCCCGAGGGCGCGGCTGAGCAGATCCCGTGCGGCGACGCCGAGGCCGGTCGCCGGGGCGAAGCCCGCCGCGAAGCGGGCCGCCGCCTTCTGCTTCTTCCCGATGATCGGGCGCAGCCGCGCCTCGTACCGCGCGAACGCCGCCGTGAAATCATCCCCCGCCGCGGCCAGCTCGCCCGCCAGCACGTACGCCTCGAGCATCGCGAGCCCGGTGCCCTCGCCGGCCAGGAGCGATACGCAGGCTCCCGCGTCGCCCACGAGCGCGGTCCGGCCCGCCGTCCAGCGCGGCATCCGCACCTGGCTCACCGAATCGAAATAGAGCTCGTCGTGGGCGCGCTCCGCGGCATCGAGCAGGGCGGGGCACTCCCATCCCACGCCGCGAAAGACGTCGCGCAGCAGCGCCAGCCACTCGTCGCGGCCGGCGGGGCGAGCGCCGCGCAGGTACTCGTCGCGGAGGACGAAGAGGACGAGCGTCCTGTCGTCGCGCATGCTGAAGCGCGAGACCTGCCGCCCGGGAACGCCATGCGTGACGAAGACCAGCTCCTCCCGCGGGCGATAGCCGGCCAGCTCGCACGCCGCCACATGATAGCCGAGCGAATGTTCGAAGGCCGGCGCGGGGGCGAACACGATCTGGCGCACGCGCGAGTGCAGGCCGTCGGCGCCGATGACGACGTCGGCGTCGCATGGAGGCGCGTGCCGGAACGCGACCCGCACACCGCCCGGCGCCGGCTCGACGCCGGCCACCGAATCGCCAAAGAGCGTCTCGACCCCGCTCCCCAGCGCGTCGAGGATGATCGCCGCGAGATCGGAGCGTCGGACGCTCACGAACCGGCCGCCCGTCGTCTCGACGAAAGCGGTGACGGGAAAGCCGCCGGTGCGCCGGCCGCGTCCGTCCACGAAGCGCACCTCCCGCACATGGTACCCCGCCTCCTCGATCCGCGGCAGCAGTCCCATCCGCTCGGCCACGTCGTAGCCGGCGCCCCAGAAGTCGATCACGTAGCCGCTCCGCCTCGGGGCCGGGGCTTCCTCCATCAGCAGGATCTCGTGACCCGAGCGTCGAAGCCACCAGGCGAGGGTCGGGCCCGCGATGCCGGCACCGTTCACCACGATCCTCAACGGCCACCTCCCGAGAGCGCCATCCAGACCCCGAGCGTGACGAGGAGCAGCGCGACGATGCGCCGGAAGACCGATTCGGGAATCCGGCCGAGCACGCGCACACCCGCGATCGTTCCCGCGAGGGTCCCGGCCGTCGCGACCGCGATGAGTGGCCACATCCGGAGCATCGCCCGCCCCTCGGCCGCAAAGTAGACCGGCATCCGGGCGGCATCCACCACGAGCCCGATCGCCGTCGCCGTCGCGACGAAGGCCTCGCGGTCCAGATCGAATCCGAGGAGGGCGGCCGAGCGGATCCCGCCCTGGTTGCCGACGAGCCCGCCGAACGCGCCCGATAGGGCACCCGCGATCCACGCGGCCGGACCGTGGAATCGCATGCGCCGCGCGAGCCCGCTCAGCTCGCTCAGGCCGACGAAGACGAGGATGCCGCCGAAGACGATCGCGAGCGCGCGATTGGAGGCGCGCGCATGAAGCAGCGCGCCGGCGAGCCCGCCGGCCGCGCTCATGATGCCGAAGCTCGCGAGCACGCGCCGGTCCACGTGCCCGCGAAGGCGCCAGAACCTGAGCGCAGTCGCCGCGGCGTGCGGGACCGATATCACGGCGACGGCGAGCTGGGTCCCGACGCTCAGTGCGAGGAGGGGAGTGAGGAGACTGCCGATCCCGAATCCGACCACCGACGCCACGGCGCCGGCGAGCACCGCCGCGAGTGCGAGGACCGCGGCGGTCACCGACTCACCAGATCCGCACCCGGTCCCCCGGCGCGAGATAGAGCGCCTCGCCGGGCTTCACGTCGAACGCGTCGTACCACGCGTCGATGTTCCGCACCGTGAGCGCCCGGTACTGCCCCGGCGCATGGCCGTCGGTCAGGATCTGCTGGCGGAGCCGCGCATCGCGCGCCTTGCTGCGCCAGGTCTGCGCGTAGCTCAGGAAGAGCTGCTGGTCGCCCGTGAGGCCCGCGACCACCGGCGCCGGCTTCCCGCCGAGCGAGGCGCGCCACGCATCGTACGACGCCGCGAGGCCGGTGAGGTCGGCCAGGTTCTCGGTGAGGGTGAGTCGGCCATTGACCGCGAGGTCGGGGAACGGCCGGTAGCCGTCGTACTGCTTCACGAGCTGCTCGGCCGCGGCGTTGAAGTGGGCGAGGTCGGCGGGTGTCCACCAGTTCCGGAGCCGCCCGGTGGCGTCGAAGCCGGCGCCGAGGTTGTCGAAGCTGTGGCTGATCTCGTGGCCGATGGCGGCGCCGATCGCGCCGTAGTTCATGGCCGAGGGCCGCGCCGGATCGAAGAAGGGCGGCTGCAGGATCGCCGCCGGGAAGTTCATGGCGTTCATCGCCGGCATGTTGACCGCGTTCACTTCCTGCGGCCGGAGCGACCACTCGTCCCGGTCCACCGGGCGGTGCAGCTTCCGGATGTTCTCCGCGTACTGGAAGCGCTCCACGCGATCGCCGTTGCCGTACGCGTCGCCCCGCCGGACGACGAGCCCCGCGTAGCTGGGCCACCGGTCGGGATAGCCCACGCTCACGCGGATCGTCCGGAGCTTCGCCCGCGCCGCCGCCTTGGTGGCAGGTGCCATCCAGTCGAGCCGGACGATCCGCTGGTCGAGGGCGTGGAGGATCCCCGCCACCATCGCCGCCGCCTCGCGCTTGGCGCTCGCGGGGAAGTAGCGCTCCACGTACATCCGCCCGACGACGAAGCCGAGCGCCGCACTGGTCGCGTCCACCGCGCGGCGCGCGCGCGGTGACTGCTCCTGCGCGCCGCTCAGCGTCCGGCCGAAGAAGTCGAAGGCTTCGCGCTCGAACGCCGCCGGCAGGACGCGCGCGTGGTGCTCGATCGCGTGGTACGCGAGGAGCGCCTTCCAGTCGTCGAGCGGCTCGCTCGCCGTGAGGGCGGAGATGCCGGTGACGGCGCTCGCCTGCCAGGCGACGAGCACGGGGATGTCGGCGAGGTTCGCCGCGGCGAAGAAGGCGGGCCAGTCGAGCCCCGGCGCCTTCTTCGCGAAGTCGGCGCGCCGCCAGTGGACGTTCCCCCTGGTCACGTCCCACGTGTCCTCGCGGGTCCAGTGCACGCCCGCGATCTTCGTCTCGAGCCGGACGATGGCATCGGCCTGCTGCTCGGCGTCCGCGATCCCGGCGAGGGTGAGCATCTTCGCCACGTGCGTGCGGTACTTGGCCCGGATCGCCGTCATCGCGGCGCTCGAGTCGAGATAGTACCGGCGGTCGGGCATCTCGATACCGCCCTGCATGAGCGCCGCGGAATTCCTGGTCGGCGTGTCGAAGTCCTGGTCCACCCAGAGACCGAACAGGTTGTCGGTATGGAGCGCGCCGTCGTTGATGACGTCCACGTCGGCGCGGAGGGTGGCGCCGGCGAAGCGCGCCAGCGCCGCGCGGTCGCCGATCGCGGCGATGCGCGCGAGCAGCGGCCCGATCGGCGTGAGGCCGGCGCGCTCGATCGCGGCGGTGTCGAGCAGGCTCGTGTAGAAGTCGCCGACCTTCCGGAGCTCGCTGCCCGCGGGGGCGTGGGCGGCGGATGCGTCGCGGACGATGTCGGCCAGCCGCTCCTGGCCCCGGCGTCCGGCCACGCTCGACCCGCCGACGGCGGCCCGGTCGGCGGGAATCTCCGTGTGCGTGAACCAGCCGCCGTTGGCGTAGCGGAAGAAGTCGTCGCCGGGGCGGACGGAGCGGTCCATGCCGGCGGTGTCGATGCCGGGCCCGGCAGCGGTCTGGGCCTCGAGCGGCGCGGCGAGCGCGAGCAGGAGAAGTGCGGGGGTGAGTTTCATCGTACGGGCCTCGCTGGTGCCTGGAATCGTCGGGACTGCCGCTCGTACGCGTTCGCGAGTGCGAGCACCCGCGCGTCGTCGCCCGGGAGGCCCACGACGGAGAGATTGAGTGCCGGCATGCCGTCGGCGCCCATGCCGGCGGGCACCGACACCTCGGGCAGACCGAGCCAGTTGCCGTAGCCGAGCGTGGTGCGGACGTCGGGCCAGTCGTCGGCGGTGAGCGGAGCGTTGAAGGGCATGGTGGGATAGACCATAGCCGCGACGCCGGCCGTGTGCATCGCGTTCGCGAGCGACGCCACGACTTCCGTTCTCGAGCGCGCGAAGGAGCGGCCCGCCGGATCGTCCGTCATCGGGATGTCGAGGAGCGCCTCGCATTCCTCGTACGTCGCGGGCAGCGCGTCGTAGAACGAGCGATAGGCCGGATAGCCGCGCTTCACCGCCTCGCGAGCCTCGGCGGTGCTCCGCGTGCGTCCCTCGAAGTAGTGGAGCAGCGCGTTCGCCGTCGGCGCCGGTGACTTGGGGTTCGGCGCCGAGTCGCCGCGGGCGCGCGCCGACTCGGCAAAGGCGTCGCGATAGTTCCGGAGGGTGACCGGTGCGGCAAAGGCGTCCACCTTCGCCCCGGCCGCGCCGAGATCCGCGACCGCGCGGTCCCACGCAGCGAGCGCCTCGGCCGTCATCTGCGCGCGGGGCACGTGCGCCTCGACGAGCCCCAGGTGCACGCCGGCGAGCGCGTCGTCCCGGAAGCCGGCGAACGGTGCCTGGTCGAACGGGCCCGTGAGCGCGAGCGGATCCGATGCGTCGGGACCGGCGATCGCGGCGAGCAGCAGCGCCGCGTCGGCCACGTGGCGGGCCAGCGGACCGTGCGTATCGAGCCAGGGCCAGGTGGGGATCACGCCGGTCCGCGGCACGAGCCCGAAGGTCGGCTTCATCCCGACGACGCCGGTGAACTGCGCCGGGATCCGGTTCGATCCCCCGTCATCCGTGCCGAGTGCCGCGAACGCCATCCCGTCCGCGACGGCGACGGCCGAGCCCGCGCTCGAGCCGCCGGGGGTACGGGTGCCGGCGGGATCGTGGGGATTGAGGACCTGGCCGGTGTGGCTGCTGGTGCCGTTCCCGTGATAGGCGAAGTCGTCCGCGGCGGTCTTGCCGAGCACGATGGCGCCGACCGCCCGGAGGCGCGTCACCTCGAGCGAATCGCGTCCCACCGCGTCGGGAAAGAGCCGCGCCCACTCGGCGTTGGAGCCGGTGGTGGGCATGCCCTTCATGTCGTAGATCGCCTTGGCGAAGACGGGGACACCGTCGAGCGGGCCGCGCTGGCGGCCGGAGCGGAGCCGGGCGTCGGCCGCGCGCGCGTCGGCCAGGGCAGTGGCGGCGAGCTGGTCGATCGCGTGCCACCGGGCGCCGTCGGTGCGGCAGCGCTCGAGCGCGTGCGCGGTCACCGCCGCCGCGGTCCAGCGGCCGCGCCGGCGGCCGGCCTGATAGTCGGCGATGGTACCGTCGAGGGGATCGCCGTCGGGTGACGGGTCGCTCATGGGGAACCGGAGGCGTGGGAGCACGGCGAGGGCGGCGAGCTGGAACAGGACTTCGCGGCGCGATGGCGGCATGATCGACCTGGTGGAAGGACCCGGGAAATCTCGCGCGGCCGGGCGCCGCGTCAACTGAGGTGCGGGAACCTCGTCGCCCGGACCGCTGTTGATCCCCCCGGCTGGCGCTTCCAGCGGCCCGCGCCATACTATCAAGGAGGGCGCACTTCCCGCCCACCCCATTCTGGAGACGGTCATGGACACCCCCGTTCGGGACAGGCTCGTCCGGCTGCAGCTCACGGACGCCCAGAAGCTTCAGGTACGCGCGCTGACCGGGCGGGACGGGGACGCGATCGAGCTGACGGTGGACGAGCTGGAGGACCGGATCACTCCGCGGCTCGCATCGAACCACAACGAGACCGCGCTGACACTCCCCTGATCGCGCCGCCGGCCGCACCAGTGAGCGACGTGGATCCGCTCGCGCTCTGGCTTCCGCTGCTCGCGATCCTGTTGCATCTCGGCGAGGAATTCGTCTGGCCCGGCGGATTCGTCGAGTGGTATCGCCGGTATCCGCCCGGCTTTCGCGCGGACGTCTCCACCCGCTTCATCATGATCATCAACGCGGTCTTCGTGGCCTTCGCGTTGACGCCGCCACTCGACGGCCCATCCCCGCGCGCGTGGGCGAGCTGGCTCGTGCTCGCGTGCATCGCCGGCGTGAACGGGCTGTTTCACCTCGTCGCCACCATCCGCGGCCGCAGCTATGCGCCCGGCGTGATCACCGGCGCGCTGCTCTACCTTCCGCTCGCGCTCATCGGTGGCGCGTACCTGCTCGGACACCGGCTGGTCTCGCCGGGGACGGCGATCGAGGCCGTCGTGATCGCGGGGATCTATCAGGCGTGGTCGAGCTGGAAGCATCGTCGTGCGGCGGTGCCGGCATGACGACACCATCGATCGGCATTGTAGCGCCGCTGTTCATCGTGCGGAGTGTCCCCGCCGCGCTCGCGTTCTATCGGGACCGGCTCGGCTTCGCCGTGACGTTCGAAGGGCCGGAGCCCGGCGACGTCTTCTTCGGCATCGTCGAGCGCGGCGGGGCGATGCTCATGTTCAAGGCCATCGGCGTGGATCCCCTTCCGAACCGCACGCGCGACGTCGGGCAGGGGATCGCGCGCTGGGATGCGTATCTCCATGCTCCCGACCCGGACGCGCTCGCCGCCGAGTTTGCGTCCCGCGGCGTGCGCTTCTCCGAGCCCCTCGCCGATACCGATGACGGATTGCGCGGATTCGAGCTCCAGGACGCGGACGGCTACGTCCTGTTCTTCGGCCGACCCCGGTGATGCCGCGCGGGCACGAGGTGAGCATTCCCCGGAGGCTCGCGACATTCTGTTCCGAAGATCCGGAGCGGACGCGCTGGCTGGCGGCACTCCCGCTGCTCATCGATGACTGCAGCAGGCGATGGGGTCTGACGCTGGGTGCCCCGTTCGATGACTGCACCTTGCCGGCGACCCGACGGTGTGTCTCCTCGAGGCGGAGCCGTCGGCCAACGCCATGCTGCTCGAGCGGTGCGAGCCGGGGACCGCGCTCCGGTCTCGCCGCTCTGGAAGAGCTGGCACGGCCGTCCGGGGATGACGTGCTGCTCGCGACCGACCTGCACGCCGGCAACGTCCTTCGCGCTCGGCGCCGGCCCTGGCTGGTGATCGATCCGAAGCCGTTCGTCGGCGACGCGGCGTACGACGCAACGCAGCACCTGCTGAATACCCTCGATCGCGTGCACGCCGATCCGGCGGGCGCGACCCGCAGCTTTGCCGAGCGGCTGGGTCTCGACGCGCGCCGCGTTCGGCAGTGGCTGTTCGCCAGGCTGGCCGCGGAGCCGCGCGCGAGCTGGCGCACCGGCGCCGCCCGGCTGGCAATGTCGCTGCGAAGCTAGTCCACATGTGGTGACGCACCGCACGGCCCCCTCGTGGTCACGCGCCTACGATGTCCTCGTTGCCGCGGTTGTGCCCATCTCACCCAGGGAGGCTACATGCCGGCCAAAAAGGGAGGACGTCGCAAGTACGGGAAGGCTGCGAGCAAGAGCGTCAAGAGCGCCATGCGCCGGAAGAAGAGCGGCACGCTCAGGAGCGGGAAGGGCGGCCGGGGCGGCAAGGTGAAGAGCCGCGCGCAGGCGGTCGCCATCGGGCTCTCCGAAGCGCGGAAGAAGGGCGCGAAGGTGCCGCGGAAGTCGTCGAAGAAGAGCAGCCGGAAGAGTGCGAAGAAGGGCGGCAGGAAATCGGCGTCACGGAAGAGCTCGTCGAGGAAGAGCACGCGCAAGCGGTCGAGCTAGCGCGAATCGAGGGCGGCGCCCGCCGGGGCTTGACGCGGGCCCGCCCTCGCCGCATTTCCGTGGGACGACCTCCACAAGGATTCGTCCCATGCCGAAGGCGAACCACCTCCTGCTCCTCCCGGCCATCGCCGGCTCGCTCGCCTTTGCCTGCGGCCGCGACGCACCTCCCGCCGCCTCCGCCGACGGCGCTCCACGTCGCACCGCCGCGGCCCCCGCGCCGAACCACTGTCCCGACGCGGCCGACGTGTCCCGGATCGTCGGCGCCACCCTCAAGTTCACGGCGCACGGCACCAGCTGCGTCTACATGTCCGACGACCAGGAGTTCAACGCAAGTCTCATTCTGGGCGGCGCCGGCAGCGGCGACCAGCTCATCCGGGAGACGCGGGAGGAAGCGGAGGGGCGGCAGATGACCGTCGAGTCCCCGGGGTTCGGGGACCGCGGCGCGATCTGGTCGCAGCGCGGTGCCGCGGCCGGCGCGGTGGTCGGGAACGGGAAGTCGGCGTACGTGGTGCTGGAGATGCCGGGCAGGGAGCAGAGTGCCACGAAGGCGGCGCTGCTGGCGCTGCTCAGGAAGGGAATCGAGTAAGAGCGTGACGGCGCTCCGCCGCGCGGTACTCGTCTGTCTGCTCGCCGCGTGCGGAGCGCCGGGGCCCGCCCGAAGCCATGGCACCGTCACGCGACTGCCCGACGTCGCGGGCCGCCATCCCAATCCGCGCTTCGAGGTCCGGGAGATCCCGCCCACCGACACGATCTGGCTGGAGCCGGACGATCGGCGGGAGGATCCCGGGCTTCGGGCGCTCCTCACTTCTCCATCGGGCGCCGACGCGGTCTCCTTCACCGGGCCCGCGAGTCGCGACGATGCGCTGAGCGGCGTCGATGCCGCGGCCCCGCTTCCCGACGGGCGCCTGCTCGTCCTCGACCGTGAGGCGAGCGTCGTCCGCATCGTGTCGCCGGACGGCCGGCAGGTCGGCAGGATCGGACGGCCGGGACGCGGCCCGGGTGATTTCTTCAATCCCCTGAGCGTCGCGGTCGACGCGTCGGGTGACGTGTACGTCGGCGACCTGCTGCGCCGGGTGCAGCGCTTCCGCCCCGACGGCGCGGACTTCGCGCTCGATACGGTGCTGCCGCTCTCCGCGTCGCCCCTGGGACTCTGTGTTTTCGATTCGCTGCTCGTGGTGCACGGCACCGACCTGACGGATCCGTCCGTCATCCAGGTCTACACCACGCGCGGCGAGCCCGTCCGCCGGTTCGGCGCGGGTTACCGCTCGCCCGCGGCGGCGATCAACTGGCAGTTCAGTCGCGGCCGGATGGCGTGCCTGCCCGGCAACCGGATTGCCTGGGCCGCCGGAGCCATGCCGGTCGTGCGGGTGTTCACGATCGGCGGACGGACGGTCCGCCTCGCCGTGGTCGCCGATGCCCACCCGTCGATCGTCGCGGAGCTGCCGAACGAGGGCTACAAGCTCGAGGACACGCCCGACGGGCGCTGGGACCACGTGGTCTCGCTCGCAGCACTGCCGGGTGGCCGTATCCTGCTGCAGATGGGGATCAGCAATGCGGAGAGCCGGAAGGCGGGAGACGACTACGCGCGCCTGATTTCGATCGTGCTTCCTCCCGACGCCGGCGGCTCGATCGAGCGGACGACCGGTGGTGCCCAGGTCGCGGGCATGCTGGGCGGCCGCGCCCTCTTTACGGTGACCGACCCGTCACCCGGGATTACCTGGGCTCGCCGCTGAAGCTCAGAGGCAGCGGAAGAGACGGCCCGGCTCGCCGCGGCGAACGGTGAAGGGCCCGATGACCGATCCGTCGTCGGTGAGCGTCACGGTGAACGTGAAGCGGTCACCGCGTACGGCGCCGTCGTAGCGCGCGGGATGGCTGTCCTCCGTCTCCCCCTCCTGCACCGGGCCGCCGTGCTCGCGGACGTGAGTGCCGGTCGCCGTGAGAGCGCCGTCGCCGCCAATCGTGATCGGCGCGACGATGGTGCCATGCGCGCAGTCGTACTGCAGCGTCGCCGCGCCCGCCGAATCGAACGACGCCTCGGCGTGGTCGCCGCCCCAGACGCCGGCCAGGTCCGATGGCTCGAGCGGGCCGCCGCACGCGGCGACGAGCGCGGCGACGACGAGCGCGAGCCATCCGGCCCTCAGGTGTACTGGACGAGATCCCATCGGTTCCCGTAGAGGTCCTCGAACACCGCCACCGTGCCGTATTCCGCCTCAGCCGGCGGCCGGACGAAGCGCACGCCCGCCGCCGTCAGCCGCCGATGGTCCCGCCAGAAGTCGTCGGTGCCGAGAAAGAGGAAGACGCGCCCGCCGGCCTGATTGCCGATGAACGTTTCCTGCTCCGGCGTGGACGCACGCGCGAGGAGGAGC
>JAICUF010000218.1 GCA_025935995.1 Gemmatimonadales bacterium
GATCGACGTCGCCTTCTTCACGCCGCCGCCCGCGTCCTGCCCGTACCGGCTGCCGAGATAGTAGAAGCGGCCCAGCCGGTCGGCGCCGCGGAACTGCCCGCCGAGCGCCGCGGAGGCGGGCCACGCGAATGAGCCGGCGACGCGGCCGTCGGCCGTCACCCGGACGAAGCGGTTCTGGCCCACGTCGGCCACGAAGATGGTGTCGCCGATGCCGGGCAGCGGGCGGTCCGGCATCATGTACTCGTTGGGCCCGGCACCCTTCCGGCCGAGCGTGGTGCGGGTGCCGCGGGCAAAGTCGACGATCTGGACGGTGGGGCCGGCGAAGTCGGTCGCGATCAACCGGCCGTCCTTCAGCTCGACGACGGTGTTGAGCTGGTCGAACGTGTCGGGAAACTCCGCGAGCGGCTTCGTCAGGCGGATCGTGGGCGCGTCGGGCGCGGCCAGGATCAGCGGGGCCACGACGAGGCCGCGGGCGAGCGAGGCGAGACGGGGCATGGGGACCTCGATAGTGAATAAGAGAGCGACTCCTCTGTGATGCGCGGCGGCCGGCGGTGGTTGCGCGCGGGCCGGCTCGTCCCCGCCCCGGGCCCGGCCATCCCCCGGATCTGGAATCGCGGGCGCCTTTGGCGCATCGTGGCAGCTCCCTTCACCCAGGATGCTCCGATGCTTCGTCAGACCCTGCTACGCTCAGCCATCCTGTCCCTGGCCGCGGCCGCCCTGGCCCACGCCCCGGCCCGGGCCCAGAGCGCCGCCGACTCCGCCGCCATCCGCGCCACGGCGCTCGACTACGTGGAGGGCTGGTACACCGGCGACGCCGACCGCATGGATCGCGCCCTGAGCGCCGACCTCGCCAAGCGGATCGTCTACAGCGACAGCACGGGCCGGAGTCGGCTCTCGCAGATGAGCGCGATGGGGCTGGTGCGCGGCACCCGCGCGGGCGGCGGCAAGGACACGCCGGCCGACAAGCAGGAGAAGGAGATCCGGATCCTCGACATCTTCGGCAACGCGGCCAGCGTGCGCAGCACGATGTCGGGCTGGGTGGACTACATGCACCTCGCGAAATTCAATCGGCGGTGGGTGATCGTGAACGTGCTCTGGGAGCTCAAGCCCGGCGCGGGGCACTGACCGAGGCGGTGACGATGTCCAGTCGAATACTGCTGCTCAGCCTCGGCCTCGCCTGCGCGGAGCGTGGCGCGGCACAGACCCCGGCGTTCGACCCGTTCCCGGGCGGCACCGCCGCGAGGTACCAGTTCGACCTCAAGCGGAACTTCTATCCCTCGAGCGAAGCCGCGCGCCAGGAACGCGCGGCCATCGTCTCGCGCGGCCAGGCGCTCGTGAGCGACGCGCGAAAGGCCCGGACG
This sequence comes from Gemmatimonadales bacterium, assembly GCA_025935995.1. Lineage (GTDB taxonomy): Bacteria > Gemmatimonadota > Gemmatimonadetes > Gemmatimonadales > GWC2-71-9 > JAICUF01. The sequence continues at coordinate 1,362 of JAICUF010000218.1, forward strand.
GCGCGCGAGCTCCATGCCGTGCTCGCCGCCTGGGACTCGCTCGCGCGGCGGACGGCGAAGCAGTATGCATGGCTCACGCTCCGGCTGGAAATCGACACGAAGGACGTGGCCTCGACCCAGGAGTACAACGACTTCGCGGGCGCGATCGAGCCCTTGAACAATCAGCTGCAGCGGATGCTGGGCGACATTCCGCCCGACCGGTTCCGCGCCCTCGCTTCCGCCGATACGGGGCTCCGGCAGTACGCCTACGCCGCGGAGACCATC
>JAICUF010000020.1 GCA_025935995.1 Gemmatimonadales bacterium
CCCACCCCACTGCCCGGCGTGCTCGACCTGTCCGGTTGCGCCCGGGGGGTGCCCCCGCCCGGCCCCCGCGCGCGCGCGCCCCCCCCGCCCCCGGGGGGCGCGCGCGCGGCGCCGCGACGCGTCGCGGCACTCGGCGGAAAGCCGGCGTATCACTCCGCGGACTCCCGGCGTCGTCTGAACCGGCGCCCAGCGCGCCCGCGCGCGCCGCCGGAGCAGCGCCTCGACCGGACCCGCGAGCGCCGTCAGCGCGGCGTCACGCTCCGCAGTCGACAGGCTGCGCGGCGGCGCCGTGATCGCCTCATCGAGCCGGCCGCCGAGCCAGGCGGGGTCCGAGCGATGCGTGCCGCGCGCGCTGTCGACCCAGAGGAGCGCGGCTCCGGCCGGAGCAATCAGACGATCGTCCTCGAGCGCGAGCCCCGCGAGCGCGCCGTGATGCGGCGACCGGACCGCCGCGCAGCCTTCCCACGCGGGAATCCCTCCAAAGCGCTCGGCGAAGAGATCGCGCCACTGCCACACCTGCGCCGCGCCGATGCCGACGAGCGCGGGTGCCCGCGCCGACCGGGCCAGCGCGCGGCACTGTCGGAGCCGTCGCTCGAGCGCCGCCGGCGGATCGAAGCGAACGACCGTCACCACGGCGTGCCGCGAGCCGAGGCGGGCGGCGCGGCCCTCCCGCTGGCGCAGGCGAGCCGCGGTCCACGGGAGATCGTAGTGCACCACCCGGCCCGCCGCCTGCAGGTCGAGTCCTTCCGCTGCCACATCGCTGGCGATGATCACGCGGGGTCCGTCACCCTCGGCCGCAAAGCCCGCGAGCAGCGCGGCGCGGCCCAGCTTCACGGTGCCGATGCCCGCCGCTTCGCCGGTGCACCAGCCGACCGGCCCGCCCAGTCGTCGGCGAAGCCACCCGACGGTGTCACGCGATCCGGTGAAGACGAGAGTGCGCGTCCCATCGGCCAGGAGCGATCGAAGCTGGACCAGCTTCGGGTCGTCCACCGGCATGGCCGCCTGTGCGGCCTGGATGAGCGCGGGAAGTGCCGCGGCGTCGGGGAGCGCGAGATCGCAGGTATCGGCCGCCACGGTGGGCACCGCTCCCCAGAGCACGAGCTGGTCGCCGCCGGCGCCGGCCCACTGCCGGAGGGTGCGGCGGGAGAGGGCATGGCCCGCCGCGGCGGCGTCGGCGCACTGCGCCAGCAGCAGGTGGTACCGGCGGAGCGTCGCCGCGAGCGCGGCGGGGCTCGAGGCCATGGCGCGCCAGAGCACGCCATGAATGAGCCGGGCTACTGCGCGGTCGCTCGACAGCGCCAGCCGGTCGATGGCGGCGAGAATCGGCCGCATCTCTTCCCCGAGCGGCGGGCTGCAGCGCCGGGTGCTGCGGAGGGGAATCCGTTCTCGGGCCGCGTCGGTCGCGATGACCACCGCGCCCAGCGCCGAGGGCGCAGCCCGGATGCCGGTGGCGAGCGAAGCCAGGCCCTCGAGCGCGAGCGCGTCGTCGCGGACGGCGAGGCGGAGCTGGTGCGAGAGGTCCTCGACGTGACTCACGACCGGAGTGGCCGTCAGCAGCAGCGCCGGCCGCCCCGCAAGAAACCGGGCGAGGTGGCGGTATCGGAGGATGCCCGGGTGCCGGAAGTGATGGCTCTCGTCCACCAGGGCGAGGCCGCGCGTGTCCGTCGGGAGACTGCCGCGGCTCGCCTGCTCGTGGCTCGTGACGATCGCGTTCAGTCCGAGGCGAGCGGCGGTGGCGCGCCACTTGGCCACGAGGGACGCCGGCACGATGCAGGCGACGGGCGCCCGCTGCCAGCGCCACGCCACTGCGAGCGCGACGTAGGTCTTGCCGGTGCCCGTGGGCTCGGCGAGCAGCGCGCCGCGATAGACTCGCAGCGCGGCGAGCACCCGGCGGTAGGCGCGCTCCTGCGAGGGCAGGAGCCAGCCCGGCGCCGGATCGGGTGCGGCGGGGAGGGCGATGCCCGCCGCCAGCGCGTGCACCACATGCGGCGCGGGAACTTCCGGTCCGGCACGAAGCGCCGTCCGGAGCGGGTGAGCGACGTCGTGCAGCGCTTCAGCGACGATCGTCGGGGTGCCGGGCGGCGGCCAGCGCATCGCGCGCGGCGGCATCGAGGCCGAGATGTCCGGCGGCGAGAGCATCGAGCTCCTCATGCAGGGGCTCGCCCGCCGACATGCGGTCAGCGAGCCGGAGAAGGACTTCGTCGGCCGAGACCGACGCGGGCAGCGGCAGTGAGCCGACGGGTGCCGCGCCGAAACGCAGATAGCCCCCGGCTGCGGGCTGGGCCACGAGCGCCGCGAGTGCACGGCACCATGTGGTGTTGAGCCACGCGGCGAGCAGGCGAGCCTCCGCGGGCAGGCGCGTCGCGATCACGTAGCACGTATTGAGCGGGAGGAGACATCGGGCTTCGGCGCCGGTGAGGGCGGCCGCGGCGAGCCGGCGTGCGAGGTCGGCCCACACGACGCGGTTCGGCGCCGCGGCGGGCCCGGCCCGGAAGACCGACCACGGCGGTCCGCCGCTGTAGTCGCTCCGCGCGCGGAGGGTCGCTTCGTGGCGCGCGAGGTAGGCGTGGGCGAGCGGCGGGAGTCGTTCGAGCGGTCGCCCGCTGTCGTCGTGCGTCCAGAGGAGCCGCCGCCGGCACGCGGTCGCAAAGGCCGCCACGTCGCGGCCGCGCACGGCCCACCGCAGGAGCTCGGGCTCGACGGGCTCCGGTGGATCGAGGAAGATCCGGTCGGCCCCGGTCTTGAGGCCCAGCTGGCAGCGATGCCGTTCGGACAGCGGCGGATGCCGCATCGCGAGCTCGCGACCCACGCGCGCGGCATGATCATGACGTACGATCCAGGGTCCGGAGCCCAGCTCGGACTGCGCCGCGCCCGCCGCGCCGCCGGGCTCGAGCGCGCGGCGGACGGCGTGGCCCGCTGCTGGCGTGCGCCGCGTGGCGATGAGCGCCATCGGATAGGCGGTGGCCTCGAATCCCGCATCGGTGTCACCGGTGAGATCCGCCACCGCGTGGAGCGTGGCCGTCGCGGCGAGCGCGGCGCGGGCGCGCGCCGCATACCCGGCGCTCGCGAGCTTGGCCGGTACCAGCAGCGCGACCGCTCCGCCCGGCGCCGCCAGCTCGAAGCTCCGCTCGACGAAGGCGACGGACAGGTCGGGGCGGTGCGCGAAGCCGCCGCCGCCGTCGCCGCGCCACCAGCGGTATCGCGTCGCCAGCCGCTCACGCACGGCGGGGCTCAGCGCCTCGGCACGCACCCATGGCGGGTTCCCGAGCACCAGGCCGAAGCCGCCGCTCGCGAAGACCTCGGGGAACTGTGCCTGGAAGTGGAACCACGGCAACTCGCCTTCGCGCTCGAGTCGGCGGCGGCCGGCCCGGATGGTCCGCAGCGTGGCACGCAGCCCGGCGAGCCGCTTCGCGCCGGCAGCCGGGAGTCGCGGTCTGTCACCGAAGAAGGTCGGTGAGCGAGCCGCCTCGAGCACGGCCTGCACCTCCCGCTCGACGCGCGATTCGAGTCGGGTGATGGCATCTCCGGCCGAGCGGCGCTCGGCGGAGGCCAGCTCGCGGAACCGCGCACGCTTGTCAGGCCCCGACGCCGAGATGGCGCGCCGGCGGAGGCTCCCGATGCGCCGAGCGTCCAGGGGGACGGCGTCCGCCGGCAGCGGGTCGATCAGGCTGTCGCCCTGGCGGATGAGGCAGTCGAGATTGGGAAGCGGCGCGACGCGCGCGGCATCGGCGCCCTCGTCCGCCACCACGGCGAGCCAGAGTCTGAGTTCGGCCAGCCTTACGGCCATGGCGTTCCGATCCACGCCGAAAAGATTGCGGCGAAGGATGGCCCGCTTGGCTCGGGCGGGCCGGGCGGCATTCCGCAGGTCCGTCAACCGCTCGAGCGCGCCCAGGAGGAAGGCGCCCGAGCCGACGGCGGGGTCGAGGATCGCGAGCCGCGCGGCGATTCCGGCCGCGACCGGCTCGCGATTCCTGAGCCGCTGGTCCGCTTCCGCGTCGCCGCAGCCAAGCCGCGCGCCGACGGCGGCCGCGAGCGCCGCGTCGACCACCCGCGCGACCAGCGCGGCCGGAGTGTAGAACGTCCCGCTCTCGTGGCGCTCCGCGGGATCCATGACGCCTTCGAACACGCGGCCCAGCATGTCGGGCGCTACCGCGCCCCGCCGCCGCTCCGACACCGTGAAATGGAAGCGCTCGAAGAGTCCGTCGAATGCATCCCGCCAGGCGGCGTTGGGGAAGACCGCACGCCAGCGCCGCTCCAGCGGGTGCGGCTCGAACAGACCGCCGTTGAGAAAGGGGATCGCTCCCAGCGAGGCTGCTGCCCGGGTGCGGTCGGCGGCCGGCCGGTTGAGGGTGCCGAAGAACAGCGGGTACAGGAAGTCGCGCTGCACCTGGCGGCGGCGCGAGAGTGCGCGGTCGACCTGCCGGGCAAGGAAGTCCGCGCGGCCGTCGAGCCAGCCTTTCGACTGCACGAAGTAGAGAAAGAGCACGCGCGTGAGCTGCACCAGCGTCACGGCATGCCGGTCGGCGGCGGGAATGCGGGACGGGAGCAGCGAGGCCATCGCACTCAGCCGCTCGCGGAAGGCGCGAAAGAAGGCGTGGCCCAGCCCTTCACCCCCGAGCGCATCGGCGACGCGCGATGCCACGCAAAGGGCGCTGCCCGAGGCGCCCCGGAGCCGCTCGAGACATGCCACGGCGACGTCATCAGGATGGTCGAGCGCGAGATGGAGCACGGGCACCCCGCCGTACGCCGCCGCGATCGCCAACTCGCGGCTCCGGGGGTAGAATGCGAGAACGCCCATCGGCCGTCCTTCGGCCAGGTATCGGCGGGCGGTGCGGCGGGCATCGACGGCGGGCGTACCGGATTCGATGGCGAGCCAGGTGAAATCGCCGGCGCGTCCCACCGTCGCCGCCGGCGCGGATGCCGCGCCGACATCCTCCCAGAGCGCCTCGTGACCGAGCGCGGCCACGAGGGCAGGGAGGTCCCGGAGGGATCGAACGCCGCGGAGCGCATCGGCGATGAGCATGCCGTACGGTGGACCGATCCGGCGACGCGGCCGGCATCAACCCGCCGCACGGCACATCCAATTCCCCGCAACCCCGGCCCGGCCGGAAGGCGCATGACCCCAGGGCGCCACCCACGCTCGCCGCGCTACCTGAGCCCGCTGACCATCGCCCTCGCCTACCTGGCGGTGGGCACCGCCTGGATATTCCTCTCCGATCGCGCCCTCACGCTGCTCTTTGCCGCGGGAGAGGTCGCCCGGTGGCAGACGGTGAAGGGCGTGCTTTACGTCGCCGTCACGGCGCTCCTCCTCTTCCTCCTCATGCGTCGGAGTCTGGCCGCGGTGCGGCGGAGCGAGGAGCGGCACCGGCAGATGTTCGAGACGACCACCATCGCCCTGCTGATCGACCCCGACACCGCCACCATCGAGGACGCCAACGCCGCGGCCGAGGTGTTCTATGGCCGCCCGCGCGCGGAGCTGGCAGGGCTTCCACTCTCCGAGCTCAATCCGCTGCCACCCGCCGCCATCGACGCCGCCATCGCGCGCGTGCTGGCCGGCCAGCGCGGTCACTTCCACGTCCAGCACCTCGTGCACGGCGACCAGCTGCGAGACGTCGAGATCTTCTCCAGCGTGATCGAGACCGGAGGGCGCCGGCTCATCTATTCGATTCTCTACGACCAGACCGACGCCCGGCGCGTCGAGGAGCAGCTGCGGCAGGCGCAGAAGATGGAGACGCTCGGCCAGCTCACCGGCGGCATCGCGCACGACCTCAACAACGTCCTCTCGGTGATCCTGGGGAACGCCGAGCTCATGCGGCAGGAGCTGCCCGAGGGCCGCGATGACCTGCGCACCGATCTCGGCGAGCTGATGGCCGCAGCGCGCCGCGGCGCCGCCATGATCCGGAAGGTCGCCGGCTTCAGCCGGAGCGGCCCGCTCGAGGCCGTCGTCCTCGACCTCGGCGTCAGCGTCCGCGAGACCGCGGAGACCCTGCGCCAGCTGATCCCTGCCGGAATCGAAGTGGTCATCGGCGCGCCGGCGGAGCCGGTCCCCGTCCGCGCCGACCGCGGCGCGCTCGAGCAGATCCTGATGAACCTCGTCACCAACGCGCGGGATGCGATGCCCGACGGCGGCCGGATCGAAATCCAGGTGGCGCGAAGCGGCGGCACCGGCTCGTTCACCGTGCGCGACAGCGGCATCGGCATGGATGACGCGACGCGCGGCCGCATCCTCGAGCCCTTCTTCACCACCAAGCCGCCGCCGCTCGGCACCGGGCTCGGCATGGCCATGGTGGACTCGCTGGTGCGGCGGCAGGGCGGTACCCTCGCGATCGAGAGCGCGCCGGGTCGCGGGACGACCGTCACCGTCGCGCTGCCGCTGGCCGAGCGCCGCGCTGCCGAGCGGGCTCCGGCCGCACCGCCGGACGGCCTCCCCCGCGGCACGGAGACGATTCTCGTCGTGGAGGACGAAGCGGCGCTGCGCCGCGCCGCACGGCGCCTGCTGGAGCGGCTCGGCTACACCGTGCTCGATACGGCTGACGGCGAAGAGGCGCTCGGGGTCCTGCGTGAGCGCCAGGGCACGATCGATCTGGTGCTGTCGGATCTCGTGATGCCGCGGCGGGGCGGCCGCGCGCTCTACGAAGCGGCGCGGGCCGACGGGCTCGGCGTGAAGTTCCTCTTCTCGACCGGCTACGGCAGCGAGGTGCTGGAGGGGCTCGACGCGCTCGACGGGGGCGGCCCCGCGCTCATCCGGAAGCCGTGGGCCCTCGACGAGCTGGCCACGCGGCTACGGGAGGTGCTCGACGCCTGAGTAGGTGCGGCCCCGCCATTCCACGCGGCGGGCGCCGCGCCAGGTCGAGCGGAGGACGATGTAGAGCAGGACCGACGCGCCCAGCGGATAGAGGAGGCCGTACGCCGGCGGGACCCGCATGCCGTGCGACATGAGCATCCAGAACCCCGCGCTCAACGCCACGGCAAGCGCGGCGGCCGTCAGCAGCGACGGCGCCCATCCCGCGAGTGCCGCCGCCAGCACGAGCGGCGGCAGCAGCCAGAAGATCACCGCCACGCCGAGCGCGACCGGGACCAGCGCGCGGCGCACGGGCTCGTCGGGGAACGAGCGCCGCCCGCCGAGGTAGACGTTCTTGGACCATCCTTCCACGAGATGCGGAAGACTCTCGTACATCCGCGTCTCCATCAGCGACTCGGCAAAGGCGAACCAGCTCCGAAGCCCCGAGCGGAAGAACGCCTGCGCGAGCGCCAGATCCTCCGCCACCTCGCCGCGCACGGCGGCATGCGTGCCCACGCGCTCGTAGGCCTCGCGGCGGGCCATGATGAACTGGCCGTTGGCGATGACGTCGCGCGCGCGGCGGGCGCGGTTCACCGCGCTCGGATGGTAGCGGAGGCCGAGGAGGAGCCAGACCTGCGGCATGACGACGCGCTCCCAGAAGCTGTCGCAGCGCTGCCGCGGCGCGATGGTGAGCATGTCGGCCCGCTCGGCCAGCAGTCCCGCGACCGCGTGCGCCAGGAGATCGGGCGCGTGGCGCGTATCGGCGTCGGTGAAGACGAGGATCTCGCCGGTCGCGGCGCGGGCCCCCTGCACGCAGGCCCACGGCTTGCCGAACCACCCGTCGGGAAGCGGCTCGCCGCGCACGAGGCGCACGCGCGGATCGGCGGCGGCGGCGCGCTCGACCTGTTCCGCGGTGTCGTCGCCGGAGCGGTCGTCCACCACGACGATCTCGAGCGGCTGGTAGGTGCTGGCGCGCACGCTCGCGAGCACCGTCGCGATGGTGCGTGATTCGTTGCGCGCGGGGATGATGAGGGAGACGGAGGGGCCGGACGGAAGAGCGCGGTAGCGCGAGAGCTCGGGCCGCCGCCGCGCGAGCCGGACGAGTCCGGCGTACGGCGCGAGCCACGGCAGCCCCGCGAGCAGGGCGCGCGGATCCACTCGCTACTGCGGCTGGATGACGGCGGCCAGCTCGGCTTCGAGGGCCGCGAGCTGGCGGTCGATCTCCCCGTGCTCGTGCTCCGTCTCGGGCACCGGCACGCCGTTCTGTGCGAAGAGCGTGGCGACGAGCGCGTCGGTGTAGCCGACGACCGCCACCGCCACGCCGCGGTCCAGCACGCGATTGAGGCGGAGCATGATGGCCATGCCCTGCCGCGCGCGCATGGCGGCGAGCACGGGCGCCAGATTCCGGATGAGGAGCTCCCGGAGGTGCTGCAGCTCCTCGACCACCTCGCCCGCGGCCAGGCCGCGCGCGGAGGCCGAGCGGCCGTAGTGCTCGCAGACGTGGTTCCACACCGCGCGCACCTCGCGGCGGAGCGGACCCACCATGTGAGTGAGAACGTCGATGAGCAGGCGGAACTCCCGCTCGACGGTCGCGCGCTGTATCGTGGGAGCGGCGGTGATGCGGTCGCCCAGCGCATCGGCCCACTGCGCGACCATCGAGTCCCGCATATCGGCGATCACACGACCAGCGGCGAGCAACGCGGGCTGCGAAGCGCGCAAAGCCGTGCTCCAGTGCTCTGAGGACGTGGGAACATATACCGGAGGGATGATGGGGTCAAAAAGAGCCGTGCGGCCGCCGAAGCTCGCGCCGGGGAGCCGCATCGCGCTCGTCGCGCCCGCCGGTCCGCTGGTCGAGCGCGACGACGCCACCCGCGCGGCCGAGCTCTGCCGGGCGCTCGGCTGGGTGCCGACGATCGCGCCGCACGCACTCGAGAAGTACGGCTATCTCGCCGGTGGCGACGCCGCGCGGCTCTCCGACCTGAACGCCGCGCTCACCGCGCCCGACGTGGACGGCGTCTGGTGCATCCGCGGCGGCTATGGCATCACGCGGCTCCTGGACCACGTGGATTTCGCCGGCTTCGCGGCGCGGCCGCGGCCGGTCATCGGCTTCTCCGACATCACGGCGCTCCTGCTCGCGCTCCATCACGAGACCGGCATCGTGACCTTCCACGGCCCCACCGCGCGCGCGTCGATGCCGGCCTTCACGCGCCGCCATTTCGAGCGCGCCGTCGCGGGCGTCGAGCCGCCAGGCCCGCTCGAGCGGCCGCCCGCGGCGCCCGATGTCCTCGTCCCCGCCCGCGACCGCATCGTCGCGGTCCGGAGCGGCGTGGCGGAGGGCCCGCTCGTGGGCGGCAACCTGACGCTCATCCAGTGCCTCCTCGGCACGCGCTTCATGCCGGATCTCCGCGGTGCCGTTCTCTTCCTCGAGGACGTGGGCGAAGAGGTCTACCGCATCGACCGCATGCTCGCGCACCTTCGGCTCGCGGGCGCGCTCGACGGCGTGGCCGGCGTCGCCGTCGGACGCTTCACCGAGGTCGGCCGGCGCGGCGCCGACGGGGTGCTCGGTCTCGAGGAAGTGCTCGAGAATTATCTCGCGCCGCTCGGCGTTCCCGTCGCGTGGGGGTTTCCCATCGGACACATCGACGATCAGTGGACGGTCCCCGTCGGCGTGCGCGCGCGGCTCGACGCGGGAGCAGGGTCGCTCGAGCTGCTCGAAGCGGCCGTCGCGTAGATGGCGACGCCGACACGCTCGACGCAGGCGCTCGCCGGCGCCCTGGGGGAGATCTTCGTGGACGTGCGGGCCGCCGGCCGCTCCTCGCCGCGGCCGGCCGTCGTGATCGTGCACGGCTTCAAGGGGTTCAAGGACTGGGGCTTCTTCCCGCCGCTCGCGGAACGACTCGCCCGCGCGGGGTTCACCGCCGTGTCGTTCAACCTGAGCGGCAGCGGCGTCGACGCGGCGGGTGAGGCGACGCTGCCGGAGCGGTTCGCGAAGAACACGTACGGCGCCGAGCTGGCCGATCTCGCGACGGTGCTCGACGCGCTGGAGCAGGGTCGGCTCGGCACCGCGCCGCCCGGCGGCGTCGGCCTTGTCGGGCACTCGCGCGGCGGCGGGATCGCGATCCTCCAGACGGCGCGCGACCGGCGGATCCGCGGCCTCGTCACCTGGGCCGCGATCGCCGACATCACGCGCTGGGACGAGCCGACTCGCGCCGCGTGGCGGCGCCGGGGACACCTCGACGTCGTCAACACCCGCACCGGTCAGGTGATCCCGCTCTCCACTGCGGTGCTGGATGAGATCGAGGCGCATCCGGCGTCGCTCGACATCCTGAAGGCTGCCGCGGCGATCGAGGCCCCGTGGCTGATCGTCCACGGCACGGCCGATGAATCGGTGGCCGTGGACGACGCGCTGGCACTGAAGCAGGCCAGCGGCCGGGCCTCCACGCACCTCCTCACGATTCCCGGCGGCAACCACGGCTTCGGCGCCGGCCATCCCTGGCAACCACCCGACGACGCGCCCATTCATCGCGTCGTCGAGGCCACCGTGCAGTGGCTGGCCACCTCGGTGATGTGACGGACGCCGCCGGGCTCCGCCGGGCCGCCGTCGCGCTGATCGTCGTTCCCGATCCCGAAGCCTTCCTGCTCATCCGGCGCGCCGAGCGCGCGGGCGACCCCTGGTCGGGTCATCTCGCGCTCCCCGGCGGGCGTCGCCATCCCGATGATTCCGATCTCGTCGCGACCGCGATCCGCGAGACGCGCGAGGAAGTCGGTGTCGTCCTCGAGCGGACCAACCTCGCGCACACGCTGTCGGATGTCGTGCCGCGGACGCCCGCGCTGCCACCGCTCGCCATCCGGCCGTTCGTCTTCACGCTGGCGGAGCGGCCGCCCATCGTCCCCAATCCGGAGGTGGCCGGGACGGTGTGGGTCGAGGTCGCCGGGCTCCGGGAGCGCGTCGCGCGCGAGGAGCTGACGATGGAGCTGCGCGGCGAGCGGCGCACCTTTCCGGCGTACCGGACCGCGTTCGGCCCCGTCTGGGGGCTGACGGAGCGGATCCTGTCGCTCTATCTGGAGACCCCCGCGCGGGATTGACATCTCCTTTTGCCCCGGCAACATTCGGATGTCCTAAATCCGGATTTCGCATGGGCGCAACAGTTGCATCCGCCGTCACCCGATCGGTCGAAGACTATCTGAAGGCCATCTACCGACTCTCCACCGCCGGCCAGCCGGCCACGACCAGCGCGATCGCGGCGCTCCTCGAGCTGTCGGCCCCGTCGGTGAGCGGGATGGTGAAGCGCCTGTCGGAGCAGGGCCTGCTGGAGCACGTGCCCTACCGCGGGGTGGCCCTCACCGCCGCCGGCCGGCGTCTGGCACTCCGCACCGTGCGCCGCCACCGGCTCGTCGAGTCCTACCTCGTCGCCTACCTCGGCTACAGCTGGGACACGGTGCACGACGAGGCCGAACGGCTGGAGCACGCCATCTCCGACGAGCTGGCCGAGCGGATGGCGACCGCGCTGGGGAACCCCGGCGTGGACCCGCACGGCGATCCGATCCCCACCGCCGACGGCGACATCGCCGAAGTGACCGGCATGCCACTCAGCGATGTGCCGGAAGGCGTTGCCGTCGAGGTACGGCGGGTGAACGAGCACGACGCCGAGCGGCTCCGCTATCTCGCCTCGCTCGGCCTCGTGCCAGGTGCGGTGGTCACGGTGACGGGGCGCCTGCCGTTCGATGGCCCGATCACGCTGAGCACTCCGGCGGGAACCCACGCCGTCGGACCCGGCCTCGCCGCCGACATCGTCTGCTCGCGCGCCGCGGAATGAACGCCGCCTCCACGCCCCCGATCGAGGAGCTCTCGGGCTGGCGTCGCCCGCGCCGCTCGCCCAGCCTTCCGGAATCGCACCGGAGCGTCCGCGTGCCCACCGGCGCCGGCTTCTGGCGGAAGGCGCTCGCCTTTGCCGGTCCCGGCTACATGGTGGCGGTGGGCTACATGGATCCGGGCAACTGGGCCACCGATCTCGCCGGCGGCGCCCGCTTCGGCTACACGCTGGTGAGCGTGGTCCTGCTCTCCAACCTGATGGCCATCCTGCTCCAGTCACTCGCGCTCAAGCTGGGAATCGTGACCGGCCGCGACCTGGCCCAGGCCTGCCGCGACCACTACTCGCGCCCGGTGAGCTTCGCGCTCTGGGTGCTCTGCGAGATCGCCATCGCCGCGTGCGACTTGGCCGAGGTGATCGGGTCGGCCATCGCGCTCAACCTGCTGTTCGGGATTCCGCTGCTATGGGGCGTGTGCCTCACCGCGGTGGATGTGCTCGCGATCCTGCTCCTCCAGCACCGCGGCTTCCGCTATCTCGAGGCCTTCGTCGTGGTGCTGGTGGCGACGATCGCCGCCTGCTTCGCGGTCGAGCTCCTGCTCGCGCGCCCCGACTTCGGCGGCGTAGCGCGCGGCCTCGTGCCGACGACGGAGATCCTCCGGAATCCCGCCATGCTCTACATCGCCATCAGCATCCTCGGCGCCACCGTGATGCCGCACAACCTCTACCTGCACTCCTCGATCGTGCAGACGCGCGGGATCGGCCCCGACTCCGCAGCGAAGCGCGAGGCGATCCGCTTCGCCACCTTCGACTCCACCGTGGCACTCCTCTTCGCCTTCTTCATCAACGCGGCGATCCTCGTGCTCGCGGCCGCCACGTTCCACACGAGCGGCAACCGGTCCGTCGCCGACATCGGCGATGCCTACCATCTGCTGACGCCGCTCCTCGGCACCACCGTGGGGAGCGTGCTCTTCGCGGTCGCGCTGCTCGCGTCCGGCCAGAACTCGACCATCACCGGCACCCTCGCCGGCCAGATCGTGATGGAGGGATTCCTCGACATCCGGCTGCCGCCCTGGCTCCGGCGGATGATCACGCGCCTCATCGCGATCATTCCCGCGGTGATCGTCACGGCGCTCTACGGAGAGCGCGGCACGGCCTCCCTCCTCATCCTGAGCCAGGTGATCCTGAGTCTCCAGCTCTCGTTCGCCGTGGTGCCGCTGGTGCAGTTCACGTCGGATCGCCGCAAGATGGGCGGGTTCGTGAACCGACCCTGGGTGATGGGGGCGGCGTGGCTCGTCACCGCCGCCATCGTCGGCCTCAACCTGTGGCTCCTCGTGGGCGTCGCGCGCGAGTGGCTCGCCTGAGAGGGCACGTGCAGGAGGGCGCCGCGGCTTGACTCCCGCCGCCGCGGCGCTATATCAGCTCAGTCCCCCGCATTCCACCACCAGCCGAGGTCCGATGTCACACGCCAGACGCGCCGCGTCGCTTCGCGCGGCGGCCTTCTCGACCGCGTTCGCCTTTACCCTCCTCAGCCTGAGCCCCATGGGGGTACTGGCGCAGGGCCGCGCGACCCGCAGCGCCGCGGCGCTGCCGCAGCTCACGCGGGTGACGTCGGTCGAGGGGATCACCGAGTACTCGCTCCCGAACGGGCTCCGGGTCCTCCTCTTTCCCGACCAGTCCAAGCCGACCACGACGGTCAACATCACCTACATGGTGGGCTCGCGGCACGAGGGCTACGGCGAGACCGGCATGGCGCACCTGCTCGAGCACATGGTGTTCAAGGGGACGCCGCGCCATCCGAACATCCCGCAGGAGCTCACCGAGCACGGCGCGCAGCCGAACGGCACCACCTGGCTCGACCGGACCAACTACTTCGAGACCTTCAGCGCGACCGACACCAACCTCGTCTGGGCCCTCGACCTCGAGGCCGACCGGATGGTGCACAGCAACATCGCGAAGAAGGATCTGCAGTCCGAGTTCACCGTCGTGCGGAACGAGTTCGAGTCGGGGGAGAACGATCCCGGCAGCGTGCTCATGGAGCGCACCATCTCCACCGCCTTCCTCTGGCACAACTACGGCCACTCCACCATCGGCGCGCGGTCCGACATCGAGCAGGTCCCGATCGAGCGGCTGCAGGCGTTCTACCGGAAGTACTACCAGCCCGACAACGCAATGCTCGTGATCGCGGGCAAGTTCAACGAGAAGCGCGCCATGCAGCTCGTGCGCGAGAAGTTCGGCCGGGTGCCGCGGCCCGCGCGCACCGGCGTCATGCAGATCTACCCCACCTACACGGCCGAGCCGACGCAGGATGGCGAGCGGGCGGTGACGCTGCGCCGCGTGGGCGACGTGCAGGTGATCAACGCCGTCTACCACGTGCCGGCGGGCTCCCATCCCGACTACGCCGCGGTGGACGTGCTCAGCAGCGTCCTCGGCGAAGCGCCGGCGGGGCGCCTCTACAAGGCGCTGGTCGAGACGAAGAAGGCCGCCAGCGTCTTCGCGTTCGGATTCCAGCTCCGCGAGCCGGGTGTGCTGATTCTCGGCGCGCAGGTGCGGCAGGAAGACCCGGTGGACAGCGCGCGGGTCGCGATGCTCCGGACCGTCGCCGACCTGGCCACGACGCCGCCGACCGCGGAGGAAGTGGACCGCGCCAGGACGGCAATGCTCCGGGGCATCGAGCTCTCGCTCAACAACTCCGCCCGCATCGGCCTCGAGCTCAGCGAGTGGCAGTCGATGGGCGACTGGCGGCTCCTCTTCCTCAACCGCGACCGGATCCGCGCGGTCACGCCGGACGACGTGAAGCGCGTCGCCGCCGCCTACCTCAAGCCCGCGAACATGACGCTCGGGATCTTCGTCCCGACGCCGAAGCCGGAACGGAGCGAGATCCCCGCCACGCCCGACGTCGCGGCGCTGGTGAAGGACTACAAGGGCGACACCGCCCGCTCGGTGGGCGAGGCGTTCGACCCGTCGCCGGCCGTGATCGAGCAGCGGACGACGCGGAGCGCGCTCCCGAGCGGGCTCAAGGTGGCGCTCCTGCCCAAGAAGACGCGGGGCGGCACCGTCATCGCGACCATGAACCTGCACTTCGGCAGCGAGCAGAGTCTCATGAACCGCGCCGTGGCGGCCGACGTCGCTGGCGACATGCTGATGCGCGGCACGAAGACGCGGACGCGCCAGCAGATCCGCGACGAGCTCGACCGGCTCAAGGCCAACGTCAGTCTCAGCGGGTCCGCCACCGGCGCGTTCGTCCGGATCGAGACGGTGCGCGAGAACCTGCCGGCGGTGCTCGCGGTCGTCGGCGACGTCCTGATGCATCCCGCCTTCGACGCGAAGGAGTTCGACGAGCTCCGCCGCGAGAACCTCGCGAGCCTGGAGGAGCAGAAGTCCGAGCCGACGTCGCTCGGCTCGATCGCCTTCAGCCGCTACATCAATCCGTGGCCCAAGGGCCACCCGCGCTACGTGGCCACGCTGGAGGAGCAGGTGGCCGACTACACGGCGGTGACGCTCGATGACGCCCGGAGGTTCTACGACGACTTCTACGGCGCGTCGAACGGCGAGATCGCCGTCGTCGGCGACTTCGATCAGGCCGCCATCACGGCCCAGCTGAATCAGCTCTTCGGCAGCTGGAAGAGCGCCCAGCCGTTCACGCGGGTGCGGAGCGTCTACCGCGACCGCCCGTCGACGACGGTGTCGATCGAGACGCCCGACAAGGCGAATGCCTTCTTCCTCGCCGGGCTCAACCTGCCGGTGCGGGACGACGATCCGAGCTACCCCGCGCTGGTCCTGGGCAACTACATGCTGGGAGGTGGGTTCCTGAACTCGCGGCTCGCGACGCGGATCCGGCAGAAGGAGGGCATCAGCTACGGGGTGGGCTCCGGCCTCTCGGCCGCGCCGCAGGACAGCGCGGGGATGTTCCAGGCCTACGCCATCTACGCGCCGGAGAACGCGGCGCGGCTCGAGGCGGCGTTCCGCGAGGAGCTGACCCGCGCGATCCGCGACGGGTTCACCGCCGAAGAGATCAACAAGGCGCGGGAAGGCTACCTGCAGCAGCGCCAGCTGCAGCGGGCGCAGGATGGCTCGCTGGCCTCGCTCCTGGCCAACGACCTCTTCCTCGGGCGCACGCTGGCCTATGACACGCGCTTCGAGCAGCGCATCACCGCGCTCACGCCGGCCGAGCTCAACGCGGCGATGCGGCGCTACATCGATCCGTCGAAGGTCGTGATCGTGAAGGCGGGCGACTTCGCGAAGAAGGCGCCGCCGGCCCAGCCCTGAGCCGGTCGGCTTGGGCATGGCTTCGAAGGCGCCCCGATGGGCGCCTTCGTCGCTTGTGCCCCCGCCTGCATCCCGCGTCACCTTCCGCACGTATGGTTCTCGACTCCCGGGCCCCCCGCCATTACTGTCCGGGCACACCAGCCGCGAACCAGGAGCTCCGATGCGCCGCGCCGCCCTCTGCCTGCTTGCCTCCGTGATCCTCGCCCCGTCACTCCTCGCTCAGCAGCCGGCCTCGGGCACCGTCGGCCAGTACGTGCCGCCGCGCGACTGGCCCCTCCGCCGACACGCGTTCGACCTGCTCCATCAGCGGATCGACGTGTCGTTCGACATGGGCCGCCGGCTCGTGACCGGAAGCGTCCGCACGCGACTGGCCCTCACCGCACCGGCGGACAGCGTGCGGCTCGATGCCGGCAACCTGACGATCGACGGCGCGGGCGACGCGCGCGGACGGAAGCTGCGCTTCGCCTACGACACCTCGCACGTCACCGTCCGCCTTCCGCGCGCGGCGCGGGCCGGCGACACCGTCGAGTTCACGATCCGCTATCACACCGTCCCCGAGCGCGGGATCTACTTCGTCCCCCGCCGCCATGTCATCTGGTCGCAGGGGGAAGCCACCGAGACCCGCAACTGGATTCCCACCTACGACGCCGCCAACGACAAGACCACCTGGGAGTTCTACGTCACCGCCGACAGCGGGATGAAGGTGCTGTCCAACGGCCGCCTGGTCGGGGTGACGCCCGCGGCCGGCGGGCGGCAGGTGTGGCACTGGTCGCAGGAGGAGCCGGCGTCCACCTATCTGTATTCCGTGGTCGTGGCGCCCTTCACGGTGCTGGAGGACAACTGGCGCGGCGTCCCGGTCGAGTACTGGGTCTCGCCCGACACGACGGCCGCCGCATGGCGCACCTTCGGCGAGACGCCGTCGATGATCGAGATCTACTCGCGCGTGCTCGGCGTCAACTTCCCCTGGGCCAAGTACGCGCAGTCGATCATCCCCGACTTCACCTTCGGCGGCATGGAGAACGTCTCGGCCACGACGCAGACCGACCTCGTGCTGCACGGCGCCGGCGGCGAACCCGAGAACGCCGGCCGCGGGCTCAACGCGCACGAGCTGGCGCACCAGTGGTTCGGCGACCTCACGACCGCCGCCGACTGGTCGCACATCTGGCTCAACGAAGGGCTCACGACCTACATGGAGTCGGTGCAGAACGAGAAGAGCCGCGGGTGGGACGCCGGCCAGGAATCGTGGTGGGGCCAGCAGCAGCAGGCGATGCAGGCCGACGTCAACCAGCCGCGGCCGCTCGTCTGGGGCACGTACGACGGCGACGACCCGATCGTCCTCTTCTTCAGCGGGCACGTCTACCCCAAGGGCGCCCAGGTGGCGCACCAGCTCCGCCGCCTCCTCGGCGACTCGCTCTTCTGGGCGGGGATGCACCGCTTCCTGACCGACAACGCGCACCGGCCGGTCACGACCGCCGACTACGCCGTCGCCTTCGAGAAGGTGGCCAACCGCGATCTCGACTGGTTCTTCAATCAGTGGGCCTACGGGATCGGCTACCCGAAGGTGAAGGTGAGCCGGCGCTGGGACCCCGGTACGAAGAACCTCGCCGTCACGGTCGAGGAGACGCAGGCGGTGGACTCGACGCATCCCTTCTTCCGCTTCCCGGCGACCATCCGCGTCGTCACGCGCGACTCGGTGGTGAGACACGAGATCATGGTGACGAAGCCGTCGGAGACGTTCTCGATCGCGCTGCCGTCGACACCCGTGACCTTCCGGTTCGACGAGGGCGGCTGGCTCCTCGGCACCGTGACGACCGATCAGACGCCGGCCGAGCTGGCCGAGCTGGCGCGGCACGACACCGACTGGGCGGCGCGGAACTGGGCGCTCCGGGCGCTGGCCGGTTCGAGCGATTCCGCGGCCGTCATGGCGAGACGCTTCGTGCTGCTCAACGAGCGGAGTCCGACGCTCCGCGCGGTGGCGGTGTCGCAGATGGCCGCCGACCACTCGCCCGCCGGCCTCGATGCCGTGCGCTCGGCGCTCCGCGATCCGGAGAGCGGCGTTCGCTCGTCGGCGCTCGCCACCCTGTTCCGGCTCGACTCGGCGGCGGCCGCCCCCGTCGCGAAGGCCATGATGGACAGCGACCCCAATGATGCCGTCCGGGCGAACGCGCTCACCGTCTACGCTCGCGTCGCGGGCGCGGCGGCCGTGCCCGCGCTGATCGCGGCCACCGCCGTCGGCCTGCCGACCAACAACCGCGCCGGCGCGGCGGTGAGTCTCGGCCGGCTGCGCGATCCGCGCGGCGCCGACGCGCTCGAACGTC
The DNA here is from genome assembly GCA_025935995.1 of Gemmatimonadales bacterium. Lineage (GTDB taxonomy): Bacteria > Gemmatimonadota > Gemmatimonadetes > Gemmatimonadales > GWC2-71-9 > JAICUF01. Next base: position 18,177 of record JAICUF010000020.1, read on the forward strand.
TGACCGCTCCGAGCGAGCCGCGGAACCTCCGCGGCACCGCGCTGGAGGCCCTGGTGCAGCTGGGTGACAGCGCCCGCGCCGCCGCTGTCGCGACGAAGGGACTCGGCGACTATGACCCGCTCTACGCCGTGCAGGCGGTGGGTGTGCTCGGCCGGGTGGGCGGCGCGGCGGGGCGGACCGCGCTTCAGCGCGCCGCGGCCAGCGAGACCCGCGTCACCGTGAAGGCGGCGATCGCCCGGGCGCTCGGCGGCAAGCAGGGCTGATGCTCCTGGCGCTCCTGATCGCGGCGCAGCTTCCCCGCGTCGCGGTCGAGCGCCGGCTGGCCGCCGAGCTCACGCTTCGGGTCGGGGATACCGTGGCGCTGGCGGCCACCGCGGAATCCCGGGAGACGCGCGCCGTCGTGGGCGCCGTCTTCGAGCCTCCCCCCGACCCGGCGGCGGTGCTCCGCCGGGAGTACCGCGTCCGGCTGCACCTGTCCGACCTGGCGCAGCTTCTGGGCACGCCCGACCGCGTCGATCGGTTCGGCGTGACGCTCCGGCCCGGCGTCTCGCCCGACACCGCGGCGCGCCGGCTCAACGCGCTCGCCTTCGGCTTCCGCGCCTATCCCTCCACGGCGATCGCCGCGGAATCGTCCCGCACCTTTCTCGTCGTGAGCCGGTTCCACCGCGCCATCGCCGTCATCAGCATCGTCGCGAGCGCCGTCTTCCTGCTCTGCATCATGCTGCTCAAGGTCGAGGAGCGCCGGGCCGACGCCGCCGTGATGCGGTTCGTGGGCGTCCGGCGCCGGACCATCTTCGGGGCACTGCTCCTCGAGGCCGCGCTCGTGGCGCTCGCGGGCTCGGTGCTGGGGACGGGGATCGCCCTCGGCGCCGGCGCCCTCACCAACCTCTATTACCAGCGGCTGTTCGAGACGCGGCTCGTCTTCTCGCTCATCACGCCGTCGATCGTCGCCTTCAGCGTGGCGCTGTCGCTCGCGCTCGGCCTCGTGGCCGGCGCGCTCGCGGCGGCGCGGCTCACGCGCACCCGGCCCATGGTGCTCTGGGGGCGCGGGTGATCGCGGGCTGGGGGCCGCGAAGCCTCGCGCGGCATCCGCTCCGCACCGCGCTGTCCCTCGCCGGCATCGCGGTCGCGTCGGCGATGCTCCTCGACATGGTGATGCTGAGCGGAGGACTCGAGCGGTCGTTCGCCGACCTGATGCTGACCCGCGGCTTCCAGATCCGCGTGACGCCGGCCGGCACGCTGCCGTTCGACGCCGAGGCGACGATCGCCGGCGCGGGCACGCTCCGCGCCGCGCTGCGCGGCGATCCCCGCATCGCCGCCGCCGGTGCCGTCCTGGGCGCGAGCGTCTTTGCCCGGCGCGGGGATTCGGTGGTGACGCTCTTCGCCTACGGCGTGGAGCCCGACGCGCAGGGCATCTATGAGGTGGAGACCGGCCACGATCTCGCGCCCGGCGACACGGCCGGTCTCCTGCTCAGCGATCCTGCCGCGGCCGTGCTCCACGCCGCCGCCGGCGATCGGGTGACGCTGGCGGCCCGTCTCGATCCCGGGACCGCCGGCGCCGGCGGCGAGCGCACCTTCACCGTCCGCGGTACGGTGCGCTGGCTCTACGACTATCGCGGGCAGCGCTCGATCGGGCTTCCGCTCCGCACGCTGCAGGCGATGACCGGGCGCGCGGCGGAGGACCGCGTGTCGCTCCTCATGGTGAAGGTGCGGAACGGCGCGGATCCCGACGCGGTGGCACGCTCATTCCGCGGGCGGTTCCCCCGCGTCGCGGCCAACAGCGTCACGGATCTGGTCGCCGCCTTCCGCGTCAGGATGCTGTACTTCCGCCAGCTCGCCGGGATCCTCGGGACGGTGAGTCTGCTCGTCACCGTCCTCCTCGTGACCACGCTTCTCACCATCACCGTCAACGAGCGGCTCGGCGAGATCGTCACCCTCCGGGCGATCGGCGTGAGCCGCGCGCACGTCGTGCGCCAAGTCATGGCCGAAGGCCTGGCGCTCACGCTCCTCGGCGCGGCGCTCGGCACGGCGCTCGGCCTCGCGACCGCGCGCTACCTCGACACCATTCTCACGAGCTTTCCCGGCCTGCCGGCGGCGTTCTCCTTCTTCGTCCCGCGGCCGGACGCGATCGCGCTCGCCGCGGCGGCGCTCCTCGTGACCGGCACGCTCGCGGGACTCTATCCCGCCTGGCGCGCGGCCGGCGCGCCCATCGCGGCGACGCTCCGGGCGGAGGCGACGTGAGCGTCGCCGTCGCGGCCGAGGTCACGCGCGACTACTCGATGAGCGGCGGCGTCGTACATGCGCTCCGCGGGGTCTCGCTCGCGATCGAGCCGGGCGAGTACGTGGCGATCGCGGGTCCGTCCGGAAGCGGCAAGTCCACCCTGCTGCAGCTTCTCGGCGGGATCGACCTGCCGACATCGGGCCACGTCGAGATCCTGGGCACGCGCCTCGACTCGCTGGGCGACCGCGCCCTCACGCGGCTTCGGCTCCTCCGCCTCGGCTTCATCTTTCAGCGCTTCCACCTGCTGCCGGTCCTCACGGCGCTCGAGAACGTCGAGCTGCCGATGGCCGAAGCGGGCGTGCCGCGGGACGAGCGGCGTGAGCGCGCGCGGTCGCTGCTCGACTATGTGGGACTCCTCGACCGCGCCGCGCACCGTCCGGTGCAGCTCTCGGGCGGGGAGATGCAGCGCGTGGCCATCGCGCGCGCCCTCGCGAACCGTCCCGCGCTCATCCTCGCCGACGAGCCGACCGGCGAGCTGGACGCCGCGACCGGAGCGGGAATCCTGGCCCTCTTCCGCCGGCTGACCGCCGACGGCAGCACCCTCGTCGTCGTGACGCACGATGAGCGGCTCGCCGCCGAGGCCGGGCGCGTCGTGCACATGCTCGATGGCCGGGTGCGCGGCTGATGCTTTTCCTCCTCGCCTTCCGTCATCTCGCGGTCCGGCCGGGTCGCTCGCTCGTGCTGCTGGCCGGCTTCGCGCTCGGCGTCGGCGTCATGATCGTCCTCCTCTCGGTGGGGGAGGCGATGCTGGAGCAGTCGCGGGACGTGGCACTGGTGGGCGGCGGCGAGGTGACGGTGCTGCCCGAGGGCATCGACGTCGAAGCGATGCGCACCGGCGGCGTCACCGGAATGTTCTTCGGCATCGACCGCGCGCGCTACCTCACGCGCCAGCTCCTGGGCGGGCCGCGCGAGGCCACGGCCGTCGCGGCGGTGGCGCCGGCGATCGAGAACAAGCTCCTGTATCTCACCGCCCATGGCCGCACCGTCGTGACCCGGGCCGGCGGCGAGATCCCGAGCCGCGCAGCCGCGACCGGCGCGCCGCTCGCGCTCGTGGCCGGCAGCTGGGGCGATACGCCGGCCGATCGCGAGTGGATCGAGCCGACGCGGCAGCAGCTCTACGACGGCCTCGACCACTTCCACATTCCGCCCGCGCCCGACTCGACCTGGGCCGAGTGGCACTACTTCAACGTGGAGACGGCGCCCGGCGAGTGGTGGTACGTCACCCTCCTCGTCGGCGGCGCGGTACCCGGCGGGCGCTGGGGCGGGGCGGTGCTCCTGACGCACCGCCGGCCCGACGGCGTCTACGAACGCTTCGCCGATTCGGTCACCTCGCGGGGTGTCCGCCTCGACACGCTCGCCGCGGACCTCGCCATCGGCTCGAGCGCCGTGCGGCAGCGCGGGGGCATCTACCACGTCACCGCGCGGATCCCCGGCCGCGCGGACATCGACTTCACCCTGACGCCGGCGCCCAGCCGCTACTTCCCCCCGGCCGAGCTCCGCGCGGAGCCCTTCGTCTCGGGGTACGTGGTCCCGGCGCTCTCGGCATCGGTCAGCGGGCGGTTCTGCGCGCGGGACGTCTGCCGCGCGGTGGCCGGGGTCCGTGGATATCACGATCACAACTGGGGTGTGTGGCGGGCGGTGACGTGGGAGTGGGGTGTGGCGCACGGGCGGGATCTCGACGTGCTCTACGGCGGGGTACTCACCGGTGATTCCGCCGCGGGCGGTGCGCCGTTCGTGCTGGTGGCGGTGGACTCGCTCGGCATCCGGCAGGTGCTCCGCTTCCGGTCGGTGAGCTACACCGGGTCGCGCCCGACGAGGTCGGCGGGAGTGGACGGCCCCGCATCCTTCCAGCTCCGCGCGGCGCGCGACGACGACAGCGTCCGGCTCCGCGTCTCGGTCACCGACGCCGTCGCATCCCGCTCGTCGGCGTCCGCGTTCCGTCGCTACTTCCTCCAGATGCGCGGCGGCTTCACGCTCGACGGCCGCCTCCTCGGCGAGCCGGTGGCGGATACCGGATCCGGCTTCTTCGAGACCTACGTCGGGCGTTAAAGGCCGATCAGAATCCGGAGGCCCGCGTAGCGGTAGCGATACGCGCCCGTCACCGAGCTCGCGACGCTGTTGGTCACCCCGCCGAACAGCTCGGCCGACGTCACACCGTTCCACCGCCGGGCCACGCGCCCTTCCACGTGCCACTCGGCCTGCGCGGACGAGCCGGACGTATGCTGGACGCCCAGCCCGCCGCTCAACCGGCCTTCCCAGCCACGCGCCGCCGCCATGACGCCGGCCCGCGCCTCGCCCATGCCGAAGCGATCCGGCGAGAAATAGCCGACACCGTGCTGGCGGTAGTCCAGCAGCCGGCCGTAGGCCCCGACGAAGAAGTGGCGGCTCACGTCCTGGGTGAGCGCCGCCACCGCGGAGACGCGGCGGTTGCCGTCGCTGATCCACGCGGCCCCGCCGCCCAGTCCAAGCGCCGTGTGCCGGGCGAGCTGGAGATCGACGCTGCCGTCCAGCATGTCGATGTCGAGCCCGCTCCCGATGAGAAACGCCGTCTCGTCGAGCGGCAGATGCGCGAAGGTTGCCCCCACACCCACGCCGCGCGCCGGCCGCAGGCCGAGGCCCCCCCGTGCCGTGAACTCGGAACGCGACGCCGCGCCGTCGGGATCGAGCTCGCGCGCTCCGGCGGCCGCCGTGATCCGCGCCATCCCCGCCGACAGCTCGGCACCGCCTTCGATCAGCGACCGGTGTGCGTGGCGCACCGGATCGCTGCTCTGCTGCAGCCCGCCGGTCCCGAAGACGCGAAGGCCGGGGACGAGGCCGGTGGAGAGGGTGAGCGACTCGCTCCAGTTGGTGTCGTGGTCGGAGTCGTTGTTCCAGCCGCCGGTCAGCTCGACTCTCGGACCGCTCGCCTCGCGCAGCTCGCGTCGCACAGTCAGCGCATCGCGGTTCGCCGGGTCGGCGGCGAGCGCACGCGCCACGAACTCGCCGGCAGCCCGGTCGCGGCCTCGCCACCGCGCTGCCTGCGCGCGGCCGGCGAGCGCCGCCGGGTCGCGCGGATCCGCGAAGAGGATCAGCGCGTACGCGGAATCCGCGGCCCGGTAGCGGCCCTGCCAGGCCAGCACACGCGCTCGGCCCAGCTGCGCCTCGCGCCGCTCGGGATCCTCCGCCAGCAAACTGTCGTATCGCGCGAGCGCCGGCCCGAGCTTCCCCTGCCACGCGAGCACCTGTGCTTCCGCGGTCCGCACATCGGGGTCGGCCGGCTCGATCGCGCGCGCGCGCGTGAGCAGCGCCAGCGAAGAGTCGAGATGGTTGTCCCACGCCGCGAGCACCGCGAGCCGGTAGAGGGCGCGGACCGACGATGGATCCTGGGCAAGAGCCCGCTCGTACGCCGCCCGCGCCTCCGGATAGCGGCCCTCGGCCCACGCGCGGTTGCCGTCGGCCACTTGGGCCGCGAGCGGACTCGCGCTCCCGGCCAGCAGCGCAAGGGCGAGCAGGCGTCGATTCACGGATGCTCCCGTCTCAGGGAAGGGCGCGCCACACCGCGCGCATCGAATCTGCGGCGGGCTTGAGCCGCGCGTGCGACTGCGGGCTGCTCCAGCCGCGCCAGGTCCACGGCGCCGCCTCGATGACGCCGCTCGCGCGCCTGCCGGCCTTGGCGTAGCGCACCACGCTGAAGTGAAAGCTGTCGGCCGTCACGGTGCCGAACGGTCCCTCCGCCGCGTGATCGAGCAGGAGTGTCCTGGTCGAGGGATCGGTCACGTTCAGGAGATCCCAGGGAATCCTGAGCTCGAGCAGCCCCGCCGCTGAATCGTAATACCAGTCGGACAGGGTGCTCGCTGCAGTCGTTCCGTAACGCAGACGGCCGCGGTCGACGCCCGAGGCGGGGAAGAAGGTCCCGTCCCGCGCATACCGCGAGCGGTTGGTCACCACGAACATCGGATCGAACCGCCCGTCCCGCCGGTCCGCCACGGTGACGGGGCGCCGGTAGAAGCGGCCGAAATCCTCGCCCGAGGCGAGATCGGCGATCGGCGTATAGCGGTTGTACTCCGGGGCGACGCGCATCGCGCCGCTGTCGGGAGCGCTGAGCTCGACCACGAACTCGTAGCCGGTCGCCCCGGTGCGCCCGCTCGCAGGCAGGCGGTGCTGCCCCCGGCCGGGGAGCCAGGTATCGATGCCGATCTCGATCCCTTCACGCCCCCAGTCGAGTGGGGCGGTCGCGAGCGCGAGATAGACGTACGACTCGTCCGACCCCGCGTGGAGCGGGCCGAGCGTGCCCTGTCCCGCGGAAATCCGGGGAAGCGACCGCCATCGCGCAGGAGCCTCGCCGGGCAGCGGCGAGGCTCCCGCGGGCCCGGCGTACTCGCCGAGCAATCCGTAGTTCTGCTCGGCGTCCATCACGTTGTGCCACTGGCGTGTGTTCTCCAGCGGAATCTCGAAGTCGATGACCACCCAGTTCCGCTTGAACCACTCGTCCAGCCAGGCGAACAGGATCCCGCCGGCGGCGCCCGCCTCGTGAATTTCGCGGGTGAGCCGGGCGTCGATCCCCGCCATCGCGGTCTCGTCGTGGCCGCCGTGATTCCAGCCCTGGGGCTGGAGGTGCGCGACGCCGCGGCTGGACGGCACGCCGTACTCCGAGATGAGGAGCGGGATGCCGGCGTGATGGCGGCGGAGATCGGTGAGGTAGCCGAAGTAGGCGGAGGGACCCTCGCTCGAGCGCGCCGCGAGATAGCCGGGCTCGTGCAGCATGAAGTCGGGGTAGTACGGATAGGCGTGGTAGCTCGCGAACCATCCCGCGGGATTCGCCGCGGTCGGGTGGACCAGCGATGCGTCCACCGCCACCGCGTCGTTCTCGTACTCATTCGCGGCGACCGTGTTACCCCGGCCCGATCGCCGGCGCCAGGCCAGCTCTTCGGCGGTGGTCGCCTCGGTAGGATGCGTCAGCGGGTCGAGCGTCGGCCAGTTGGTGTAGGCGATGGGCCGGAGCGCGTTGTATCGATCGGCTTCGTAGGCCAGCATGTAGTCGCACTGCTCCGCCAGCCAGGCATCCATCGGCGTGCCGGTGGCGAGCTCGAGGTAGCGGCCGCGCCACGTGCGCCGGCCCGCGTGAGCCTGATCGTACGCCTTCACCGCATACGGCTCCCACTCGCGGCCGATGATGTAGCCCAGCGTCCAGCGGGAGACGTCGGCGTCGTAGCGGCCGCTTGCATGGCCGGGTCGCGCGGGCAGGGTGACGCGGCCGTGCGTCAGGTCGACCACCCGTTCCATCTCGCGCCGGAACGACGCCTTCCACGCGGCATCGTCGAAATCGTCGTCCGGGGGCAGCTCCGTCCAGACGCCGTGCATGAGCCAGAGCACCTGCTTCGGGTGGCCCGCGTTCCAGGCCGCGAGCGCGCGATAGAAGGCGGGCGGCAGAATGGTGTAGACGCGAAGCGTATTCGCGCGGAGTCCGGCCAGGGTGTCGAGCCAGCCGGCGTAGAGGGACGAGTCGAGCGGGAACTCCGACGGGTGATGCCCCGGAAGCGCCACGCCGAGGTTGACGCCCTTTACATAGATGGGGCGCCAGCCGCCGCCGGCGGCCGGGATCTCGAAGCGCTCGCCGGTGACCCGTGCGGGAAGCGAAAGCTGCCGCGGCCGGACGAACGGCGTCGGATGCGGGCGGCCGCGGTCGGGATCGAGGCGGGTGAGCAGGGCCTGCATGTCGGTATTGCCCGGGTCCCGGGCGAGCACCCGCCGTGCCGCGGCGCCGGCGGTCGTGGTGTCACCCACACGCAGCGCGGCGCGGGCCAGGCCGTCCCAGCCGTCCGTATTCATCGAGTCGCGGATCACCACGAACCGGAAGAGCGATTCGGCGACGACCGGCCTTCCCTCCCGCAGGGCGACATAGCCCAGCCCCGCGGCCGCATCGAGATTGGTGGCGCAGAGACGGCGGGCCCGGTCGAAGAGGGTGCCCGCGAGCCCGAGCGAGTCGGCGCGGTAGGCCCGCCAGCCGGCGGCCGAGGCCGCGCCCGAGGCGGCGGGGCAGCCCTGACCGGCGAGCGCCGGTGCGAGGCTCAGGAGCGCGGCGGCCGCGACGGCGGCGCACCGGAGCGGGCGCGCGTATATGTTGAAGGGCATGGGCTTCCGGAATGTCCACCGATCAACAGAGGGGAGCAACCCACGAGCACGATGACCGATACTCGCCTCATCGGCCGCACCCTGGTGGACACCTTCGGGAAGGGATGGGAACGGGGAAATGTCGAGCTCATGATGTCGGTCTATGCGCCCGACGCCGTGTTCATCGAGACGCCGTTCTCCGCGCCGCTCGCCGGCAGCGAGGCGATCCGCGGCTACTGGGCGGAGATGCCCTACAATCAGTCCGAGGTGACCTTCACGGCCGGCGAGATCTACGCCGCGGGTCCCTGGTTCTCGACCGAGTTCAAGTGCGTCTTCCGGCGCCGGCGCACCGGGGAATGGGTGGACGCCCGCGGCGCCATCTTCTGCGAGACGGCTGGAGAGCTGATCAGCGAGATGCGGATGTACTGGCACCGCTGGAACGGGGGCCGTGACACCGCCAAGCCCTGAGTGTCCTGAAAAGTGGACGGCGGCCCCCTGGTCCACTGGCATAAGTTGTTTTGTCGTAGCGCTTTAACCGGATGGCACGGGGCTGGCAGTGCAATGCGGGACGATTGTCCCGTCCCCGGTTGGTGAGCCGCCGGCCCCAGTTCTGGAGGTATCCATGATCGCCGCGTTCCTGATCGCACTCGCCGCCGGCAGCGGGGCGCCCGCCGTCGGTCCGCAGGACCCGCCGATTCGGCTTTTCATCAACGAAGACAGACATTTCGAGCGAGGCGACCGCGCCAAGGTCCAGGTGGAGACCGACGACGACGGGTACGTCGTCGTGCTCCATGCCGATCCCGAGGGGCGGGTCCGCATTCTGTTCCCGCTCGATCCGGGCGACGACAACTTCCTCCGCGGCGGTCACCGCTACGAGCTGCGCGGCCGGGGCGACCGCGAGTCGTTCACCGTGGACGTGTCGTCGGGTGAGGGGACGATCTACGCGGCGGTGTCTCCCGATCCGTTCAAGTTCGACGAATTCGTGCAGGGCGATCACTGGGACTACCGCGCGCTCAACGCCACCCAGCTGGGCAGCGATCCCGAGCCCGACCTCACCGACATGGTGCGCCGGATGGCGGGCGGCCGGTTCGACTACGATCTCCTGACCTACGACGTCTCCTACGGTACCTCGTACAACTCGACCGCGTACTACGCGCCGGCGGCGCCGATCTACGTGCGGCCCTCGTACTACGATCCGTTCTGCGACCTCAGCTGGGACTGCGACCCCTACTACTTCTCGGGGCGGTCGGGTCTTTCGGTGAACCTCATCTTCGGCCGGCCCTACCGGTACTCGTACTACGATCCGTTCGCCTACGATCCCTTCTATTACGACCCGTTCTACTACGGCAGCTACCGCTACCGTCCCGCCTACCGCTATCCCGGAAACTACGGCGGGTACTATGGCGGGTATTACGGGCACAACTCGCGGACGTATCAGGGGCCGATCTACTCCCCGTACCAGTTCAAGGCGGTGAACCGCACCTGGAGCGGCGTCGGCGCGTACGGAACGCTTTCCCGGAATGGCCGCGACGTCCGCCAGGCGACGCACACCGTGTACGGCCAGCCGCCGGCACAGACGCCGATCATCGGGACCCCGTCACGGCCGGATCTCGACGGCAGCCCCAAGGTCTCGCCCGCGGCGCGCGCGCGAGACGACGCGATGGAGATGCGGCGGCAGCGGGTCGAGGAGTCGCGGTCGCCGGAGCGCGCGCGCGCGTCGGATGACCGGCGGAACGACCAGCCGCGGGAAGTGAAGGCGTCGCCCTCGGAGAACCGCGGTGAAAGCCGGGACAACGGTCGCCGCGCCGATCCGGTCCGCGAGACGCAGCGTGATCGGCAGGCCGAGCGCACCCGCCGCATGGAGAGCTTCCCGGAGGCGCGGCGGGTGCAGCCCGATCCGCGCGAGGTGCGCGCCGGGTCCGACCCGAGGGAAGTTCGAGCGGCGCCCGAGAACCGCTCGTGGCAGGCGCCGCGTCGCGAATCCGCGCCGGTCGAGCGGCCGGAGCCGCGCGACTATCAGCGGCCGGAGCGCGCGGAGCCGCGGCAGTATCAGCCGCGTGAGCGCGAGCAGCCCCGTGAGCAGCCCCGGATGTCGCCGCCGCCGCAGCGGGCGGAATCGCCGCGCGCCGAGCCTTCACGGGGTGGCGGCGGTGGCGGCGGATACGCCCGGCCGTCGCAGGCCAATCGGGGACGGTTCCGGTAGGTCGGACGGGAGATGAAGCCGAGCGGGGCGGCCGATGGAGGGCCGCCCCGCTTGTTTTACCCCTGCGGTCGCTACCGCTTGGCGTGCCGCTTCGCGTAGTCGAGTCCCCACTCGAGGTACTCGGGGCTTCGAAGTCCCATCCGCATCGCCTGCTCCACCGCGTCCTCCTCGTCCATTCCCCGATCCAGCATCAGCCAGGCGATCATCGCGCCGCCCACGCGGTTCCCGCTGCCGCAGTGAAAGAAGACCGGCTTGTCTCCCGCGCCGCGCAGTACGGCCAGGATCCGCTCCAGCTTCTCGTCACCCAGCGATCCGCTCGAGACCGGCACGTTCACGTACTCCAGTCCCTGCGCCCTGGCCTCGGCGGGCTCGTCGAGGGGACGCGGCTCCATCGGATCGCGGATGTCGAGCACGATGGCGCCGCCCGCCGCCTTGAGTGCCGCGAGCTGCGCGGCCGTGGGCTGGCCGCCGGTGATGACGTTCGGGGTCACCTGGCAGGCATTCGGGGCGCCGCGGAGGGCATCGAATGGCGTCTGGGTCATGCGGAAGTCCGGTCTCCTGACGGCGTCTCGGGCCGATACATGATCACCCGGGCGCGCTCGAGCGTGATGAGCCCGCCGCCGATCATGGCGTCGAGCTCGGGAAGGATGCTCTGGATCATTTCCTCCGTCTCGATGCACTCGACCACGAGCGGCAGGTCGAGCGAGAGCCGGAGGTTCTTCTCCGCGTGCAGGCGCGCTGTGGCCCCGAAGCCCATGATGCCCCGGATCACGGTGGCGCCCGCGAAGTGCCGCTCCCGGAGCAGCAGCACGATCGCCTCATAGAGCGGGCGGCTCTGATACTTGTCGCGCTCGCCGATGTGGATGCGCATGAGCGTCCGTTCGCCCTCGAACCCGTGCATCGCTCCTCCTATCTCACCCGCAGTGCGATGAGCTGCCGCGCGGCGGCGAAGCCGAGGAAGACAGCGCCGATCGCGAGGACGAGACTGAGCGCCATGTACAGCGAGGCCCGCATCCACTCGCCGTCCTCCAGCATCCGCACCGTCTCGAAGCTGAAGGTGGAGAAGGTGGTGTAGCCGCCGCAGATCCCGATCGTGAGGAAGGCCCGGATCTCGGGGCTCACCGTCGGCGTCTCGATGGCATAGCGGATGATCAGGCCGAGGAGGAACGAGCCGGTGAGGTTGACGGCGAGGGTGCCGGTGGGAAAGGTCGTGGCCGCCCCCCGCTGCACGAGCCCGGCGACCAGATAGCGTCCCGCGCCGCCGATCGCGCTGCCGAGCGCGACGTACCAGATCAGGCCCATGGGCCGTAGATTACCACCAACATGCTCCGGCTCGCCATAGCTCAGGTCCGCCCCCGGAAGGGCGCGTACGAGGAGAATCTGCGCCGCTTCGGCGAGCTGCTGCGGGACGCCGCGGCGGCCGACGCCGCGCCCGACCTCGTCATCGCGCCGGAAACGGCGCTCACCGGGTATTTCGTCGAGGGGGCCGTGCGCGAGCTGGCGCTCCCCGCCGGCCGCCTGTTCGACGACCTCGCCGCGCAGCACGAGTCGGCCGGCGCCCCGCCGCTCGACGTCTGTCTCGGCTTCTACGAGCTGCACGACAACCGCCTCTTCAATTCCGCCCTGTACGCCTCGCTCGGCGGCAGCGACGCCGGGATCCGCCACGTACACCGGAAGATCTTCCTTCCCACGTACGGCGTCTTCGACGAGGAGCGCTTCGTCGAGCCGGGCCGCTCCATGCAGGCGTTCGACACCCGCTGGGGCCGCGCCGCCATCGCCATCTGCGAGGACGCGTGGCACTCGTTCGTCCCGATGCTCGGCGCGCTCGACGGCGCGCAGCTCATCATCGTGCCGAGCGCGAGCCCGGCGCGCGGCATCGAGCCCGACGCCGACCCGGGCCGGCCGTCGAGTCTCTCCCGATGGGAGCGCATCATCCAGGGGATCGCCGGCGAGCACGGCGTGTACGTGGCGCTGGCGCAGCTCGTGGGGTTCGAGGGCGGGAAGGCGTTTCCCGGCGGCTCGGTGCTCGCGGCGCCCGACGGCAGCCTCGCCGTCCGCGGCCCCGTCTTCGAGGAATCGCTCATCCGCTGCGATCTCGATTTCGACGAGATCACTCGCGCGCGCGCCGACACGCCGCTGCTGTCGGACCTGGAGATGCGGCTGCCGCATCTGTTGGGGTCGCTGCATAGGGCGAGGACCGGGGCGGGGACGGAAGGACGGAAGGGCGGAAGGTCGGAAGGATTGCTCCGGTCTCGGGCCGACGTCGCCTCGTCGGAGCGTTCCGCCCTTCCGTCCTTCCGTCCTTCCGCCGGCCCCTCCGACTCTCCCCTGGCGATCGAGGCTCCCCTCACCCGCCGCTGGCTGGTCGAGTTTCTCCGTGACGAGCTGGTGCGGCGCAGGGGATTCTCCAAGGCGATCCTGGGCCTCTCGGGCGGGGTGGACAGTGCGCTCGTCGCCTTTCTCGCGGCGGAGGCGCTGGGGGCGGAGAACGTGATCGGAGTCCGGATGCCGTACCGCACCTCGAGCCCCGAGAGCCTGGAGCATGCGCAGCTGGTGGCGACGCAGCTCGGCATCGAGATGCGGACGGTGGACATCAGTGGCGCGGTGGACGGGCTCGCGGGTGCCCTGGGCGATGACCCGTCGCCGGGACGGCTCGGCAACATGATGGCGCGCACCCGCATGATCACGCTGTTCGATCTGTCGGCCGCGCTCACGGCGCTGCCCGTCGGCACCGGCAACAAGACCGAGCGGCTGCTGGGCTACTTCACCTGGCACGCCGACGACTCGCCGCCCGTGAACCCGATCGGCGATCTCTTCAAGACGCAGGTCTGGGAGCTTGCCCGCGAGATGGGAGTCCCCGACGCCATCGTCTCGAAGCCGGCGAGCGCCGATCTCATCCGCGGTCAGACCGACGAGGCCGACTTCGGGATCTCCTATCCCCGCGCCGACCTGATCCTCCACTGGCTGCTGCTCGGCTATCGCGCCGGGGAGGTAGTGCGGCGCGGGTTCACCGAGGACGAGGTGACGCTGGTGCGGCGGCGGCTGGATTCGACGCACTGGAAGCGGCGGCTCCCGACGGTGGCGATGGTGAGCCAGACGGCGATCGGGGAGTACTATCTGAGACCGGTGGATTACTGAGAAGACGGAAGGGCGGAAGGACGGAAGGACGGGAAACATCGTGAACACAAGGAGCGAATGATTGCTGCCTGAGGCGCGGGCGATGTCGTATTCGCGGGGGGAGATCACGACCTTCGTGATGCCGCACATGCAGAATGTGCTGGGCGATCTCTTCGGCGGCACGCTCATGTCGCTGGTGGACCAGGCGGCGGCGGTGGCGGCGATCCGGCACGCGGGCGGGCCGGCGGTGACCGCGAGCATCGACCGGGTGGACTTCCGGGAGCGGATCCCGGTCGGCTCGCTCGTGAGCTGCCTCGCC